>NZ_JAUOSD010000009.1:0-177979 GCF_030548265.1 Marinovum sp. 2_MG-2023 | reverse complement strand
TCACCCGAGAGATATTGCCGCATGAATTCAGCATTTTCGCCGACATAAGACGACATCATCTTCTTGATCTGACGCGTGTCGAGCAGCTTGCCCAGACCAAAACCATCCACGCCGCAATTGTTCGACGCCACAGTCAGATCCTTGACCCCGCTTTCCACCAGCGCGTCGATCAACAGCTCGGGAATGCCGCAAAGCCCGAAACCACCCGCCGCAATCAACATGCCGTCATGCAACACGCCCTCCAGCGCTTCGGACGCTGAGCCATAGACTTTCTTCATGGAAACCTCTCCTCGACGTGACGTTTAGACAGTTTTGTGGGCGAGCCGTGCCAGAGAGTCAATTGGATTGCCGCGATGCAGCGGGGGGTTAGCGTTAGCATTTTGGACCCTCATTCACCCACTCGGTTGACTGATGGCGGTGGTCTTGTTATTCAACCATATGGCTAAATTAGAATCACATCCTGATCTGAATATCATTCTGAAGGCGGCGAGCGATCCGACCCGCCGCGCCATCCTGACGCTTCTGGCCCAGGAGGGGCCGCTGAAGGTCGGGGATATTCACGCCAGATTCGACATGAGCCTCAATGCGGTCTCCAAGCATATCAAAATGCTTGAAACCGCTGGCCTGGTGCGACGGCGCACGGAATGGCGTGAGCATCTGATCGACGTTCAGATGGGTCCATTGACCGAAATCGACCGCTGGTTTCGCGATCTCCGCTCGATCTGGGACATGCGACTTGAAGCTTTGGACACATTGGTAACAAAAGGAAAATCCGATGACGGAACTGACACTGGAAGTTGAACGCATCATTGCCGCGCCGCAGGAAACCCTGTTCAAAGCCTGGCTCGACCCGGACATGCTGCGCCGGTTCATGCTGCCGGGGCAGAACATGACAGTGCCGCGGGCCTCTGCCGATCCTACGGTTGGTGGGCGTTTCGAAATCATCATGCAGGCAGGAGACCAGGAAATGCCCCATGCCGGCACCTATCGGGAAATCACCCCGCATGAGCGGATCGTTTTTACCTGGGAAAGCGCCCATTCCACCGAAACCGACAGCGAGGTGACCCTGGAATTCATCCCGCAAGGGGACAGCACCAAGGTCCGCCTGAGCCACGTGCGATTTGCCAATGAAGAGATGCGCAACAACCACCAGGGCGGCTGGACCGCGATTCTGGCTGCTTTGGATAGCGCTGTCGGATAAACCGGCCGTAGATAAAAAGCGCCCGCCCCGATGTGCGGGACGGGCGCAGCATTTCAAGTCAGACGCGGGTTCAGACCAAACGCACCTGCGTGCCAATGGCGGTCATGGCGTATAATTCTTCGATCTTCGGGTTGTACAAGCCGATGCAGCCATCCGAAGACCGCCGCCCGATCTTGCGCGTGTCATGGGTGCCGTGGATCAGATAGGCGGGCCAATCCAGATACATGGCATGGCTGCCCAGCGGATTGTCAGGCGCACCACCGGCCACAGGTTTCCAATCCGGGAACCGCTCCATCTGGCTGGCGGTCGGGGTCCAGCTGGGGCCGACCTTCTTGCGCACGATCTTGCTGTAGCCACGGCGGGTCAACTCATCCGTCTTGGGCACAGAGGTGGGGTAAATCCGGTACTCATTCCCGGACCAGTAATGCAGCGCACGAGAGTTGGTGTCGCAGACGATGGCACCCACGCCCAGTTCGCTGAAATGATCGCGCCAGTCCTGATGCGAAAAGCCGGAGATATTGTGGCGCACGCCCGGTTTGGTCTCTGCGGCACGGACGGTCGCAGGCATCAAAAGCGCGGCACCGGAGGCGGCCAGAAGATGGCGGCGGGTCAGCGAGGAACGGGTCATGGCATAGGCTTTCAACAGGGTCGGTTTCCGCGCCACAATCCCCCACCCGCGCCAGAGATGAAAATCACACATGCGCGAGTGGGAATGTGAGTGCAGAAAGGTCACATCAGCCTTGGTCATGTCCCGCAGAACGGCGTCGTACATGGGGCAGTCAGTAAATGGGTCAGTCAGACAGGCACAATTTGTTCCCGTCCAGATCCCGCACATAGGCGGAAAATTTCGGCCCCCGCTGGCCCGGCGCGCCTTCGCAGGTGCCGCCAAGTTCAAGCGCCAGAGCATGCAGTCTTTTGACCTCGTCCATGTGACCGACACAGAAGCCGACCATCGTGCCATTGCCGATGGTGGCGGGTTTCGTGTCAAAGGGCAGGGCCGTTGCAAATGCGAAATCCGCACCCAGCCAGTAGGTCATCCTGTCTGTTGGCGACATCGAATGCAGGCCTGACTGGGCAAAGAAGGCGTCGTAAAAGGCTTTTGACGCGTCCATGTCATTCGTGCCGACAACAAAATAGTTCATTTTCATCATGGTTTCTCCGGTTCGTTCGGGCGGCAATTTCCGCGCCCCAGTTGCATCCTGTGCCCGGTCATATTGCGAAATATGACATTTTATGGCATATTTGTTTGATGGCACGGACAAATGCGCAAGACAGGCTGAGACGGATGGAACTGCTTGCTGTGCAGCTGAAGCAGGACGCGCATTGCACGGTCAAAGATCTTGCGCATGAACATGGTGTCAGCACGCGGACAATCGCGCGGGATCTGTCGCTCATGCGGGAGCAGGGCATGCAGATTGACGCCGATCGGGGGCGGGGCGGCGGGGTGCGGCTTGACCCGAATTGGGGTGCTGGCCGGGTGAACCTCACCTATGGCGAGGCGGTCGACCTTCTGATCAGCATCGCCGTCGCGGAACAAATGAAGTCCCCGATGTTTCTGGCCAATCTGGGGGCCGTGCGGCGGCAATTGGTGGCATCGTTTTCGCCGCAAAAACGCAGCCAGGTGAACCGTCTGAAATCCCGCATCTTGATCGGGGTGACGGCGTCAACCTTTGTGCAGGCCAGTGCAAAAGCCCCGCCGAAACGCGTGGTCCAGACATTGCACCAGGCATTTGTCGACCAAGAGGTGTTGGAAATCACCTATCAAAGAGAGGATGGGCAAACCTCTGCGCGCCAGATCGAACCGCATTATCTGCTGCTGAAATATCCGATTTGGTATGTCGTGGCCTTTGACCACCTGCGGCACGGCCCAAGAACCTTTCGCTGTGACCGCATCCAATCCGCCAATCGGGTGGGCGGCGCATTCCGTTTGCGCCCAAAACAGGATTTCGGGCCTTCACTGATCAACAACGAACTGTCTGTGTGATTGCCAACTGGCCCGTGTGATCGCCGGCCGGGCGGGCGCATCGCGTTTTAGGTAGATCAGCACATGTAAAAAGGGCGGCCAGAAGGCCGCCCGTTTCACTATGTTGCGTCATCCGCCGCAGGTTTCTTTGCGGCGGTTTTCTTGGCGGGGGCCTTCTTCTTGGCCGCCGGTTTCTTGGCAGCAGACTTTTTCGGCGCGGCTTTTTTCTTCTTGCCGCCCTTGCTGGCCTTTTCCTCGATCAGTTTGACCGCCATTTCCATTGTCACATCTGCTGGTTCGGTATCTTTCGGCAGGGTGGCGTTGACCTTTTCCCATTTGACGTAAGGCCCATAGCGCCCTTCCATCACATTGACCGGGCCGCCATCCGGGTGATCACCCAGCTCGCGCAGCGGTTTCGCCGCTGTGCCGCCGCGACCCCGTCCGGGATTGGCGCGTTTATGCGCCAGCAATTCAACCGCATGGTTCATGCCGATCTCGAACACCTCGATCGGGTCTTTCAGGTTCACATAGACCGGTTTTTCCTCGTCCGGCTTCTGGTGCATGATATAGGGACCAAAACGGCCAAAGTTGGCTTTGACGGCCCCACCTTCGGAATGTTCGCCAATCTCGCGGGGCAGATTCAAAAGCGTCACCGCCTTTTCCAGCGTCAGATCATCCGGGCCCCAGCCCGGCACATATTGCCCCTTGGCCTTGGGCAACGAGGCGCGCGGCGGTTTCTTGTTTTCCGGTGTCGGTTCACCGCGTTGGACATAAGGGCCGAAACGCCCGGCCTTGAGCCAGATTTCATCGCCCTCATCCTCGCCCAACAGCCGCTCTTCGCCGTCCGCCCCTTCGCCCGCAATCGGGCGGGTATAGGTGCATTCAGGATAATTGCCGCAGCCGACAAAGCCCCCGGTGCGCGACGATTTCAGGTGCAGATTGCCGGTGCCGCATTTCGGGCAGATGCGCGGATCGCTGCCATCTTCGCGCGCGGGATACAGCTGATCGGACAGGGCCGCGTCCAGCACATCCAGCACTTCCGAGATCCGAAGATCCGAAGTTTCGGCAATCGCGGCATGGAAATCGGTCCAGAACCGGGCCAGCAGCGCCTTGTAATCGGCCTCGCCCGCGCTGACGAGATCGAGCTCTTCTTCCAGTTCCGCGGTAAATTCATAACCGACATATTTGCGGAAGAAGTTCAGCAAAAAGATCGTGACGATCCGGCCCTTGTCCTCTGGGAACAGGCGGTTTTTGTCCTTGCGGACATATTCGCGGTCCTGAATCGTGGTGACGATGCTGGCATAGGTCGACGGGCGGCCAATGCCCAGTTCTTCCATGCGTTTGACCAGCGTCGCCTCGGTATAGCGCGGCGGCGGTTGGGTGTGGTGTTGCAGCGCCAGAACGGCGGTGTTTTCACTCAACAGCGCCTTGCCGTTGCGCTGAATGCCGCCGGTTTCGATCACCTGCGGCGCGCTGTCACCGGCCTTGTTGTAATCGGCCTCCAGCCCGGCCTTGGCAAATTTGGCGGGTTCGCCTTCCATGATCTGCGGCAGGATGCGGTCGTCATCCCCGTCGGCCACATCATCGCGCCCTTCTTCGTAAACTTTCAGGAAACCTTCGAACACGATCCGCTGGCCGTTGGCGCGCAGCCCGACCTGACCGTCCTTGCTGGCGATCTCGACCACGGTGCGTTCCAGTTTCGCACCGGCCATCTGACAGGCCATGGTGCGTTTCCAGATCAGATCATAAAGACGGCGCTGATCGGTTTCCAGCTTGGCCAGCGCATCGGAATCCTTGGTCATATCCGTGGGGCGGATACATTCGTGGGCTTCCTGCGCGTTCTTGGCCTTGTTCTTGTAGACCCGCGGGCTGGATGGGACAAATTCCTTGCCATAGCGATCGGCAATGGCATCGCGCGTCGCGGTCACGGCCTCTGGGGCCATGTCGATACCGTCGGTCCGCATATAGGTGATGTGGCCGGCTTCATAGAGCCGCTGTGCGGCGTTCATCGCCTGCCGGGCGCCCATGCCGAACTTGCGGCTGGCCTCCTGTTGCAGGGTCGAGGTCATGAAGGGCGGCGATGGGTTGCGGCTGGCCGGTTTCGCCTCGACCGAGGCGACATGCAATTCGCGGGAGGTGACCGCCTGAACCGCCAATTCGGCAGCCGTTTCGTTTTCCAGATCAAACCGGTCCAGCTTCTTGCCGGCATGCACCGTCAGACGGGCCTCATATTCCTGACCGCGCGGGGTGGCCAACAGCGCCTTGACCGACCAGAATTCGCGCGGATTAAAGGCCTCGATCTCCATCTCGCGCTCGACGATCAGGCGCAGACAGACCGATTGCACCCGGCCTGCGCTGCGCGCACCGGGCAATTTGCGCCACAACACCGGCGACAGGTTGAACCCGACGAGGTAGTCCAGTGCACGGCGGGCCAGATAGGCCTCGACCAGCGGCGCATCGACCTGGCGCGGGTTCTGCATGGCCTCGGTGACGGCGGATTTGGTGATCGCGTTGAACACAACGCGGCTGACCGGCGTGTCCTTCTTGATGGCACGCCGCTTGCGCAGGGCCTCTTCAAGGTGCCAGGAAATCGCCTCACCCTCGCGATCGGGGTCAGTTGCGAGGATCAGGGCATTGTCGTCTTTCAACGCGTCGGCAATCGCTTTGACATGTTTGCGACTGTCAACGCCGACCTCCCATTTCATCTCGAAATCGTTGTCAGTATCAACCGATCCATCCTTGGGCGGCAGGTCCCGAACATGGCCATAAGAGGCCAAAACGGTGTAATCCGATCCCAAGTATTTGTTGATTGTCTTGGCCTTGGCCGGAGATTCGACAACAACAACTGGCATAAAAATTCCTCTCGACTCAGGGTCACTGCTCTGGCGGCGGAACATGGTGCCGCGAAAGGACAAAAGTCAATGCGGCCATTCCGGGCTTTTGTTTTCTTGTTACGATTGGCTACGATACGCACAATAGTCCGGAGGAGCCATGCAGAATTTCATTTCCTTATTTCCCTCTTGTGTCGGTGTTGCGCTGTTGCTGGCAACGCCAACCACCGCACAGGAGTGGACGACACCCGAACGCGGCAGCGTAACGCGCGGCGCGCTGATGGATGCGCTGCGCCCGCATGTTGAATGGGAATTGGGTGCGCCTGTGGAATTTGTGGTCGGGGAATTGCGATTGGCGGGCGACCTGGCTTTTGCGGCAGTGGCGGCACAGCATCCGGGGGGCGGGGTGATCGACCTGACCGCAACGCCGGGGTTTTTGCGCGGCACCCTGGACCCTGATTTTATGGATGGCACCAATATCCAGGCGCTTTATCGCAAGAGTGGCGACACCTGGGTCGCGGTACATCACGCCATTGGCGCAACGGATGTGTGGTTTTCCTGGGAACCTCTCTGCGTGGAATATCGCGCGGTGATCTCGGATTATTGTTTTTGAACCCGTCGTGAAAGTCGGGCGAAAGGCGGCGGTATTTCGCGCCTTCTTCTGTTTGAAAATATCCCGGGGGTCCGGGGGCTGGCCCCCGGTCAGGGGCTGCGCAATGCCGTTTGCGCATTCAGGGTGATAGCGAGATAAGTCCGCCGGGGTGGCGGGTGATCTTGCCGTCCAATTCCAAATCGGTCAATTGCGCCGCGACTGTGCCAGACTCGCCCTTCAGGTCGCGGATCAATTGGTCTTCGGCCACCGGTGACGGCGCAAGGCGCGACAGGATCTGCGAATGCAAAGCGGCGGTTTCGCGCAATGTGCGTTTCTGCGGGGGCGGTGTCGGGCCGAGCGGTAGGTCCGGTTGCATCTCGGCAGCTTCGGCGAGCTCAGAGAGGGCTGGCCCCACCGCCTCGATCACGTCGGCGGCATTGCGGACAAGTTGCGCGCCGTCGCGAATCAACATGTTGCACCCACCGGCGCGGGCATCAAATGGATGACCCGGCACCGCCAACACATCGCGCCCCTGATCCAGTGCATTGCGCGCGGTGATCAAACTGCCGGATTTTGCGGCGGCCTCCACCACAATGACCCCCCGTGACAGGCCGGAAATAATGCGATTGCGCATTGGAAAATGCCGGGCCTGTGGTGTCATGCCGATGGGTTGTTCCGACAGGATGACGCCGCGGGCGGCAATATCCTCGGCTAGGCGGGTATTCTCCGCGGGATAGGTGACATCCACCCCCCCGGCGAAAACCGCCACGGTGCCCATTTCCAATGCAGCAAGATGCGCCGCGGTATCCACGCCACGCGCCAGCCCCGATACCACGACAAATCCGGCTTCGCCCAATTCACTTGCCAGGGCGCGGGCCATGCGCGTGCCCAAAGAGGATGCATTGCGGGCGCCGACCAGCGCCAGCATGGGTTTGCGCAACAATGTCAGGTCGCCCCGCGCCCACAGCATCGGCGGCGCATCGGCCAGATCGGCCAGATCGGTGGGGTAATCGGCATCGCCATAACAGATCAGACGGGCCTTGGCCCGGCGTCCGGCGGCATATTCGCGTGCGACCCATGCGGGCGGGCAGGCCTCATAATCCTTGAGCCCGGCTGCCCGGGCAATATCGGGCAGGGCCGCCAATGCGGCGGCGGCGTTGCCGTGTTCGGCCATCAGGCGGTAAAATGTCGTCACGCCGACCCGACGTGAGCGCAAGAGGCGAAGCCAATCCAACCGGTCATCTTCCGAGGTGGGTGGGAGTAGGGGGTGAGTGGAAGAAAATTTTTCGTCGGTCATCCAGCCCCGCCTTCTTGCTGAATTGTGTTTACATTGTGACTGGTTAACAGGGGGTAAATCGCATTCATCCATCTCGCAAAACTTTTGGCGCTGGCGATGAAAAACAGGCGATCTCGTTGAAATTGCGTTTTCAATTCCGGGGCGTTTTTATGGAATCTGACTTTATGGGATCTGATCCGGCGTATTCTTTAATGACGTGCCACAATCAAACTCCATTGCGATTCGCGCAGGGACTATGCCGCAAGATCCAGCCAAACCCGAAGGCCATTGGCGGGCCAGGCATCGCTGGCAGCCAAATGCGCAATGCGGTCGCCCAAAACAGCCCGATTGCCAAACCTATGCTCAAGGGGATCTGCGACCCGCCGATTCCCCACCGCAGGGCGATGTGCCACAGCGGCGCGCCCATCAGATGGCCAATCCCGGTAAACAGGCCGGTTCTTGAACATTTCGCGCAGGCCTTGCGAGGTGGGGGTCAACAAGACCCCCAACCCCATGATGATCAGCCCCAGATGATCAGCCCCAGTCAGGGCCTGGCCGCCAGCGAAAGAATCACCACCCCCAGATGCCGACCAGGCGTAGTCTGGCCTGCGGGTATTGGCGGTGTCCGCAGCGCGGGCCCGGTCACGCCGCCGCGCCACCCACGGTCAAACCGCCGATCTTGACTGTGGGCTGGCCAACGCCGACCGGCACCCATTGTCCGGCCTTGCCGCAATTGCCCATGCCGGGGTCCAGCGCCATGTCGTTGCCAAGCGCATGAATGCGTTTCAACGCCGATGGCCCATCGCCGATCAGCGTGGCACCTTTGACCGGCGCGCCGACCTTGCCGTTTTCAACCCGATAGGCTTCGGTACAGGAAAACACGAATTTGCCATTGGTAATGTCCACCTGACCACCGCCAAAGCCAACGGCCCAGATCCCGTCTTTCAGATCTGCGACGATGTCGGCGGGGTCGGCATCGCCACCCAGCATATAGGTATTGGTCATCCGGGGCATCGGCGCATGGGCAAAGCTTTCGCGCCGTCCGTTGCCGGTGGGGGCCACTCCCATCAACCGCGCATTCTGGCGGTCCTGCATGAAACCGGTCAGGATACCGTCCTCGATCAGCACATTGCGCCCCGACGGCGTGCCTTCGTCATCCACTGTCAGCGACCCGCGCCGGTCGGGCAGGGTACCGTCATCCAGCACTGTCACGCCTTTTGCCGCCACCTGTTGGCCCATCAGCCCGGCAAACGCCGAACTGCCCTTGCGGTTGAAGTCCCCTTCCAGCCCATGTCCAATTGCCTCGTGCAACAGGATGCCGGGCCAGCCGGGCCCAAGCACGATGTCCATCACCCCGGCGGGGGCGGGAACCGCATCGAGATTGACCAGCGCAATCCGCAGCGCTTCGCGCGCCTTGGCCTGCCAATCCTCACGATCCAGCAAACCATCGAGGCCAACGCGCCCGCCGCCGCCCGCCGTGCCGCTTTCGCGCCGGCCGTTTTGTTCGACAATGACCGAGACATTGACCCGCGTCATTGGCCGCACGTCGGTCACATGCACGCCATCGGGGCGCAGGATCTCGACCTCCTGGTGGGCGGCCATGATGGTGGCCGAAACCTGAACCACCCGGCTGTCCATATCACGGGCAAAGGCGTCAATTTCGCGCAATGTCTCGATCTTGACGGGAAAAGACGCGCCCTCGATCGGATCAACGTCGCTGTAAAACCGTCGATTTGTTGCCATGGGCGCGGGTGCCAGCGTGCCGCCACCATCCCCCACGGCCAATCTTGCGGTGTCCACCGCCCGGATCAGCGCCGCTTCGCTGATCTCTGTGGCATGGGCGTATCCGGAAATCTCGCCCTTGACGGCCCGAAGTCCAAACCCCTCCGAAGCATCGTAACTGGCTGTTTTTACGCGGCCATCGTCGAAATGCAGCACCTCGGAGCGGCGGCGTTCCAGAAACAGCTCTCCGTCATCTGCGCCATCGGTGGCACGTCGCACCAATGCCAGTGCGCGGTCCTTGTCCAGGGATGTCTGAAAGGGGCGAAATCCGGTGTCTGCCATGTCATGTGCCTCGAAATTGTTGATCTGCGTCAAAAAAGCGTCCGTTTGACGCGGCCACGGTGCTTTATCTCAGGTACAGAATATGATTTTAAACGGGAGCGTTACAATGGGCGGCGCGCGAATGGATTCGTGTGCGTGTCACATGCGGGGCCGCCCCCCGAAACAGAACAGCATGAACCGACCAGGGTGTATATGATGCGACTTAAATCACTGTTCACCGGCCTAACGGCCACTTTTGTTGCCGGGTCCGCCCTGGCGCAGGATCTTGAGGTGGTCGGCAAGCCAATCCCCAATGGCATCGGCTTTCAGCCCGCCGCCACCGAATTGGCCCGCGAATTGCAATGGCTGGACGGGATGCTGTTGTGGATCATCACCATTATCTGTGTCTTCGTGGCCGGGCTGATGGTGTTTGTCTTTGTTCGCTTCAACCGGAAGTCGAACCCGACCCCCGCCACATTCACCCACAACACCCCGATCGAAGTGGCCTGGACCATCGTGCCGATTGTCATTCTGGTGCTGATTGGTGCGTTTTCGCTGCCGGTTCTGTTCAAGCAGCAGGAAATTCCCGAAGGCGACATCGTGATCAAGGCCACCGGTTACCAATGGTACTGGGGCTATGAATATGTCGATGCGGGTATCGAAGGTGTCGACTCCAACGTTGTTGCGTTTGACAGCTTCATGCTGGGGCGCGACGATCTGGCCGAAGCCGGGTACAGCGATGATCTCTACCTGCTGGCCACCGACACACAAGTGGTGGTTCCGGTCAACAAGACCGTCGTGATGCAGATCACCGGTGCTGACGTGATCCACTCCTGGACCATCCCCGCCTTTGGCGTGAAACAGGATGCCGTGCCGGGCCGGATTGCCGAGCTTTGGTTCAAAGCCGAAAAAGAAGGCATCTATTTCGGTCAATGTTCCGAGCTGTGCGGCAAGGATCACGCTTACATGCCGATCACCGTCAAAGTGGTCAGCGAAGAAGCCTATGCCGACTGGATGGCCGCCGCTGTTGAAGAATACGCCGGTCTGCCGCTGCCCTTCGAGGTTGCCGCAGCCGAATGACGCGAAGCGGTGCGCAGTGACTGCGCACCCGCCATGCAAACCCGCAGGGTGCGCAGTCACTGCGCACCGTCCCGGAGAAAACTATGACCGACGCCAGCATCAATAACGCCAGCGCCACAGAGCATGAGGCCCAGTTCGGCGACTATTTCGCCCTGCTGAAGCCACGTGTGATGACGCTTGTGGTGTTCACCGCCTTTGTCGGTCTGTTGGCCGCGCCGGTCGCGGTGCATCCTTTTGTCGGCTTCTGCGCGGTCCTGTTCATCGCCGTGGGCGGTGGTGCCTCTGGCGCGCTGAACATGTGGTGGGATGCCGATATTGATGCGGTGATGAAACGCACCGCGCGCC
This sequence comes from Marinovum sp. 2_MG-2023, assembly GCF_030548265.1. NCBI lineage: Bacteria > Pseudomonadati > Pseudomonadota > Alphaproteobacteria > Rhodobacterales > Roseobacteraceae > Marinovum > Marinovum sp. 2_MG-2023. Next base: position 166,648 of record NZ_JAUOSD010000009.1, on the reverse strand, counting down.
GCCCGATCCCGGCGGGCAAGGTCACGCCGCAAGAGGCGCTGGCGCTGGGGGTGGCATTGTCGGGCTTTTCCGTTGTGCTGCTGGGACTGGCGACAAATTGGGTGGCGGCCGGGCTGCTGGCCTTTACCATCTTTTTCTATGTGGTGATCTATACCATGTGGTTGAAGCGCTGGACGCCCCAGAACATCGTGATCGGTGGTGCGGCGGGGGCGTTTCCGCCGATGATCGGCTGGGCCGCGGCCACGGGCGGGATCTCGGTTGAATCGGTGTTGATGTTCTGTCTGACCTTCATGTGGACACCGCCGCATTTCTGGGCGCTGGCGCTGTTCATGCGCGGCGATTACGATGCGGCCAAAGTGCCGATGCTGACCGTGACCCATGGCCGCAAATCGACGCGCGCCCATATTTTGGTCTACACGCTGCTGCTGGCGGTTCTGGCGATCTCTATTTCCTTTACCGGGGCAGGCGGGCCAATCTATCTGATCGTGTCGGTGGTGCTGAATGCCCTGTTCATCAAGGGGGCGTTTGCCATCTGGCGGCGTGACGAAACACAGGCGGAGGCAGATGATTTTCGCGCCGAACGGCGGTTCTTCAAACTGTCTTTGCTGTATCTCTTTTTGCATTTCGGGGCCATCCTGGCAGAAGCCGGATTTGACCGCTTTGGACTGCAGTTGACCTTTGGAGGTCTGTTGTGAGCTTTCAGGACGAACATGAACTGCACATCCGCCGGCGTGGTCGCAACCTTGGGGTTGGGCTGCTTCTGGGGGCGTTGATCGCGATCATCTTTGGTCTGACCTATGTCAAGATCACGAGCCAGGGCTTTCAGGCCCCGAGCAATGTTGCGGGAGCGGAATAATGGCGCTGTCGGGTCCGAAAAAGACCGTGTTGCAGACGGTTTCAGTGGTTTTGCTGATGGGCGGGTTGGCCTGGGCCTCCGTGCCGTTTTACGATTGGTTCTGCCGTGTCACCGGCTTTGGCGGGGTGACCAATACCGCTGAGACCGGCAGCGATGTGATCCTCGACAAGACCATCAAGATCCGTTTCGACGCCTCGCGTGACCGCGAGATGGCCTGGGAATTCCGCGCGCTGCAGCCGGAAATGACCATTCGTATTGGCGAAACCGGATTGGCGTTCTACGAGGCGTATAATCCGACCGATCGGCCGATTGCCGGTCAGGCGAGCTATAATGTCGCGCCGTTTGATGCGGGCGGTTTTTTCACCAAGATCGAGTGTTTCTGTTTCACCGAACAGGTGCTGATGCCGGGCGAACGGGTCGAAATGCCGGTGACCTTCTTTGTTGATCCGGCCATTGTCGAAGACCGCGACGCCAAGTACACCAAACATATCACTCTGTCTTATACGTTCTATGAAATCGACATGCCGGAAACTGCCGAACTTTCGGTTGCTCCGGCGACGACCCAAACGAACTGAGCCTTGCCAACGAGGGAATGACCAACAATGGCCCATGTTAAAAATCACGACTATCACATTCTGAGCCCCTCGATCTGGCCCTTCCTGGGCGCATTGACTGGGTTTGTCATGCTCTTCGGCGCGGTGCTGATGTTCCACGACAAAGGCCCGTGGATCTTTTTGATCGGCTTGGTTGGCGTGCTCTATGTCATGTTTGCCTGGTGGTCCGAAGTGGTGGCCGAAAGCCATGTTGGCGACCATACACCGGTGGTGCGGATTGGCCTGAAATACGGTTTCATCCTGTTCATCATGTCCGAAGTGATGTTCTTTGCCGCCTGGTTTTGGACCTTCTTCAAACACGCGATGTATCCGATGGGCCCCAACAGCCCGGCGGTTGATGGCGTCTGGCCCCCTGCGGGCATCGAGACATTTGATGCCTTTCACCTGCCGCTGATCAACACGCTGATCCTGCTGTGTTCCGGTGCTGCCGCGACATGGGCGCACCATGCTTTGGTGCATGAAGACAACCGGGAAGATGTGAAATCGGGTCTGATCATCGCGATTGTTCTGGGTGTGATCTTCACCTTCTTCCAGGCGTATGAATACAGCCATGCGGCCTTTGGCTTCTCTGGTAACATCTATGGCGCGACCTTCTTCATGGCGACCGGGTTCCACGGCGCACATGTGATCATCGGCACGATCTTTTTGTTCGTCTGCCTGTTGCGGGTCTACAAGGGCCATTTCACCTCTGAAGTGCATGTCGGTTTTGAAGCTGCGGCTTGGTACTGGCACTTTGTGGACGTGGTGTGGCTGTTCCTGTTTGCTGCGGTCTACATCTGGGGGGGCTGAGCCCGCCCGATCCTGTGACATGAAAACGCCTGCCCTTGTGGTGGGCGTTTTTGGTTTTGGGCGGTCGTGGCTGGCGGAACTGCCTGTCGCGGACCGGGGCGCGATTTGGCCGTCGCGGGAGAGGGGGCCAGCCCCCTCGGCCTGTGGCCTCACCCCCGGGATATTTGGACCAAGAAGAAATTCAGGTGGTTTGATTGGCATTTGTGCCCGACGCTAGGGTATCAGATGTGCGAAGCGGGTTGCATCATGCGTGGGAAACAGGGAAAACCCTTGGCGCATGCGGGCCTGCGCATGTGTGACTCTTATTTGCACGGGGCTCCATGCAACGTATCCTCTTTGCCTTGATCGTCGGGTTGGCCGGGACAGCGGTTCTGGTCGGGCTTGGGCTGTGGCAGATGCAGCGGCTGGATTGGAAGCAGGGGGTGCTGGCGGCGATTGAGGATCGGATTTCCGCGACGCCGGTCGCGCTGCCCGCACATCCCGATCCAGTGACAGACAAATACCTGCCTGTTGCGCTGGAGGGGCGGTTTGACAGCGGCGAAATCCATGTTCTGGTCTCGCAGAAACACGTCGGCGCCGGGTACCGGGTGATTGCGCCGTTTGTGCTTGAGGATGGGCGCCGCATTCTGGTGGATCGCGGGTTTGTTCCGGTGGTCGCCGTTGACGATGCCCGCCCGATTGGCCCGGCGCGCGTGATCGGCAATCTGCATTGGCCGGATGATCGCAATTCGTCGACCCCGGACAATGATCTGGCGGGCAATATCTGGTTCGCCCGCGATATTGTCGATATGTCCGCAGCACTGGACACCACGCCGGCGCTCGTCATCGCGCGAACATCGGAGCCGGAAGACCCCGCCATCACGCCGCTGCCGGTCGACACGGCCTCGATCCCGAACGACCATTTGCAGTATGTCATCACATGGTTTTCCCTGGCCGCGATTTGGCTGGGGATGACCGGATTCTATATTTACCGTGCGACACGGAACAAGGACGCCTGAGCGATGAAATATATCTCGACAAGGGGCCGCGCCCCGGAACTGACCTTTGAAGAGGCGATGCTGAGCGGGTTGGCGCGGGACGGTGGCCTGTATGTGCCGGCGGAAATCCCGGTGATGCGCAGCGAAGATATCGCGGCGCTGGCGGGGCTGTCTTATGAGGAGGTGGCCTTTCGCGTCATGCGGCCGTTTATCGATGACACCTTCACCGATGCGACGTTGGGCGACATCATTACGCGTGCTTATGCCAATTTTGGCCATGGTGCCCGCGCGCCGCTGGTGCAGCTTGCTCCCAATCATTTCCTGCTGGAATTGTTCCACGGCCCGACCCTGGCGTTCAAGGATTTCGCCATGCAGCTGATCGGTCAGCTGTTTCAGGATGCGTTGAGGCGGCGCGGCGAACGAGTGACGATTGTGGGGGCGACTTCGGGGGATACCGGCAGCGCCGCGATCGAGGCGTTTCGCGGGCTTGATGCGGTGGATGTCTTTATCCTGTTCCCGCATGGCCGCGTCAGTGAAGTACAGCGCCGCCAGATGACCACACCGTCCGAGTCGAATGTGCATGCGCTGGCGATGAATGGCAATTTCGACGATTGTCAGGCGCGTTTGAAGGACATGTTCAACGATTTTGATTTTCGCGACGAAGTCCGCCTTGCCGGGGTCAATTCGATCAACTGGGCGCGGGTGCTGGCGCAGGTGGTCTATTATTTCTCGTCCGCGGTGTCGCTTGGGGCGCCGGGGCGCAGTGTCAGCTTTACCGTGCCCACCGGCAATTTCGGTGACATCTTTGCGGGCTATATTGCCAAACGGATGGGCCTGCCGATTGACCGGCTGGTGGTGGCGACAAACCAGAACGATATTCTGCATCGCTGTCTGTCGTCGGGGGCCTATGCCAAGGATGCGGTGCATGCCTCGATTTCGCCGTCGATGGATATTGAGGTCAGCAGCAATTTCGAACGTGCCTTGTTTGATGCCTATGACCGCGACGGCAATGCCATCGGTCTGCTGATGGAGGAATTGGGCCAGGGCGGGTTCACCGTGTCGCAAGGTGCGCTGCAGCGCTTGCGTGAGCATTTTGACAGTGGCCGCGCCAGCGAGGAGGAAACCCTCGCCACGATTGGCACCGCGCAAAACACCATGGGCGAATTGCTCTGCCCGCATTCCGCCGTCGGTGTGAAGGTCGCCGAGGAGCTGCGCGATGCAAAAACGCCGATGATTACTCTGGCCACGGCGCATCCGGCCAAGTTCCCGGATGCTGTTGAAAAAGCCACCGGTCTGCGGCCGGGGCTTCCCCAACGGATGGGCAATCTATATGAGCGTCCGGAACGGGTGACGCGGGTGTCAAACGACCTCGCCGCTCTTGAAACCCTCATACGGGAGAAGATCGCCTCTTGACGGTAGAATTGCATACGCTGTCCAACGGTTTCCGCATTGTGACCGAATTTATGCCCGGGCTTGAATCCGCCTCGGTTGGGATCTGGGTGGGGGCCGGGGCGCGGGCCGAACGGGTTGAACAGAACGGGATTGCGCATTTTCTTGAACATATGGCGTTCAAGGGCACCAAGACCCGCAGTGCGTTGCAGATTGCCGAGGCGATCGAGGATGTCGGCGGTTATATCAACGCCTATACCTCGCGCGAGGTGACAGCCTATTACGCCCGTGTGCTGCGCACCGATGTGCCGTTGGCGGTGGATGTGGTGGCGGATATTCTGCTTAACCCGGTCTTTGACCCCAAGGAGATCGAGATCGAGCGCGGCGTGATCCTGCAAGAGATCGGTCAGGCGCTGGACACACCCGACGATGTGATCTTTGACTGGCTTCAGGAACAGGCCTACCCGGATCAACCGCTGGGCCGGTCCATTCTGGGCCCAACCGAACGTGTTCGCGCCTTTGGTCGGGATGACCTGTCGCAATTTGTGACCGAACGGTATGGCCCGGATCAGATGATCCTGTCGGCGGCTGGCGCTGTGGATCATGCCGCTTTGGTCCGACAGGCCGAGGCGCTGTTTGGCCATCTTCCGGCGCGCAGCGCGGATGCCGATGTGCCGGCGCGGTTCCATGGCGGCGAAAGCCGCAACATCAAGACCCTGGAACAGGCCCATGTTGCACTGGCCTTTGAAAGTCCGGGCTATCGCGATGATGCGATTTACACCGCCCAGATCTATTCCATTGCGCTTGGCGGCGGCATGTCGTCCCGCCTGTTTCAGGAAATCCGCGAAAGCCGGGGATTGTGCTACACCATCTTTGCCCAGGCCGGCGCCTATGCCGATACCGGGATGACCACGATCTATGCCGGCACCTCGGGCGGGCAATTGGGGGAATTGCTCGATCTGACCATCGACGAGATGAAGCGCGCCGCGGATGACATGTCCGAGGCCGAGATTGCCCGTGCCCGCGCCCAGATGAAGGCTGGCCTGCTCATGGGGCTGGAAAGCCCGTCAAGTCGGGCAGAGCGGCTGGCGCGGATGATACAGATCTGGAACCGGGTGCCGGATCTGTCTGAAACCATCACCATGATTGACGCGGTGACCACCGGGGGCGTGCGCGACTTTGCCGGAAATCTCGTTTCTGTCGCGCCCTCGGCGCTGGCGCTTTATGGTCCTGTCGACGGTGCCCCGGATCTGGCCGGGCTGAATGCGCGGCGCGCGGCCTGATGCTTCTGTCGCGCCGCCGGATAAGGCTTGAAACCCATCGTCTATCCCTGCGGGCCCCGATCCATTCGGATTTCCGCGATTGGTCGGGGTTGCGCGCCACCAGCGAAGCCTTCCTGACCCCGTGGGAACCGACTTGGGCCAGCGACCACCTGAGCCGCAAGAGCTTTACCAACCGGGTCTATTGGGCACAGCGCGCCATCACCAATGGCACCGCCGTGCCGTTGTTCATCATCCGGCGTCAGGACAATGCGCTGCTGGGGGCCATCACCCTCGACAATATCCGCCGCGGACCGGCGCAGGCCGGAACTCTGGGGTATTGGATCGGTGCGCCCTACGCGCGCCAGGGCTATATGCGCGAGGCAATTCTGGGATTGGTGCATCACGCCTTTACCAAAATGGATCTGTCCCGCATCGAAGCGGCCTGCCTGCCGGAAAACGCGGCCTCGCGCGGGTTGCTTGAGCGTTCGGGTTTCAAATACGAAGGCGTGGCGCAAAGCTATCTGCAAATCAACGGTCGCTGGCGCACCCATGTTCTTTATGCTGCTTTGCGGGTCGACCGTCGCGGCAAGACCGATGCCGGTCTCTGACGCCGCTGTTTCGGGCGATCCGGGCTTCTTCTCTTTGAAAATACGTATCTGCCCCATCAACACCGCGTGACCCGCGCGCGAATCGCGTTACCCTTTGCAAAAAGAGGTGACCTGATGTTGCGCTTTATCCTGCCGTTCCTTGTGCTCTTTGCCAATTCAAGCCACGCTCAGACCCGCGAGCTTGATCGCCGACCCAGCCATTGCATCGCCATTGCCGATGCGGCGCCGGGGGTCGAATATCTCCACCGGGCGGCCTGGCGCGATCCGGTGCCGCAATATTCCGTGCGCATCCATTATATCCAGCATGCGGCCTTTCTGATTCAGACCCAGGGCGGGCTGAACGCGGTGACCGATTTCACCGGATTTATTGGCACCACCAAAATGATCCCCGATGTGGTGACCATGAACCATGCCCATTCAAGCCATTGGACCGCCGCCCCCGATCCGGCCATACCACATGCGCTGCCCGGGTGGGGCACGCCCTTTGGCACAGGCATCGAACATTACCTCGATCTGGGCGAAATGCTGGTGCGCAATGTATCGACTGACATCCGTTCGGGCAGCGGTGTGGAACCCAAGGGAAATTCGATTTTCGTGTTCGAGGTCGAAGGCCTTTGCATTGGCCATCTGGGCCATTTGCATCATGAACCGGATGATCGGCAATATGCCGCTTTGGGGAGACTTGATGTGGTGATGGCGCCGGTGGACGGCGGGATGACCGTGGATCTGGCCACCATGATCCGTATCCTGAAACGATTGAAATCCTCTGTCGTGATTCCGATGCATTGGTTTTCCGACTATGGCCTGAACCAATTTGCCGCTGGCATGGCGGATGAATTTGACATCCAGCGCCCCGGGGGGGCGTCGATTGAACTGTCGCTTGCCACCTTGCCATCCCGGCCAACCGTGGTCATTCTGCGCCCTGACTGGTTGCGCGACACAGACCAGTAACGCCCGCTTTATCAATGCTCTGGACCGCGCGGGCAGGAGGACAACCATGCCTGAGACACCCCGCGACCTTTCACCGGTGACCGCAGATATTCTTGCGGCCCTGGCCCGTGATTTGCCCGATGATACGATCCGCGCGGCAGATCCCCGCTATCTCGAAGAGCCGCGCGGCCGTTGGCAGGGCCAACCAGCATATCTCGCCCGTCCGCGCACCGTAGAAGAGGTCGCTACCCTGGTCAGGGCCTGCAATGCCGCGCGGATCGGCGTCTTGCCCTATGGCGGCGGCACCGGGTTGGTGGGCGGACAGGTCAAGCCCGACGGCCCGGCGCCGTTGATCCTGTCGCTCGAGCGGATGAATGCGATCCGCGCGGTCCATCCCCAGGAAAACGTGTTGATTGCCGAGGCCGGCGCCATCCTCGCCGACATCCAGACCGCGGCCGAGGACGTCAATCGCCTGTTCCCGCTCTCTCTCGCGTCAGAGGGCAGCGCACGCATCGGCGGCTGTCTTGCGACCAATGCTGGCGGGGTCAACGTGCTGCGGTATGGAAATACCCGTGCGCTATGTCTCGGGCTCGAGGCAGTCTTGCCCGATGGCACCATCTGGCATGGGCTGAAACGGCTTTACAAAGACAACACCGGATATGACCTGAAACAGCTCCTGATCGGCGCAGAGGGCAGCCTCGGCGTGATCACCGCCGCATGCCTGCGCCTGTCGCCAAAACCCGCCACCACCGGCACCGCGATGATCGTGGTCGAAAGCCCCAGCGCGGCCCTGGCCCTCTTGGCGCTGGCGCGCGACATCGCCGGGGAAACCGTTTCGGCGTTTGAACTGATCAGCGAAATGTCACTGAACTTCCTGTCCGAAACCTTGCCGGACATCCGCCAACCATTTGCGGAAAAACCCGGCTGGATGGTGCTGATCGAATTGGGCATGGGCAAAGGGGACGATCCCGCAGCGGCCCTCGAGACCATCTTTACCGCCGCGCTGGAGGCCGGCCTCGCCAGCGATGGCGTGATTGCGCAAAGCGTCGGCCAACGGGCCGATTTCTGGGCGTTGCGCGAACATATCCCGGTGGCGAACAAGGCAATTGGCTCCATTTCTTCGCATGACATCGCGCTGCCGCTTGGTGTGGTGGCCGATTTCATCGCCACAGCCCCGGAAAAATTGGCCGGTTTCGGTGACATACGCATCAACTGCTTTGGCCATTTGGGCGATGGAAACCTGCATTACAATGTCTTTCCCGCCAAAGGGCAGAGCAAATCCGACTTCGCCGATCATCGCGCCGCGATCCAGCAAACCGTCCATGATCTCTGTGTTGCAATGGGCGGCTCCTTCAGCGCGGAACACGGGGTCGGCCGGCTGAAAGTGGCGGATTTGGAACGCTACGCTGATCCGGCAAAACTGGCGGCCATGCGCGCCATCAAAGCGGCATTGGATCCAAACGGAATCATGAACCCGGGCGCTGTCCTGCGCTGATGCCAACCAGGACAAATGCGCCCGTCTTTCTCCTGGATCAAAATATCCCGGGGGTGAGGCCAAAGGCCGAGGGGGCTGGCCCCCTTCTGCCCTGCCGGTCATGTGGCATTTCCACAGTTCAGGCGCAGGCCGTCATTGCGCTTTTGACCAAGCTGTCCTAGATCACAGCACATGAAATTGCCCATTCTCATCCACCCCGACCCGCGGCTGAAAAAGCCTTGCTCAGCCGTTGATGATATTTCCGACGACCTGCGCAGGCTGGCCGACGACATGCTGGATACAATGTATCAGGCGCCCGGCATTGGCCTGGCCGCGCCACAAATCGGCGTGTTGAACCGGCTGATTGTGTTGGATTGTGAAAAAGACGAAACCGCACCACCAAAACCCTTGGTGATGTTCAATCCTGAAATTATCGTCAGCTCCGAAGATCTCAACACCTATGAAGAGGGCTGTTTGTCGATCCCGGATCAATATGCGGATGTCACCCGTCCAGAGGCCGTGCAGGTGCGCTGGCTGGATCGGGACGGCAATGTGCAGGAACAGGAATTTGACGGTCTTTGGGCGACCTGCGTACAGCACGAAATCGACCATCTGGACGGCAAATTGTTCATTGATTACCTCAAGCCGCTGAAACGCCAGATGATCACCCGCCGGATGCAGAAGCTGAAACGCGAACGGGCGCGTTCCGCGTGACGGTGCTGGCGATCCGGCTCTGGCCGGACCCGATATTGCAAACCAACTGCCTGCCTGTGGCCAAAGATGGGGCCAGAGATAAGGCCAGAAACGGCGCCGGTGATGTGGCGACATTGGTGCAGGATATGTTGGAAACAATGTATGACGCACCGGGCCGGGGGCTGGCCGCGCCCCAGGTCGGGGTTGCTCTGCGTCTGTTCGTGATGGATTGCGCATGGAAAACGGGTCCGCGCCAGCCCATGGTCTGCATCAATCCTGAAGTCATTCAGGCCTCGGAAACCCGTGTCGGCGGCGAAGAAGGCTGTCTGTCGATCCCGGGTGTAAGTGCCGATGTGATGCGGCCCGCGCAGATTGTCTTGCGGTTCACGGATGCGGATGGCACCCGTCAGGAACGTGAACTGTCGGGGATCGAGGCGAAATGCGCCCAACACGAATTGGACCATTTGAACGGTCGCGTGATTTTCGATCACCTGCCGCCAGACGCCGCTCAGGATCTGGCCGCCGAATACGCCTGGGCCCAAACGACCGGTTGATGTGACCCGGCCTGCCGCTGGGCGGGTGCAGGTCTCTCTTGCTTCGGCCGCTGTGCTGCCTTACCTCGCGCATATGACCCGTAAAGTTATTCCCTGGCCAGACAAACGTCTGCGCACCGCCGCCGCCCCGGTGACAGAAATCACCGATGACATCCGCAGTCTCTGGGATCAGATGATTGCGGTGATGGAGGAAATGCCCGGTGTCGGTCTGGCCGCCCCGCAATTGGGCGACATGCTGCGGCTTGCCGTTGTCGACGCGTCAGAGGAACGCGGCCAGGTGATCCGCATGGCCAATCCGGAAATTCTGCATGCCTCTGTGCAGCTGCGCGAGCATGAAGAGGCAAGCCCCAATCTCCCCGGCGTTTCGGCGAAAATCGCCCGCCCGCGCGCGGTGACCGTGCGCTACATGAACGAGGCCGGCCAGATCGAGGACCGGGATCTGGTCAGCCTGTGGGCCACATCGGTGCAGCATCAGATCGACCATCTGAACGGGCGCATGTATTTTGACCATTTGAGCAAGGTCAAACGCGATATGCTGATCCGCAAGGCGCGCAAGGCAAAGTAGGAACACCGAGATGGGGGATTCGCAATGAGAGTGATCTTCATGGGCACGCCGGATTTCTCGGTGCCGGTGCTGGATGCATTGGTGGATGCGGGCCACGACATTGCCGCGGTCTATTGCCAGCCGCCGCGCCCCGCCGGGCGGGGCAAAAAAGAGCGCCCGACGCCGGTGCACGCCCGCGCTGAGGCGCTGGGCCTGGAGGTGCGCCACCCGGTGTCCTTGAAATCTGAAAGCGCACAGGCCGATTTCGCCGCTTTGAAGGCCGATATTGCGGTTGTTGTTGCCTATGGTTTGATCCTGCCGCAGGCGACGCTGGATGCGCCAACCCATGGCTGTCTGAACATTCACGCGTCTTTGCTGCCGCGATGGCGCGGGGCGGCGCCGATTCACCGCGCGATCCTTTCCGGTGACGCGCAAACCGGGGTCTGTATCATGCAGATGGAGGCCGGATTGGACACGGGGCCGGTGTTGTTGCGCGAAGACACGCCAATTACCGCCGCCGATACCACCGCCGCGTTGCACGATCGCCTGTCTGCCATTGGCGCGCGGTTGATTGTCGAGGCGCTTGATCAGCTCCCCACGCTGAAGCCCGAGGCCCAGCCGGATGATGGCGTGACCTATGCGGCCAAGATCGACAAGGCCGAGGCCGCGATTGATTGGTCGCGACCGGCGGCTGATATTGATCGCCAAATCCGGGGGCTGTCGCCCTTTCCCGGGGCCTGGACCGTGATTGGCGAGACGCGGGTGAAAATCCTGATGTCCGAATTGGCAGAAGGACAGGGCGATGCCGGCGTCCTTCTGGATGATCAGATCACCGTTGCCTGTGGCACGGGCGCGCTGCGTCTGTTGACCCTGCAAAGGGCGGGCAAGGGCGCACAGGATGCGGCCACCTTTCTGCGTGGCATGCCATTGCCTGCGGGGACAAAGCTGGGGGAAAACTGATGTTTCCGGTGTTGATTGGGACGGTGGTGATCGCCGGGATCGTTGGATATATCTCGGAAAAATCGCGATTTACCCACAACGGCTATGTGCAAAGCATCATCATTTGCATCGGTGGGGCGTTTTTGTTCTATTTTGTGCGGCTGATGTTTGGCTTTGGGTTTGCCTCGCCGGGGGTGAATGCAATTCTGTCGTCCATCGGGGCGTTGATCATCGTGCCAACCCATTGGCGACGCTAGGGCGCGCGGGGGCCGGAACCGTGGTCAGCCGGAGTTGTTTTTAGCCTGAGCCGGTTTTAGCCTGAGCCGGAGATTGCATGCGCAATCAGGGCGATACCGGCGGGAATCCGGGCTGTCGGGATCGAAGAATACCCAAGACGGTAGTAGTTTCGCGGCACGTCCTCGCCCGAGAAAAAGCTGTGACCGGGTTCGATCAGAACCGATTGCGCCCGAAGACGGTCCGCCAGCTGCCGGGTGTCGATCCGGTCGGGCGCCCGCATCCAGAAGGACGAGCCGCCAGACCCGGTCTGACCCACCACCTCGAGCCCCGCTTCGGCAATTGCGGCCCCCATTGCGGTGCACCGTTCATGCAGCGCACGGGCCTGTCGGCGCATCAGCGCATCATAGTGACCCAGGCCGAGGAAATAGGCGGTGGTGCGTTGAATATGGCCGGGAGGATGGCGCAAAACACTGGTGCGGCGCGCGCGGGCCTCGCGGATGAAGGGTTCTGATCCCACCAGATAGCCAAGCCGCAGCCCCGGAAACAGGGATTTCGAAAAAGAGCCGACGTAGATCACCCGCCCATCCCGGTCGAGTGATTTCAACGCCGGATGCGCGGAATTCTGAAAGGACATTTCGTAGTCATAATCGTCTTCCACGATCAATGCGTTCATATCGCGTGCACGGTCGAGCAATGTTTCGCGGCGATCAATCGGCATGGTGGCAGAGGTCGGGCTGTGGTGGCTGGGTGTGGCGAAAATCACATCGGCGCGGTCGGGCAGGGCGTCCGGTTGCAGCCCGTGTTGATCGACGCTGACAGGCGCCAATTGGCAGCGGGCCTGAAGCAGCATGTCGCGTAACGCCGGATAGCAGGGGTCTTCGATGGCCGCGACGCGCCGTCGCGTGAGCAGGACCTGCGCGGCCAGCCAAAGGGCGTTTTGCGCCCCCATGGTGACCAGAATCTCCTCGGGTCTGGCATGGATCCCACGGCGCGGCAGCGTGTGACGCGCGATGAAGGCGATCAATTCGGGATCGTCCTGATCATAATAATCCGAGGTCAGCGCATTGAAATCCCGCGCGCCGAGGGCCCGCAGCGCGCAAAGCCGCCAATTTGCGTGATCAAACAGCGTGGCATCGGCCTGGCCATAGACAAAGGGGTATTTGTAGCGTGCCCAATCCATCGGTTTGAGCGCCTCTGCCCGGGCGGCAAACCGGGTGCCAAGCGCGCGGTTCCAGTCGACCGCATCCTGACGCTCTGGAAGGGGGGGGAAGTCCGGCGGGCCGGGCGCGTTTTGCGAGACAAAATATCCTGACCGTCCGCGGGATGTGAGATAATCGCCGGCCACCAGTTCGGTATAGGCCAGCGTGACGGTGATCCGACTGACCCCGAGATGTGTCGCCAGCCGGCGTGTTGAGGGCAGCTTCTCGCCCTGGGCCAGGCGACCGGCCAGGATACCCTGGGCAATCATCTGCTGGATGCGCACCTGGAGGGTGCCCTGAGCATGGGGATCAAGAGAGAGAGCTTCGACGGGAACGGCCATGCGCCCAACCTAGGCTGGACTTAGGGGAGGTGCAATCTGGACTTAAGTGTTCGGGGCATAAGGTGTCGACGCGCCCTTGCGCGCCGACAGCCTGGGGGGCCAGCCCCCCAGACCCCCCGGGATATTTACGGTCAGATGAAATTCACGACCGTGGATGGTTTCAGCCAGCGAAGACCCGGCCAAGTGCGCCATCGACCGCTGTGACAATCTCGTCGATATTGTCCTTGTTGGCGATCAGGGCCGGGCTGAAGCAGAGCGTGTTGTTGTAGCCGGGCACCGACCGGTTGGTGGCGCCGATGATCACGCCCTGGCGGCCACAATCCGCGACCACGGCCTGTACCTGTGCTTCGGCCACCGGGGTTTTGTCTTCGCGGTTTTGAACCAGTTCCGCGCCGAGGAACAGACCCTTGCCGCGCACATTCCCGATGACGGGATGCCGGTCCGACAGATCGGCCAGCGCATCCAGCATGTAGTTGCCCATTGCGGTGGTGTTTTCCAACAGGTTTTCTTCTTCGATGATTGCCAGGTTTTCCAGCGCCGCCGCCGGGCCGGCAGTGCAGCCGCCAAAGGTGGAAATGTCGCGGAAATAGTTCAGCGGATCCGCTGGGGTGTCCTTGAACTGGTCAAACACGTCATCGCGGGTCACCAGGCAGGCGATGGCGGCATAGCCCGAGGCCACGCCCTTGGCCATGGTCACGAAATCCGGCTCTACGCCATAATGCTGGTAGCCGAACCAGGCGCCGGTACGGCCCACGCCGCAGACGACCTCGTCGATGTGCAACAGGATGTCGTATTTGCGGCAAATCTCCTGCACTTTTTGCCAGTAGCCTTCGGGGGGCGTGATCACGCCGCCGCCGGCGGTCACCGGTTCCAGGCACAATGCGCCAACCGTGTCGGGGCCTTCGCGCAATATCGTGGCTTCGATTTGCTCTGCCGCCCAGACGCCATAGTTTTCGACGGGTGCGCCGTCCTGTTCATGGCGGCGATATTCCATGCAATGGGGCACACGGACGAAACCGGGGGTGAAGGGGCCGTATTGCGCACCACGCTCGTCCTGGCCACCAGCCGACAGGCAGGCGATGGTCGTGCCGTGATAGTCGCGGTCGCGGTAGAGGATCTTGTGTTTCTTGCCGCCGTATTTCTTGTGCGCGATCTGGCGCACCATCTTGAACGCCTTTTCGTTCGCTTCGGACCCGGAGTTGCAATAATAAACGCGGGACATGCCCGGCATTTTGGCCAACAGCTCCTCGGCGAAGCGGGACCCGGGCACAGAGCCGGCCGACCCGGCGAAATAGTTCAGCTTGATCAGCTGATCACGCACCGCATTGGCAATCCGTTCCCGGCCATAGCCGACATTGACCGTCCAGACACCGCCCGAGACCGCGTCAAGGAATTTGGTGCCGTTTTGATCCCAAACATGCATGCCGCGGCCTTCGATGATGATCCGCGGGTCGGTGGTTTCCAGCGATTTGTGCTGGGTCAGATGGTGCCAGATATGGGCCTTGTCCGCCGCAATCACCTGGCTGATGTCATTTTCACTGAATGTGCCGTCCATTGCGCCACCTTTTAACTTGTTTGAAAGACCGAGGGCGGCGCACCCAAGGGCCGCCGCGTTACGTCACACAAGCCGTAATATGCGGCAATGGATAGGGCCAAAACCCGCTCTCTCGTAAGTCCAGTTTTGGGTGGTGGATTTATTTCTACAATTTGGTGGAATGATAAGGTGTTGATAACAGGAAGGAAGTGATCGTTTAATTGACGGGCGGCAATTTATCCTTTGGGTCTGGGTAAAATATTTTCGTTGATCGGTCACAGGAATTCCGGTCGGATTGAAATTGCGCATGTGGCCAACCCCATGCGTGGCCGGATCTGCCTTGGCCAAGAAAGAAAAGCCGCAAATGCGGCGGGACCAACACGGGGAAGACAATATGAAACAGATGCACAAGATCCTGAGCTCGGTCGCCGGTCTGGCGCTGGTGGCCTCGGCGCAGGCCGGTTTGGCCGCGAGCCATGGCGGAGAGATCACTGTCGGCTACTTCCTGGAATGGCCGATGCCGTTTCAATATGCCAAACAGATGGGCACCTATGACGATGCGCTGGGCATGACCGTGAACTGGGTCAGCTTTGACACCGGCACCGCGATGTCGGCGGCGATGGCGTCGGGGGATGTCCAATTGTCGGTCAGCCAGGGGTTGCCGCCGTTTGTGGTGGCCACGTCGGCCGGTCAGGATCTTCAGATCCTGGATATTGCGGTCAGCTATTCCGACAATGACAATTGCGTGGTGCGCGAGGATCTGGAAATCGACAAGATGTCGGCCGGCGAGCTGGCGGGCAAGAAAGTGGCCGTGCCGCTTGGCACTGCGGCGCATTTCGGCTTCTTGAAGCAGATGAACCATTTCGGCGTCGATATTGCCAGCATGGATGTGGTTGACATGGCGCCGCCAGATGGCGCGGCGGCGATTGCCCAGGGCGCGGTGGATATGGCCTGTGGTTGGGGTGGATCGCTGTTGCGGATGAAAGAGCACGGCAATGTGCTGCTGACCGGCCCGGAAAAAGAGGCGCTTGGCATTCTGGTGTTTGACGCCACCACGGGGCCGGCCTCCTGGATTGCGGAAAATTCTGATACGGTTGCGGCCTTCCTGAAGGTGACGGCAGATGCCAATGCCATGTGGGCGGATGAAGCCAATCACGCCGAAATGCTGCCGATGATTGCCAAGGATGCCGGGATGGAGGAAGAGGCGGCGATGAATTCGCTGTCGACCTTTGTGTTCCCGCCGCTTGCCGATCAATTGGGCGAGAAATGGCTGGGCGGCGGTGTGCAGACCTTCATGAAGGGCGTGGCCGATGTCTTTGTTGCGGCGGGGGCGATTGACGCCGCGCTTGGGTCCTATGATGCGGCCGTGAATGCCGGGCCGATCACCGCTGCGGGTGAAATGTAAACAAATCTCGCGCCGTTCCTTACGACGGTGCAGCAATGCATCGCGAAAAGGCCCGCAAGGGCCAAGGAGCGGCGCGTTTGCATGACAGTCAAGCGCCAGACATCTGCGGCGCATTTGGCTGTCCTGTACAACACGCAGAAACCGAGCGGAAAAGGCGGGCCATGTCGGGATTGTTGATCGAAAATTTGTCCATGCGGTTTGACCTGCCCAATGGTGGGCATGTTCAGGCGCTACAGGATGTGTCGCTGGATCTGGCGGCGGGGGAATTGCTGTCGGTCCTGGGGCCATCTGGCTGTGGCAAGACCACGCTGTTGAATATCGTCGCGGGATTTCTGGCCCCGACGGATGGGCAAATCACCCTGAACGGACATGCGGTCATCGGGCCGGATGCCGAACGGGGCATGGTGTTCCAGCAGGGCGCATTGTTCGAATGGATGTCGGTGCGCGAAAACGTCAGTTTCGGTCCCCGGATGAAGGGCCAGCGCGAACAGGAATATGGCCAGGCGGTTGATCATCTTCTCGATATTGTCGGGCTGCAGGATTTCAAGGAAAAGGCGATTTACGAACTGTCGGGGGGCATGCAGCAGCGGGTTGCGCTGGCGCGCTGTCTGGCCAATGACCCGGATGTCATCTTGATGGACGAGCCGCTGGGCGCGCTGGATGCGCTGACCCGCGAGAAGATGCAGTCGCTGGTGCTGAAACTGTGGAAAGAGACCGGCAAGACGATCATCCTGATCACCCATTCGGTGGAAGAGGCGCTGTTGCTGGGGGAACGTCTTTTGGTGATGGCGCCACGGCCGGGGAGAATTCACCGCGAATATCGGCTGCCCTTTGCTGATCTTGGGGTGGGGCAGGACCTGCGCGAGGTCAAGAAACATCCCGAATTCGCAACACGGCGCGAGGAAATTTTGGGCATGATCTGGGATATGGAAGAGGAAATCATGGGCCGATCGGAGGCAGATCAATGATTATCCTGCTGATTTACATCGCTATTTTCGTTGGCGCATTCTTTCTTGTGCGGCTGATCGTTGACCAGACGGCGAATGGGTATACCGCGCGCAAGACGGTGACATTTGGCGATGAAAGCGCTGTCACCTCGAACCGGATTGCCAGCGTGATTTCGGTTCTGGCGATCTTTGTGCTGTGGGGGGCTTTTACCGGCTCGGCCCTGCTGCCGGGGTTCCTGCATGCGCCCGGCCCATTCGAAGGGCTGGCCAAAATGGAATATACCGCCAGCGCCGATGACGGCAGCACGGATGACGCGACAATCACCGTGCTCGTGCATCGTCTGGGCGCGGATGATACCCTGCCTGAAATCGACCCGGGCGAGGGGTGGGCCAAAGATGATGCCTTTGCCATTGGGGCCTGGCGGTCGGGATTGATGCGGGTGGACCGCAATGACGAAAAAGGCCGAGATGTCGGGCATCAGGTGATTGCCGTCAATGGCACACCGATTGCGCCGGGCGGTCAGGTTCAGACCGAATTTGGCCGGGTTGGCATGTCGCCCAAAGGCACGCTGAATTTCGAACCTACCAAAGGTTGGCAGATGGAGCCGATCTGGTTGCCATCGCCAGAGGCGGTGATGGCCCGTTTGAAAGACATTGCCAGCGAGGGGTATCGTGGATCGACCCTGTGGCAACATCTTGGGTTTTCCTTGTTTCGTGTGGTTGTCGGTTTTGCGCTTGGGGCTTTGGTGGGCATTCCGCTTGGCTATGCCATGGGGCTGTCAGGCTGGTTCCGGGGCTGGTTCGATCCGATTGTCGAATTCATGCGACCTGTGCCGCCATTGGCGTTGATCCCTCTGGTGATTATCTGGGCCGGGATTGGCGAGGCGGGCAAGATCATCCTGTTGTTCCTCGCCGCGCTCTGGATCATGGCAATCGCCGCACGGGCCGGGGTGTCGGGGGTAAACATCACCAAGGTCCACGCGGCCTATTCCCTTGGGGCCAGCAAGTTTCAGATCATGCGCTATGTGATTGTGCCAAATTCCCTGCCGGAAATCTTCACCGGTGCGCGGGTGGCGATGGGGGTCTGCTGGGGGACGGTGGTCGCCGCCGAACTGGTGGCGGCGGAAAAGGGCGCAGGCATGATGATCATGGTCGCCTCCAAGTTTCAGTTGACCGATATTGTGATCATGGGGATCATTCTGATTGGCATCATCGGCTTTGGCATCGACATGTTGATGCGCCGGGCCGAACGGGTTCTGGTGCCGTGGAAAGGGCGCTCCTGACCGGATTTTCCGCAATCCCGCCGTGGTGCTTGCTTTGATTTTGGGCTAGATGCCCGAAATATGAGTGATAAGAAGACAGATTCTGCTGCAAAGCCGTTTCGCCGATGGCCTGTTCTTTTGCGGGCGTTTGGGCCCGCCGCCGCCGGTGCACCACCGGCCGAGGCCATCAGAGCCGGGCTTGGGGCTTTGGTTGGTCTGGCTTTGGTCGGGCTGCTGACGCTGACGCCCTGGGTCGATCAGACGCTGGGCTTTTATCTGATTGCGCCTTTCGCGGCCAGTTCGGTTCTGTTGTTTGCCGTGCCCAACAGCCCGCTGGCCCAGCCCTGGCCGGCGGTCGTCGGCAATGTCATCGCGGCGGTGGTCGGGGTGGCGGTCTGTCTGCTGGTGACAGAGCCGGTGTTGCGGGTCGCGGTGGCGGTTGGCCTTGCCATCACCTTCATGAGCCTCTGTCGCGCCGTGCATCCCCCGGCGGGGGCGGTGGCGATGACCGCCGCACTGAACCCGGACATGATGGCGGAGCAGGGTTTTTTCTTTGCGCTGGTTCCGGTGGCCTTTGGCAGTGTTGTTCTGGTGGTGATTGCCATGGTCTACGCTAGGGCGACCGGGCGCCATTACCCGCTGCGTCAATTTGACGGCCCCAAGGACCACGGCACCGCGGAGCCGGACCCGGTTGCGCGGCTTGGTCTGAGCGAGGCGGAACTGTCAGAGATCCTGGAACAATATCGCCAGACCCTGAATCTGGGGATCGAGGATCTGGCGCGGTTGATTGGCGCGGCAGAGGTGCGGGCCGCCGGGCATCGGACCGGGCCGTTGACGGTGTCGGATATCATGTCCCGTCAATTGGTCACGGTCGCACCGGACACGCGATTGGGCGAGATTGCCGATCTGTTCCGCCAGCACCGTTTCACGGTTTTGCCGGTGGTCGAGACGGAAAACCGGTTTCTGGGGGTGATCTTTCAAAGCCACCTGATTGACCGCGCACGGGATGACGCGCTGCGGCTGGAACGCGGTTTTGCGGCGGCCATGGCGCGGCTGTTGGACAATGATCGTGACCGCCCAGCGCGTGCACGTGACATCATGGGGGTGGCCGGTCCCAGAGTGACGCAACATGCGCCAATTGCGGCGGTGGTGCCGATGATGGCGGCAAGTGATTGTGATGCGGTGCCCGTGCTGGATCATGGGCGCATCATCGGCATTGTGACACGCACCGATCTGGTGGCGGCCCTCGCCCGCGAAAGCCTGACGCGCTAGACCGGGGTTCCAAAAGCCGACGGGCAAAGCCGCATTGAAACCGCTGTGCATCCGCCGTGAAACCCCCGTGGGACTTACGGCATACAGCTGGATCAGCCGGCGCCGTTCACCGTGGATCTATTCGCGGATCTCATCCGGCGACACGCCCCAAAGCGCGGTCTTTTGCGCCCAGCCCTTGTAGCCACCAGAGGTCAGCCTGCACCATTCGAGGTTGCAATCGCCAAGACGGGCGATCACGCCGCGTTCCAATCGCGCAGCCACCGGCGCACCGGCATCGGCACGTGAATGCAATTCCAGATAATCGTTTTCGACGATAACCGTGCGTGACCCCGACAGCAGCGCATAATGCACCCAACCGCCAGCGCCTTCGCGGTCGCGCACCCGGCGCCAGTGGCCATATTCGGCGGTCACCTCAAGCGGCATGTCGCGGCGTTTGAACACCCAATCAATCCGATGGCTGAGCGAGGGGCCGCGCCGCACATTGCCCTCGTTGGCCTTCAGCGACACGAATCTCGGCAGGGGAAGGTTGGTGACGGGTCCACGCTCTTCTGCGGCGGATGCGATTCCCATCCAGAGACTCAAAAAAATGGCACCTAATGCGCCTTTTCGCCCGATCCGCGACACCATGTCTTACCCTTGCTCTGCCTGCCAATGGTTTATTCGCCGCGGGGTTCTTGTGCCTCCGCGTGCTCTGCGGCAGTGTGCCAGCAGTTTGACCCGAATGAAAAGAAGGAGCCGGGAGCATATGCCATCAAAACGTCTGAGTGTTGTCGTTACGCGACGCTTGCCCGAGGTGGTAGAGACCCGGATGAAGGAATTGTTCGACGTCTCGCTGCGCGATGACGACACGCCAATGACCCGACAGGAACTTGCCGCTGCGATGCAAGAGGCTGATGTGCTGGTTCCGACCCTGTCGGACACGATTGATTCCGGTTTGATTTCCGGGGCGGGCGAGCGGTTGAAGCTGATTGCCAATTATGGCGCTGGCGTCGATCACGTTGATGTTGAAACCGCACGGCAACGTGGGGTTCTGGTGTCGAACACACCGGGGGTCTCGTCCGAAGATACCGCCGACATGACCATGTCGCTGCTGCTTGCCGTGACCCGGCGCATTCCCGAGGGGCTGGCGCTGATGCAAACCGGTGGTTGGCAGGGCTGGTCGCCGACGGCAATGTTGGGGGGCCGCGTGGGTGGCCGCCGTCTTGGGATTCTGGGCATGGGCCGCATCGGTCAGGCCGTGGCACGCCGCGCCTTGGCCTTTGGCATGCAGGTGCATTATCACAACCGCCGCCGATTGCGCCCCGAGGTCGAGGAGGCGCTGAACGCCACCTATTGGGAAAGCCTGGACCAGATGGTCGCGCGCATGGACGTGATTTCGGTCAATTGCCCGCATACCCCGTCGACATTCCATCTGATGAACGCCCGGCGGCTGAAGCTGATGAAGCCGGACGCGGTGATCGTCAACACCTCGCGCGGCGAGGTGATCGACGAAAACGCCATGGCGCGGATGTTGAAAGCCGGTGACATCGCCGGGGCAGGGCTGGATGTTTACGAACATGGTGCGGCGGTGAACCCGGATCTGCGTGCCTTGGCCAATGTCGTGTTGCTGCCGCATATGGCCTCGGCGACGTTGGAAGGCCGGATCGAAATGGGGGAAAAGGTCTTGTTGAATATCAAGACCTTTGCCGATGGTCACCGCCCGCCGGATCAGGTCGTGCCCTCGATGCTCTGAACGGACCTGCGTCCCCGATTGCGGGGCGCATCCCGTTGGACCGGGGCAATCCGTCAGTAGCGCGGGATTCTGACAATTGTGGTCCCGACCGCGATTCTTTTCGGAGCTTTGGCGAGGCTCTGTTACCCTTTGGTCATTCTGATCAAAGGAGTTCCCGAGATGAGTCTTCGAAATTTGGGCCTTTGGGCCGCAATTGTTGTCACCGGTGTCGGGGTTGGGCTGGTTGCCCCGCTGTCTGGCATGTCCGCGTCGGCGCAGGTGGCGTTTGTCACCCCGGGATTGTTCAATGTGCTGGGCGAAGGCGCAAAACCCGCCGAGGGCGAGACGCCAAAGCCGCCGATTTCCATCGCGCCGAAACCACCCGTCACCGGCAATGACACGCCGGCCAGTGAAAATCCGGCCAACGAAAGCCCGGCCAACGAAAATCCAGCCAGTGATGACACCCCGGTCAAGGTTGTGACCCCGCCACCGCCGCCCAAAACAGATCCGCCCAAAAACGTGACACCACCGCCGCCGCCGCCAGAGGTGGTGCTGGCCTATTTCATTGCAGAGGGGGGCGGATCGACCGGACCTTTCAACGCCAAGGAGCTGGCGCAGAAGGTTGCAAGCGGTGCTTTGACCGGCGACACCTATGTCTGGACCGAAGGCATGGCGGATTGGAAACGCGCCAGGGATGTGCCCGAGCTGCGCGAAATTCTGGCCGCCGCCCCGCCGCCCGAAACGCCGGGTTTTGACGCGGTCGCCTATCTCAGCGGCACGTGGGAATCCGATCCCGAAGCACTGGAAATCCCCGGTGTTCAGACCGCCCGTATTCAGGGCACGGTGCAATACCGGCGCGACAAAACCTATGAAGGGTTCGGAACGCTCAACATGGTGTCCCAGGGCTTTGCCAGCACGTTGAATTTTACCGTCACCGGCACCTATTCCACCCAGAACGAGACCGAAACCGGCTTTGTGCTGACGCTGGATGGCAAGGCGACCTATTTCATGGACACCGGCCCGTTTGTCGAAGTCATCAATGGCGCCTTTCCGATCCAGATTGTTGATCAGAACACGATTACCAATCAAAAAGGCACGCGGTCGCGGCGCATTCGATAGCACGGCGTTTGGGCAATTTGGCCAATGCGCAACAGACCGCGCAGGGCAGGGTGCCCAATCCCGGGCGACGGGTCGACAGCAGGGGCGAAAAGGCTAAAAGTCTTGTGATACTGTTCTTTTACGAGGCTTTGATATGGCGCATTCGACCCGCCGCAGGTTTCTGACGACACTGGCCGCGTCTGGCGTGGCCGCAAGTGGTCTGGCCGGATGTTCCGGCGGCGTGCCGGGCGAGGTGCGCCCCGGAACAGAGGTCGAGGTCATGCAGTTGACCCAGGTGATCCAGGCGCTTGGGCACTACGTCAATCCGGCCGAAGCCTATCTTGCCGCCAGTCTGGCCTATTCCGAAACCTATCGTCTTGCCCTCGCTTACGAGATCGAGGATCCGCCGTTGACCCATAACAGCAAGGTCAATCTTGGCATCAAGCCGCGTGGGCTTTGTTATCATTGGGCGGACGATCTGGAGCGGCGTCTGAAACAGGAGCGGTTTCAAACGCTGGCCTTGCACCGCGCGGTGGCCAATTGGGACAATATCCGCCTGGAACATAGCACAGTGATCATAAGCCAACGGGGCGATGACATGTATTCCGGCATCGTGCTGGACCCATGGCGCAAGGGCGGCAGCCTGACCTGGGTCGCGACGCTGGACGACGCGCGCTATCGCTGGACCCCCCGGGCAGAGGTCTGGCGCATTCGGCGGCAACAAGCGGCGCGTTGAACGGCCTATACGCTGATTTCATCTGCTGAAACCAATGCGGAAACGAACACGGGCCGGAACATGATGTCCGGCCCGCCGAAATTTTCAGAGCATGCCCGCAATGCGCCATGCAGAGCGCATTCCGTTACATTTCCTTGTAACTGATTTCGCGCGCATCGGCACCGGGGCCTACCTTTTCACGGCGCACCAGAAGCCGGTTCAACGCCTGGACATAGGCCTTGACCGAGGCGACAACCGTGTCGGTATCCGCCGACCGACCGGTGGCAATCATGCCGTCCTCTTCCAGACGCACAGAGACCGTCGCCTGGGCATCGGTGCCTTCGGTGACCGCATGCACCTGATACAATTGCAGTTTCGCGGTGTTGGGGTGCAATTTGCGCACCGCCCGGAACGAGGCGTCGACCGGGCCATCGCCATGACATGTGGCCGAGGTTTCGGCGCCGTCGATTTCCATTTCCAACGTGGCCTCTGCCGGGCCGCCGGTCCCACAGACCACTTTGAGGTTGATCAATTCCAGCCGGTCGGAATCACCGTCGGTGGTGGCCGAAACCAAGGCAAGAACGTCGTCGTCGAACACCTCTTTCTTCCGGTCGGCCAATTCCTTGAAGCGTACAAAGACATCCTTCAACTGGTTGTCGCCCACTTCGACACCCAGATCCTTCAGCTTGGCGCGCAAGGCCGCCCGGCCGGAGTGTTTGCCCAGCGGCAAAGAGGTGCCAGAGAGGCCAACATCCTCGGGCCGCATGATTTCAAAGGTTTCGGCATTTTTCAACATGCCGTCCTGGTGAATGCCGCTTTCATGGGCAAAGGCGTTCTTGCCGACAATCGCCTTGTTGAACTGAACGTTGAAGCCGGACACCGTCGCGACCCGCCGCGAGATATGCATGATCTTGCGGGTGTCGATGCCGGTGGAAAACGGCATGATGTCGTTGCGGACCTTCATCGCCATGACAACTTCTTCCAGCGCGGTGTTGCCGGCCCGTTCGCCCAAGCCATTGATCGTGCATTCGATTTGCCGCGCACCGGCCTCGACCGCGGCCAGGGAATTGGCCGTCGCCATGCCAAGGTCATTGTGGCAATGGGTGGCAAAAATCACATCGTCCGCCCCCGGTACGGTTTCGATCAACCGTTTGATCAGATCCGAGGATTCGCGGGGCGCGGTATAGCCGACCGTGTCGGGGATATTGATCGTGGTGGCCCCGGCCTTGATCGCGATTTCAATCACCCGGCAGAGGTAATCCCATTCTGTGCGCGTTGCATCCATCGGCGACCATTGCACATTGTCGCAAAGATTGCGGGCATGGGTGACCGTTTCGTGAATGCGGTCGGCCATTTCATCCATTGTGAGGTTGGGAATGGCGCGGTGCAGCGGCGAGGTGCCGATAAAGGTGTGAATGCGCGGCTGGGCGGCCTTTTTGACCGCCTCGAAGCAGCGGTCAATGTCCGGCATTTGCGCGCGGGCAAGGCCACAAATGACCGCATTCCGGGATCGCTGGGCGATCTCCGACACCGCGCGAAAATCGCCTTCGGATGCGATGGGAAATCCGGCTTCGATAATGTCGACGCCCATGTCGTCCAGCAGCTCGGCAATTTCGAGCTTTTCATCATGGGTCATGGTCGCGCCGGGGCTTTGTTCGCCATCGCGCAGGGTCGTGTCGAAAATCAACACACGGTTTTTATCCGCAGGTGTTTTGTCAGTCTGGGTCATTGTATCAGTCTCTTGAAGTGGTTCTCCGGGGTTCAGACGCGAACATGCCTCCTCTGAGCGGTCGCGCCGAAGGCACGCTCAGAGGCGACTTAGGAGAAGCAGCAGGCCAAGCGACAGCGCCGTGCGGGCAGCACGGATCGGGGTCGCAATATGGGCCAAAATCAACATGTCGGCGACTATACCGGGATGGCCGCGAATGAAAAGCGCCTTTTTGGGCCTGTGCCGGGAAAGTTTCCCGCCCCGCGGCGACAGTATGCGTGCCCGGTCTTTGGGACCAAACCGGGTGCTGCTGGGATAAGTTGGAAGGAAAAGTCGTAAGGAGGAAGGGGGCCGGCCCCCTCGGCCTGCGGCCTCACCCCCGGGATATTTTTGGTCAGATGAAGCCCGCGCGGTCTCGTCGACAGGTTCGATCGGTTGATGGAGGCGGTGCGGATATTTGGGGGGTTATTCAGCGGGTTGCGCGTCTTCGGGTTCCGTTTCGCCATCGTCGTCGGCGGCTTCGGGCGCTGCGGTGGATTGCATCAATGCGCCATTCTTCCATTCGCCGGTGGCCTCTTGGCCGGCAGCATAGCGCATGGTGCCTTCGCCCTGGCGTTTTCCGGCCACGAAGGTGCCTTCGTAGACATCGCCGTTGGCATATGTCGCCACACCCTGGCCGCTGATTTCGCCATTCGCCCAATCACCGATGTATTTGAACCCGTCCGGCATGGAAATCTCGCCTTCGCCATGGCGTTGGCCGTCGCGGAAGGTGCCGGTGTAGATCGTGCCATCTGCATAGGTTGCGGTGCCTTTGCCGTGGCGGCGCCCGCGTTCCCATTCGCCTTCATAGCGATAACCGTCGGCATAGGTCATCACGCCAAAGCCATGGTTTCGGGCATTGGTAAAGCCGCCTTCGTAGACCAACCCATTGGGATAGGTCGCGCGGCCTTCGCCGTCGATCACGCCATCGACCCAATTGCCTTCGTAGGTCGAGCCGTCGGGGTAGGTGATATTGCCGATGCCATGGGCCAGGTCATCGCGGAATTCGCCGACATAGATGGATCCATCGGGGTAGGTCACCGTGCCGACGCCCTGGATCTTGCCGTTTTCCCAGTCACCTTCGTAGCGATAACCATCGTCGCCGGTGAACACACCTTTGCCATTGCGTTGGTCGTTGCGGAACGTGCCTTCGTAGATGTCGCCATTGGCATAGGTCACAAGGCCCTGGCCCTCGCGACGGCCTTCGACCAATTCGCCTTCGTAGACGTCGCCATTGGGCTGCATCAGCTTGCCGGTGCCGGATATCTGGCCATTGCGCCACAGGCCTTCGTAGATCAGGCCATCGGTCATCACCAGTTTGCCCTGGCCATCCCGCGTGCCTTCGGCGACGCGCCCGTCATAGACCGATCCATCCGGATAGGTGATTGTGGCATGGCCATCTTTGACGCCATTGACCCAATCGCCATCATAGACATAGCCGCCGGGGCTGGTCATTGCGCCGCGCCCATGGTGCATCGCATTGCGGAACGCGCCTTCGTAGCGCACGCCATTGGCATAGATCGCCACGCCCTGGCCGGTGATTTCCCCGTCGTCCCAGGTGCCCTCATAGGTGCCGCCGTCGGTAAAGGTGATCTTGCCGATGCCATGTGGCTTGCCCTTGGCAAATTCGCCTTCATAGACCGATCCATTGGGAAAACGCGCAACGCCGATGCCCTTGATCTCGCCCTTGTCCCATTGACCGGAATATTCATAGCCATTGGGGAGCCGGTAGCTGCCGTCGCCATGTTGCAACCCGTCCTGGAACGCGCCCTGATAGACGCCGCCATCGTCGTATTGCTTGGTCAGGATCTCGCCGTCCTGGGCCAAGGCCGGACAGCCAAGTGTCAGTGCCAGTGTTGTGGCCAAAGTCGCGCCTGCGATGCGAAAGTTGTGCTTCATTTGGCCGACGTGCCCCCGGAATGGTTTTGCCAAAAGGTAAAGGAGGGCGCGGTCACAGACAATGCCTTTTGATCACAGGTGCTTGTTCTGACGGAATTCGTCATCTGATTGGCGTTGATTTGCCGGGATGCATCACAATCCGGGGGGGATGTTGGCCTGTTCCCCCCTGTTCCCCGGTGTCTGATCTGGTAAGGGAGGGGCAAAGACGCAAGAGGGCATTGCCACCATGGCCGAGACATTCCGCATCACATTGGCACAGCTGAACCCGACCGTGGGCGACATCACCGGAAATGCCGCATTGGCGCGCGATGCCTGGGCACAGGGCAAGGCGGCAGGTGCCGACCTTGTGGCGCTGCCAGAGATGTTCATCACCGGCTATAATGCCCAGGATCTGGTGATGAAACCGGCGTTCCACACCGCTGCGATTGATGCCGTACGGGCCCTGGCGGCGGAATGTGCGGATGGCCCGGCGCTGGCGATCGGCGCGCCCTGGGTTGAGGGGGCGGAGCTTTTCAATGCCTACTTGATTTGCAAGGGCGGCAAGATCGCCTCGGCACAGTTGAAGCATCACCTGCCAAATGAAACGGTGTTTGACGAGGTTCGGATCTTTGACGCCGGGCCGATGGGCGGGCCGTTTTCCGTCGGCAACACCCGGATCGGCAGCCCGATCTGCGAAGATGCCTGGCACGAGGATGTGGCTGAAACATTGGCAGAGACCGGGGCAGAGTTCCTGTTGGTGCCCAATGGATCGCCCTATTACCGGGGCAAGTTCGATGTGCGTCTGACCCATATGGTCAGCCGTGTGGTCGAGACCGGGTTGCCGCTGATCTATCTGAACTTTGTCGGTGGGCAGGACGATCAGGTATTTGATGGCGGGACATTTGGCATCAATCCGCATGGCGAAATCGCGTTTCAAATGCCTGTGTTTGCCGAAGAGATTGCCCATGTGGATCTGGAGCGCGGGGCAGAGGGCTGGCGCATCGTGCCGGGCAAGGTGGTGCATCATCCCGATGAATGGGAGCAGGATTACCATTGCATGGTGCTGGCTTTGCGCGATTACATGCGCAAAACCGGGTTCAAGAAAGTGTTGCTGGGCATGTCGGGCGGGATTGATTCCGCACTTGTGGCGACGATTGCCGCCGATGCGCTGGGGCCAGAGAACGTGCGCTGTGTGATGCTGCCGTCGGAATATACCTCGCAGGGGTCATTGGATGATGCCAAGGATTGCGCCGAGCGGCTGGGATGCCACTATGATTTCGTGCCGATTGCCGAGGGGCGTGCCGCGATCACCAACACGCTGGCCCCGTTGTTTGAGGGCACCGAACCGGGGCTGACCGAAGAAAACATTCAATCCCGGCTGCGCGGGCTGCTGTTGATGGCGATGTCGAACAAGTTCGGCGAGATGCTGCTGACCACCGGCAACAAATCCGAAGTTTCGGTAGGCTATGCCACGATCTATGGCGATATGTCGGGTGGCTATAATCCGATCAAGGATCTCTACAAAACCCGCGTGTTCGAACAATGCCGCTGGCGCAATGCCAACCACCGCGATTGGATGATGGGACCAGAGGGCGAGGTCATTCCGGTGACCATCATCGACAAGCCGCCCTCGGCGGAATTGCGCGATGACCAGAAAGACAGCGATTCCCTGCCGGATTACCCGGAACTGGATGCGATCCTGAATATTCTGGTCGATCTGGATGGGTCGATCGAGGATTGCATCGCGGCCGGCTTTGACCGCGCGACGGCGAAAAAGGTGGAGCACCTGCTCTACATCAGTGAATACAAACGGTTCCAATCCGCACCCGGCACGCGCCTGACAAAGCGCGCCTTCTGGCTGGATCGGCGTTATCCGATTGTGAACCGTTGGCGCGATCCGGGCTAAGGGGCATTGCGCGAAGAATGCCCGCAAGGGCTTGAAGAGCGGCTTATCAAGCTGTCTTGACCCCGCTTCGGGTGGGCCGTTTGGATCAGGGCGTTCGGGTCAGGATTTCCCGCAGAAGGTGCGCGGCGATGCGCGCGCTGCCCTTGGGCGTCGGATGTATGAGATCGCGCGCATAAAGCGACATGTCACGGCGGTCATAAACATCGCCCGCATCGACAAAGCTGACCCAGGATCTGCGGCCCGCGGCAAGTTCCATGCGGGTTTCAAGCGTGGCAAGCGCATCAATGCACGGCGCGAAAGGGCCGCCGCGCACGGACACCGGGAAATAATCCAGCCAGATCACATGCCGACCGCGATGGTACAATAGGTCCAGAAATGCCGGGATCTCGCCGGTCTTTCCATCGGCAGCGACCAATGTGTCCAGCGTGGCGTCACAGGGCGCACAGCCACATTTGCGGGCAAGATCATTGCCACCGCCATTGACCACAATCACATCCCAGGTGCCTGCGGGCAGTTGCGCAGGAATGTCGCGCTGGATCAAACGGCGCAGGCCCGGTGTGTCGGAAAACACCGCCCCCGGACTGGCGCGGCTGGTGGCGGAAAACCCCGGCTGCCGGTCCAGAAGCTGTGGGATGGCGTTGCCGCCGGTCCGGTTCCACGTCAGGATCGAATCCCCCAGAACCAATATGCGTGTCTCCGCGATGGCGAGCCGGGGAAGGGCCGTCAGGCCCAGGCTGACAAGGCCCAATACCATTAACAAACGCAGCATTTCAGGGCCTTTCAGTCGCGAGGGGTCATTCCCACCATCGGTCAACTAAGGCAATGTCATCATCCGACCAGCCAAAATGATGCGCAAGTTCGTGAACCAACACATGTGTGATCAGATCGGCCAGCGCAATATCGCCGCGTGCCCGCCATTCCGACAGGATCGGTTCGCGGAAAAGCCAGATGACATCCGGGCCCATGGGTTGATCAAAGCTGGATTTTTCCGTCAGTGGAATGCCCTCGTACAACCCGGTCAGCTCTTCGCGGGTCTCGATGTTCAGGGCGGCGAGCATTTCTGGTGCCGGCCAATCGGCGATTTGCAGGACAACCGCCGCGGCGGGGCCGGAAAATTCCATTGGCAATGCGTCCAATGCCGCCGCCGCAATGCGGGCAAAATCATTGGCTGAGGGGGCTGCGATGGGGTCGATCACGTTTTCTGCCGCTTGGGTAAGGCGCGCCCGCCAAAACGGCGGGCGCAGTGGGTCACAGCATGAGTTGATATGACATCGGCGTATAGCTATATCCGCTATCGCCCTGATCCACATAGCCAATCGCCGGGAAGGGCATGTGATAGCCGATAAAGGGCAGCTTGTCGGCGGCCATCATCGACAGCAGCGATTTGCGGGTGGCCGCGGCGGCGGATTTGTCCATGTCAAACCGCACTTCCCAATCGGGGTAGGCAAGCGACCAGACATAGTGGTTGGCAAAATCGGCCGCGACGATCAGGTTCTTGCCCGCGCTTTCGATCCGATAGGCCATATGGCCCGGCGTGTGGCCGAAAGCCTCGATTGCTTCAATACCCG
Organism: Marinovum sp. 2_MG-2023; assembly: GCF_030548265.1. Classification (NCBI taxonomy): domain Bacteria; kingdom Pseudomonadati; phylum Pseudomonadota; class Alphaproteobacteria; order Rhodobacterales; family Roseobacteraceae; genus Marinovum; species Marinovum sp. 2_MG-2023. Next base: position 136,199 of record NZ_JAUOSD010000009.1, on the reverse strand, counting down.
AGGTCACAGTCCCGCCACCGCTGAGCATGTCGGTTTGTTCGGCCAGCGGACGCATCTTGGCCTCAAACCCGTCATTGCCGGCACCGGCCCAATGATCGAACTCTGTCACGCCGGTCACGTAGCGGGCATTGGCAAAGGTCGCCGCCCCGCCATCATCACTTAGCCCGCCGATGTGGTCGCCGTGCATATGGGTCAGGACAACAACGTCAATCTGATCCGGGGTGTGACCCGCCGCCGCCAATGCGGCTGTGATCCCTGCGGCATTCAAACCGGTGTCGAACAGCACAAGCTCGGTGCCGGTGTTGACCAGCGTCGGCGTGAAAAAGAATTGCGCGGCGTCGATCGGAATATGGGCCTTTTCGGATGCGGCGGCGAAATCTTCGGCGCTGGCGTTCATGCCAAAGATGGTTTGCGGATCGGGGACGCTGCGCGTGCCGGCCAGAAGCGTCGTGACCTCGAATTCGCCGAGTTTCACGCGGCGAAAATCGACCGCTGCAATGCCCTGTTGCGGGGCGCTGGCGCGTGCGGGCGTTGTTGCCAGCCCGAGAAAGGGCGCAGCAACCCCGGTGGCAACACCTGCAGCAAGCATCTGGCGGCGCGAAAGTAAGTCAGACATGTGGTTTCTCCCAGTTGTCTTTTTATGATCATGGTCTGATCTAATACTGACATGTTCCTGCGTCTTGTGGGCTCACGCCTTCGTGACACTGCGGGCGCGCCGCGTGTTGCGATACTGTGTGAACAACGGGCAACACGGCTTGGAGGGCGGGCATGGGTAAACGTGAAAACAAGACGCAGATCACCGAGGTTGCAGTCGGGGATTTTCTGGCCAGCGTGCAGCCGGAGCGCAAAGCCATCGAAGCGGCGCAGCTGGATCAGCTGTTTCGCGCGGTGACCGGGTTCCAGCCGCGTATGTGGGGGCCGTCGATTATTGGCTACGGCCAGTATCACTATCGCTATGCATCCGGGCGCGAAGGCGACACGCTGGCCACCGGATTTTCGCCACGCGCGGCGCGGTTCTCGATCTATATCATGCCGGGATATACCGATTTCGGCGGTATTCTGGCGCGCCTGGGCAAACACAAGATCGGAAAATCCTGTCTTTATGTGAACAAGCTGGCGGATATTGATCTCGATGTCTTGGCAGAGCTGATCCGCGCCGGGCTTGAAGATCTGGCACAACACTGGCCGGTCACGGCGACCTGACGGGCCCGGTGGCGCGGCATGAGGCCCCGGGTCAGGCCCGGGGCCGCGCCAGAGTCTTATCCGCGTCGCGCCGGAGCCATATCAGGGATGCATCGCGGGCCGCATCGGGGCGCGGTACTGGACAAAGCGCGTGGTTCATGGGAAAGCCTGCGGCAACAGGAGACCCCCCATGACCACCACCCGTTTCGCCCCATCGCCCACCGGTTACATCCATATCGGCAACCTTCGCACCGCGCTGTTCAATTTCCTGATCGCGCGCAAATCTGGCGGCTCGTTCATCCTGCGGATTGACGACACCGACCCGGAGCGGTCGAAAGAAGAATATGTCGATGCAATCAAACAGGATCTGGAATGGTTGGGCCTGCATTGGGACCGGGTCGAACGTCAATCGGATCGGTTGGAGCAATACAATGCCGCCGCTGACAAGCTACGCGAGATTGGCCGGTTCTATGAGGCGTTCGAAACCCCGACCGAGCTGGATCTGAAGCGCAAGAAGCAACTGAATATGGGCAAGCCGCCGGTCTATGATCGTACGGCATTGAACCTGTCCGAAGATGAAATTGCCGCGCTCCGCGCCGAGCGGGGGCAGGGCGTGTGGCGCTTCAAGCTCGATCAGGAACGGATCGAATGGGCGGACGGTATCCTGGGCGATATTTCGATTGATGCCGCCAGCGTGTCGGACCCGGTGTTGATCCGCCAGGATGGCCAGTTGCTTTATACGCTGGCGTCGGTTGTTGACGATATGGAGATGGGCGTGAGCCATGTGGTGCGCGGGTCGGACCATGTGACCAACACCGCAACCCAGATCCAGATCATTCGCGCGCTGGGCGGCACGCCGCCAGAGTTTGCACATCACTCGTTGTTGACCGGACCGCAGGGCGAGGCTTTGTCGAAACGTCTTGGCACGCTGTCCTTGCGCGATCTGCGCGCCAATGGGGTTGAACCCATGGCGGTGCTGAGCCTGATGGCGCGGCTGGGGTCGTCGGAGCCGGTCGAACTGCGCACCGAAATGGCGGAATTGATCGAAGGTTTTGATCTGTCGAAATTCGGCTCTGCGCCGACCAAGTTCGATGAACAGGATCTGTATCCGCTGACCGGGCGCTATTTGCAGACGTTGACCGTGTCGCAAGTGGCAGATGATATTGCGGCGCTGGGCGTGCCTGCGGATCTGGCGGAACGGTTCTGGACCGTGACGCGGGAAAACATTTCGACCAAGGGTGACCTGGCCGGATGGTGGGCGATGTTCCGCGACGGGGCGGAGCCGGTGATTGACGCCGAGGATGCGGATTTCGTGGCCGAGGCGCTGGCATTGTTGCCCGAAGGTCCGTTTGATGGCGATACCTGGGGCAGCTGGACCGCGGCGGTCAAATCCGCCACCGGGCGCAAGGGCCGTGGGTTGTTCATGCCGTTGCGCAAGGCGCTGACCGGCATGGAACGTGGGCCCGACATGTCGGATGTGATGCCATTGCTGCAAGTGGTCAAGGCGCGGGGCTGACCGCTTTACACCACCTTTAGGGGCCGGCGGCTTGCTGTCCCCTAGCTCTGGTTCAGTGTCTTTTGCATGTCCTGCGCCGCTGCGGCCATCTGGGTATTGGGATGGTCGGCCAGCGCGGCCAGCGCCCCGTGCAGCCGTGCCATGACATCTGGATCTTTGGCGCCATCGCGGGCAATCGCGGCAAAGGCGGCGGACAAAAGGGTCGTGACCGCCACCGGCGCGATGGAGACACGGGGGAAGGTTGCCTTGTGGTCCTTTTCCGCGTTTGGCGGCACTGGCAATTCTTCCCACAGCAGGCGTTGCAACCGACCAATGACCTCGACCGCGGTGCCCGGATCGTTCACACCGGGCGACAGCGCGCGCTGGGCGGTTTCGGCCAGAATGACCAGACCAAGCGCCGGATCCTGATCAAAGCTGCGCACATCGCCGATTTCGAAACAGCGGGCCGCCGTTTTCAGCACGCGGTCATCGCCCATGTTGGCCATCCCCAGCGGGGTGTCGCGCAGGACAAAATCACCGGGCGCGCAGCCGATGTGAATATCGCTGGCCGCCTCCTGGGCCAGCTGGTTCAGCTTTGCCATGTCGATAAAGCGGATGTAGCCGGATTTTCGCGCCACAAACGCCCGCGCACTCACGGGGAGAATGTCGTCATCGGTGGCGGCCCGCGCGCCAAGACAGGGGCGGCGCGCCCGATTGCGCAGGGTTTCCCGCGCTTGCGCCTCGATGATTTGTAGGGTGTGATCCATGCTGCCCAGATGGGACAGATGGTCGATCCAACGCAGGATCGCCAGCACGATCAGGACCACAACCACGATGGTGAAGCCAAACACCACAACCGCCGCGTCGTCGGAATAAACCTGGGCATGAAACAGGATCACCGCGCTCAGCGAATAGACAAATCCGCCAACAAAGGTCGCCAGCACGCTTTGGGTTGTCGTGTCTTCCAGCAACAGCCGATAGGCCCTTGGCGTCGCCATCGAAGACGCGGCGCGATAGGCCGACACCATGACATTCAGCGAAAAGGTGGTGACGGCCAACATGCCGGAGGCCAGGATTGTCAGCACCGGCAGGATCGCATCACGGCCGAGTTGATATTTGATCCCTTCCGGGATGAGTGGCGTCAGCAGCGGTGCAAATGCCAGCGACAGCAGGGAACAGAGCGACAGCAGGACCACCCGGACCCAAAGCCGGGTCCAGATCCGCCGTGCCAGAACGAGGACCCAGGAGATCAAGCCAGACTCATCAGGATACGCGCGCCGACATCTGTCAGCAGATCGTTGAAGCGGCTGCGGTCTTCGGCGTCGATCGGTTGGTGGCGGGGATACCGCGGGGCGTCGCGGTCATCCAGAATTGGCGCGTGCCAGCCATCCGTCGTGGCAATGAAGCCGGTCACCCCTTCCCAGCCATAGCGGTGCAAATAACCTTGGAACACACAGTCCAGATAGGACATCAAAATCGGATGCGCCGTGGTGGGCGGCGCGTGCCGGTTCGCCGGAATCGCATAGATCGCAATATCCAGCGCAGGATCAAGGCTGTGCTCCACCTGATCGCTGGCGGGCACCCGGTCATAGGCGCCTTCGCGCAGATCAAGCGCCGCCCAATCGGCACCGGGCACTGCGGCAATCACCCCGTCGATGGTGGATTGCGCATCTGGCACAACCGTAAGGAAGGACACAGGCCGCAGGTCTGTCTGTCGCCATGCCCGCCGCCAGCCACGGGCACGCGCGGCGTGAATGTCGGTGAAATCATGTGTCGCGCTGTTCACCAGCGAACCATAGCCAAAGAAATAGGGATCCATCATGGGGGCAAATGTGACGGCTCGTCCGGGGAAGTCAAACCCCTGATGGCGCAAAGATTGTGCACCACGGGCAATCTTGTGCCGTCCGGGGCATGTCAAAATGCCGTCTGGGGCGTTGCGCGTTGATTTTGCCGTTGCCCTGCCTGTTGGCCTTGTCATACATTCCTCGCGACTCAGTGGGAGAACCGGTTTCGCCGGTGCCGAAGGAGCAACCGCCCCGGAAACTCTCAGGCCAACGGACCTCTGATGTCGACCAAAATCTGGAGAGTGTCCGGCGTATGACCGGGCCGCCGAAGGGATAGCGATCTCAGGCAAAAGGACAGATGGGGCATCGCCGAACTGACCTTTTGGGGTCGGGGAACAGGGGATGCCGGGACTCCGCCCAAAAATGGGCACTCCGGCCCGAAACGGGAGAATGTGAGTGTCAGACGACCAAACCGACAAGACCGCGCTGAAGAAAACGCCATTGTATGATCTTCATGTGGAACTGGGCGCACGTATGGTGCCGTTCGCCGGATATGACATGCCGGTGCAATATCCGCTGGGGGTAATGAAGGAACATCTTCATACCCGTGCCAAGGCCGGGCTGTTTGATGTCAGCCACATGGGGCAGGTTGTGCTGCGGGCCCGTGACCCCGATGTCGCCAAGATCGCGCTGGAACGCATGGTGCCGGTCGATGTGCTGGGGCTGGGCGAGGGGCGGCAACGCTATGGGTTTTTCACCAATGAACATGGCGGGATCGAAGATGATCTGATGATTGCCAACCGTGGCGATCATCTGTTCGTGGTGGTCAATGCGGCCTGCAAGGTGGCGGATATTGCGGCCATGCGCGCGGCGCTTGAGCCTGAGGTGACGGTCAAGGAAATCACCAACCGCGCGCTTATTGCGTTGCAGGGGCCGGCGGCCGAGGCTGTTCTGGCAGAGCATTATCCGGCCATTGCCGAGATGAAATTCATGGATGTTGAAACCCTGCCGATTGCGGGGGCTGAATGCTGGGTATCGCGGTCGGGCTATACCGGCGAAGATGGGTTTGAGATTTCGGTGCCTGCATCGGCGGCCCTGGATCTGGCGCGGGCCTTGCTTGCGCATGAGGATGTGGAACCCATCGGTCTTGGTGCCCGCGACAGCCTGCGGCTTGAGGGTGGGCTTTGTCTTTATGGTCACGACATCGACGCCGAAACCACACCGGTTGCGGCTGGTTTGACCTGGGCGATGCAAAAGGTGCGCCGCGCCGGTGGTGACCGCGAAGGCGGCTTTCCCGGCGCTGCGGAAATTTTCAGCGATCTGGCAGAGGGCTGTGCGCAGAAACGGGTCGGGCTTCTGCCCGAGGGGCGCGCGCCGATGCGGGATGGAACGGAATTGTTTGCCGATGCAGAAGGCAGCGCGGCAATCGGCAAAATCACCTCTGGCAGCTTTGGCCCGACGGTCGGTGGCCCGGTCGCAATGGGCTATGTCTCGACAGCCTTGGCGGCTGAGGGCACGTTGCTATATGGCGAGGTGCGCGGCAAACGGCTTCCGGTGCGGGTGGCCAAGCTGCCCTTTGTGAAACAAGGCTTCAAAAGATAGTTCGACAGGAGACAAAGATGAAATTTACCGAAGAACATGAATGGCTTGATGTCGATGGCGACGTTGTGACCATCGGTATTACGGCCCATGCCGCCGAACAATTGGGCGATGTGGTGTTTGTGGAATTGCCCGAGGTGGACACCGAAGTCACCAAAGACGATGAAATCGTGGTGATTGAATCGGTCAAGGCCGCCAGCGATATTCTGGCCCCGATTGACGGCGAGATTGTCGAGGTCAACGAGGCGATCGTGGCAGAGCCGGGCAAGGTGAACGACGATCCCGAGGGCGAGGCCTGGTTCTTCAAGATCAAGGCCGCCGACCTGAGCCAGATGGACGATTACATGGATGAAGCGGAATACAAGGACTTCATCGGGTAATAATCTGGGTCGCCGTGTAAAATCGCGGAACACGAAGCAGATGAGCGGCAGGGGGCGCGCGCTTGCGGTCTTGCATCATCTGTTTCGTGTTGACCGGACGGGTTTTCGGGCCCATCGAAGGCGACCCGGAGGGCGTCAAATGATGCCGGGCACATTGCGCAGGACATGGGCGCGCGACGGTACTGTCGGCGTTATCCGGTTTGGGCGGCTCGAAATCGACTACAACAAAGGCGTTCCTTGGGGCTGACCGAGAGATATGCCGATCCGAAATGAAGCAGGGGCTTTGCCATGACATTCACACCAACAGACTATCTGCCCTATGATTTTGCCAACCGGCGTCATATCGGCCCGTCACCGGCAGAAATGGCCGATATGTTTGCGGTTCTTGGGGTTTCTGACCTTGGCGCGCTGATCGACGAAACCGTGCCAAAGGCGATCCGTCAGGATGCGCCACTGGATTTCGGCAAGCCGAAGTCAGAGCGCGAGTTGCTGCATCACATGCGCGAAGTCGCCAGCAAGAACAAGGTTCTGACCTCGCTGATCGGTCAGGGCTATCATGGCACGGTCACACCGCCGGCGATCCAGCGCAACATTCTGGAAAATCCGGCATGGTATACGGCCTATACCCCTTATCAGCCCGAGATTTCCCAAGGTCGGCTTGAGGCGCTGTTGAACTTTCAGACCATGGTCAGCGACCTGACCGGGCTGGAGATTGCCAATGCGTCCCTGCTGGACGAGGCGACCGCCTGTGCCGAGGCGATGACCATGGCGCAGCGAGTGGCCAAATCAAAGGCCAAGGCATTTTTCATCGACCGTGACTGCCACCCCCAGAACATCGCCGTGATGCAGACCCGCGCCGCGCCGCTGGGGATCGAGGTGATTGTGGACAAGCCGGAAAACCTTGACCCGGAGGCGGTTTTTGGCGCGATCTTCCAGTATCCGGGCACCTATGGCCATCTGCGTGATTTCAGCGCCGAAATGGAGGCCCTGCATGGGGCCAAGGCGGTTGGGATCGTGGCCGCCGATCCGCTTTCGCTGACCCTGTTGAAGGAACCGGGGGCGATGGGTGCGGATATTGCCGTCGGGTCGACTCAGCGTTTTGGCGTGCCCATGGGATACGGCGGGCCGCATGCGGCCTATATGGCCTGTCGCGACGCCTATAAACGCGCGATGCCGGGCCGGATTGTCGGCGTGTCGGTGGACAGCCACGGCAACCGGGCCTATCGGCTGTCGTTGCAAACCCGCGAACAGCATATTCGCCGCGAAAAAGCGACATCAAACGTCTGTACGGCACAGGCGCTGCTGGCGGTCATGGCCGGGATGTATGCGGTGTTTCATGGGCCTGAGGGGCTTCGCGCGATTGCCCAGCGTATCCATCGCAAAACGGTTCGGCTGGCACGCGGATTGGAGGCGGCGGGCTTTACCGTTGATCCAAAGAACTACTTTGACACGATCACCGTCGATGTGCGCACCTTGCAATCCGCGGTGCTGAAATCGGCGCGCGACGAAGGCGTGAACCTGCGCCGTGTCGGTGAGACCCGTGTCGGGATCACACTTGACGAATGTACACGCCCCTCGACCATCGAGGCGGTTTGGCGGGCCTTTGGCATCGAACAGAAAGACGATGATTTCGAACCCGTTTACAAGATGCCAGAGGCGATGCTGCGCACGTCCGGCTATCTGGGCCATCCGATTTTCCACATGAACCGGGCCGAGACCGAAATGATGCGCTATATGCGCCGGTTGGCGGACCGTGATCTGGCGTTGGATCGGGCGATGATCCCGCTGGGGTCCTGCACGATGAAGTTGAACTCGGCCGCGGAAATGATGCCGATCAGCTGGCCGGAATTTTCCGAATTGCACCCCTTTGCCCCGGAAAATCAGGCGCTGGGGTACAAACATCTGATCGACGATCTATCGTCCAAGCTGTGCCAGATCACCGGATACGATGATTTTTCGATGCAGCCGAATTCCGGCGCGCAGGGGGAATACGCCGGTCTGTTGACAATCGCGGCCTATCACGCGGCACAGGGGCAGGGGCATCGCAACGTCTGTCTGATCCCGATGTCGGCACATGGCACCAACCCGGCCTCGGCCCAGATGGTGGGCTGGAAGGTCGTGGTGGTGAAATCGGCGGCCAATGGCGATATCGACTTGGATGATTTCCGCGCCAAGGCGACACAGCACGCCGACAATCTGGCGGCCTGCATGATCACCTATCCGTCGACCCATGGGGTGTTCGAAGAAACCGTGCGTGACGTGTGCAGCATTGTGCATGACTTTGGCGGACAGGTCTATATCGACGGGGCCAACCTCAATGCGATGGTCGGTCTCAGCCGTCCGGGTGATCTGGGCGGCGACGTCAGCCACCTGAACCTGCACAAGACGTTCTGTATTCCGCATGGCGGCGGTGGTCCCGGCATGGGGCCGATCGGGGTGAAATCGCATCTGGTGCCGCATCTGCCGGGCCATCCCGAAGTGTCGGGTGCCGAAGGGCCGGTCAGCGCTGCGCCTTTTGGTTCGCCTTCGATCTTGCCGATTTCATGGGCCTATATCCTGATGATGGGCGGCGAGGGGCTGACGCAGGCGACACGGGTCGCGATCCTGAATGCAAATTACATCGCAAAGCGGTTGGAGGGGTCGTTTGACATCCTTTACCGGGGGCGCAATGGGCGGGTGGCACATGAATGTATCATCGACACACGTCCCTTTGCCGAAAGCGCGGATGTCAGCGTCGACGATATTGCCAAACGTCTGGCGGATTGCGGGTTCCACGCGCCGACAATGTCCTGGCCGGTGGCCGGCACCTTGATGGTCGAGCCAACAGAAAGCGAGACCAAGGCCGAGTTGGACCGGTTCTGCGATGCCATGCTGGCGATCCGCGAAGAGATCCGTGAAATCGAGGCGGGGCGGATGGACCGGGCGAACAACCCGCTGAAAAACGCGCCGCATACGATGGAAGATCTGGTGCGCGATTGGGACCGGCCCTATAGCCGCGAACAGGGCTGTTTTCCGCCGGGCGCGTTCCGGGTGGACAAATACTGGCCGCCGGTCAACCGCGTGGACAATGTCTATGGGGACCGCCATCTGGTCTGCACCTGTCCCCCGATGGAGGAATATGCCGACGCGGCGGAGTGACGTCGGCGGTGCTTTCGGCGTGGTCCCGGACTTGATCCGGGACCTCCACGGTAACTGACATATGAGGTCCCGGATCAAGTCCGGGACCGTGGTGCGGCTCAGCTGGCGGCGGGGGTTTCTTCGTCGCTGGCTTCCGCGGTATCGGGTTTCGGCTCTACCAGAAAATCCAGTGCCGCGGCCACGGTGTTCCAGGCTTCTTCGCTGCTGGCGCAGAGCAGATAGCCTTCACGCTCGGACACCGAAAATTCGCGGCCATCCAAAAATGCGACATGGCCGCCGGCCTTCTGGCAGAGCAATACCCCGGCAGCATGATCCCAGGGGGTCATCTTGCACGACAGGACAAAGTCGCAATGCCCCTCGGCGAGCAGGCGGTATTCATGGGCCGAACAGCGCAGCGCGTCGGGGCGGCCAATGCGGGGGTAAACGGCGGCCACCTGCGGCTGAACCGCTTCGGGCATCAGCTTCAGATGGATATAGCCCACCATTTCGTCCAATGGCTTGGGCGCGGCGGTGGTCAGGGTGCGGCGGCGTCCGCGCGGCCCGGTCCAGGTTGTTAGGCTGTCTTCGTCGGCGACGACCACATCGTCGTTCAGCGGGTCATAGATCATGCCATAGACGGGTTTGCCGAAACGGGTGGCCGCAACCATTGTGCCAAAAACCGACAGGCCATGGGCGAAGTTCCACGTGCCATCAACAGGGTCGATCAGGAAGCCAAGCGGCGCGTCGTCCAGGGCATCCAGAATCTCGGGCTTCTTCGAGGCGGCTTCTTCGCCGACAATGACCGCAGAGGGGAATGCCATTTGCAGGCCACGGGTGATCATGGCTTCGGCGGCCTCATCGGCGGCGGTGACCAGATCCAGCTTGCTGGTCTTTTCGGAAATCTCGGAAGGGTCCAGGGCGCGGAACCGTGGCAGGATTTCGGCCCGTGCGGCACGGCGCACCAGGTTCAGCAGGGCGGTTTTCTGGGCGCGGGTTAGCGGTGCATGCACGGCCATGGGCAGGTTGTCTGACATGGGGGCTCCGATTCCAAGGGTTTCAAAACTGTTGTGCCGGGTGTGCCAGTGCGGCGGCAGGGGATCAAGGGCAGGATTGTTGGTTGATCTCGCCCTTGATGGGGGGGGCAGGCATTACGCGCCTCATTCTCTGGCTCTGAGCACCTGTGCCGGGCGCGCGGCCAGCGGCTGCCAGGCGAAGGCCAAACCGGCCAGAAGCGTCGCCATGACACCGCCGAACACGATCAAAAGCGCGGAGGCCCATTGTACGGAATAGCTGACCTCCATCAGGTAGGTCATGACGGCCCAGCCCCCGGCAATTCCGGCCCCCAGCGCCACCAATCCGGCCGCCATTCCCAAAAGGATCGCGCGCAGGGCGAAGCTCTGCAATATCCGGGCGCGGGCGGCGCCAAGGGTTTTCAACACCGCCGCCTCGTAGGTGCGCGCCTGTATTCCGGCGGCGGCGGCGCCGATCAGCACCAGGAACCCGGTCAGGAGGGTGGCCGCCGCGCCCCAGGCCGTGGCCGAGGCGATGCCGGTCAGTATGCCGGCCACCTGATCCACCGCGTCGCGCACGCGAATGGCGGTGATATTGGGATAGGCGGTTGCAAGATCGCGCAGGATTGCCGCCTCGGCGGTTTCTTCGGCATAGACGGTGGCGATGAAACTATGCGGGGCAGCCGAGAGGGCGGCGGCGTTCATCGACATCACGAACCCGATCCCGGCGGTGGAAAAATCGACCTCGCGAAAGGATGCGATGGTGGCGGTGATGTCGCGGCCAAGGATGTTGACGGTCAATTCATCCCCCAGCTTCAGGCCGATTTCTTCGGCCTCCTCGGCGGCAAAGCTGACCAGAGGCGGGCCGGAATAATCTGACGGCCACCAGTCCCCGGATGTGAGTGTCGTGTCCGCCGGAATTTCGGCGGAATAGGTGATGCCACGATCGCCGCGAATGACCCAGTGGTCCCCGGCCACATCACGGGCCGGCTGTCCGTTGATCTGGGTGATGATCCCGCGCAGCATCGGGGCGCTGTCGACCTTGCTGACCGCAGGGTCATCGTCCAGGCGGGCCTGAAACCCCGGCATCTGATCTTTCTGGATGTCGACAAAGAAATAGGACGGCGCAATCTCGGGCAGGTCGGTTTGAATGGCGGCGCGCATGTTGCCTTCGATCTGGCCAACAGAGGCCAGCACCGAGAGCCCCAGACCCAGCGACAACACGGTGGCCGCCGCGCCCTCGGTCTTGCCGGAAATCGCCGACAAGGCCCAGCGCAGGGCAGGACGGTGGCGCACGGCGCGGCCCGACCGGCGGGCGATCCATCGGATCAGGACGGCGGTCAGTGCCAGCACGATCAAGGCCGCAATGATCCCGCCTGCGGTCCAGAGCGTGAGCCAGAGAGAATTGGAAAACAGGGCCGCCGCGCCCAGAAGGGCGGCTGTCAGCACCAGGGTTGTCGCCACATAAGGCCAATGCGGCAACAGCCGCGCGCCGCCCATCGCATCGCGAAACAGGGTGGCGGGGCGGATGTCTTCGGTTCGGGCCAGTGGCCAAAGGGTGAAAATCAACGCAGTCAGCGCACCATAAAGCGCAGCCTCGGCCAGCGGTTGCGCATGCAGGGCAAACACCGCAGGCACCGGCAGTTGCGATTGCAGCAGCGGGGCAAGGGCCAGCGGGACAATGGCCCCCAGAGCGAGGCCAATGGTGATCCCGACCAGGCTGAGGACGCCGATTTGCAGGAAATAGGTGAGGAAAATCACCCGACGCGTCGCGCCCAGGGTCCGCAGGGTGGCAATCACGGATGTCTTGGTGGCCAGATAGGCGCGCACCGCTGCCGACACGCCGACGCCGCCGACCGCAAGACCGGACAGGCCGACAAGGATCAGAAAATTGCTGAGCCGGTCGACAAACCGGCCAATTCCCGGCGCGCCATTGCGGGCATCCCGCCAGCGACCGCCGGTCTCGGTAAACCGTGCGCGGGCCTCGGTTTCCAATGTGTCGAGGTTGGTATCCGCCGGCAATTGCAAACGATAATGGGTTTCAAACAGGGTGCCGGGTTGCAGAAGACCGGAATCTGTCAAAGCGTCTGTGCGCACCAAGGTGCGCGGCCCAAGCGAAAACCCACCACCGGCATTGTCCGGTTCAACCATCAGAAGTGCGGAGAGGGTAAAATCCTGCGTTCCAAGGCGAAAATTGTCACCCGGTTCCAGGCCAAGTCGATCGGCCAGCACCGGGGCCATGACCGCGCCATGATCGGCCAGCGCCTGATCCAGCGGCATGTCCGGCGCAAGCGTCACAGCGCCCAACAGCGGATAGTTGGCATCGACGGATTTGATCTGGGTCAACGCACGTTCGGTTCCCTCCGGGCCGTCGACCACAACCATGGATCGGAAATCGGTGATCTCGGAAACCTTGGTCGCGCGCGCCGCCATCCAGGCGCGTTCCTCGGCCTCGGCAAAACGATAGGTGAACCGCACCTCGGCGTCGCCGCCCAGCAGTTCCGCGCCTTTTTCTTCCAGTCCCATCTGGATCGAGGCGCGCACCATGCCGATTCCGGCGATTGCAGCCACACCCAGTGCCAGGCACGCCAGAAAAATACGAAATCCGCGCAGGCCACCGCGCAGCTCGCGACGGGCAAAACGGGCGGCAGAGGCCGCGTCGGTCGCAAGGCTCATTCTGCGGCCTCACGCGCAACGTCATCGACCCGGCCATCGCGCAACCGCACGACATTGTCACAGCGCGCAGCCAGACTGGGCGCATGGGTGACCAGAACAAGAGTCGCGCCATGGCGATCGCGCAGTCCAAACAGCAGATCCATGATCGCGCCGCCGTTTGCCTCGTCGAGATTGCCGGTCGGCTCATCCGCAAGAAGGATCGCGGGGCGTGGTGCCAGCGCCCGTGCCAGCGCCACACGCTGTTGTTCGCCGCCGGACATTTGCGCAGGATAATGGTCGGCACGATGGCCAAGGCCAACGGCCTCAAGCTCTGCTGCGGCCCGGTCAAAGGCATCGCGATGCCCGGCCAGTTCCAGCGGCGTCGCCACGTTTTCCAATGCGGTCATTGTCGGGATCAAATGAAAGCTTTGGAATACAACGCCCATGTGATCACGCCGGAACCGCGCCAGCCCGTCTTCGCCCATTGCGCCCAGCTCTTGGCCCAGGGCCGTCACACTGCCGCCGGTCGCGCGTTCCAATCCGCCCATCAACATCAAAAGCGAAGATTTTCCCGACCCGGATGGCCCAATCAGCCCCAGAGAGCTGCCCTTTGCGACATCAAGCGTGATTCCATGCAGAATCTCGACCCGTCCGGCATTGCCATCCAGCGCCAGATGCACATCTTTAAGCGAGAGAACGGGATCCGTCATGAAAAGGGCCTTTTGGGTAATGTTTCAGCTTTTGACATATGGGGTGCGGTGCCAGATGAGCAAGGCGGCAGCACTGGTTTTGGCGATGTCTGCGCCTGTATCCGCGCAAGAGCTGGATATTCTTGCGCTGGGGGACAGCCTGATCCAGGGCTATGGCTTGGTCGAAGATCAGGGATTTGTGCCGCAAATGCGCGGTTGGCTGGCGGAACAGGGCCATGACGTGACCCTGATCAACGCCGGTGTGTCCGGGGATACGACGGCAGGCGGATTGGCGCGGGTCGAATGGAGTTTGACGCCCGAGATTGATGCGATGATCGTCGCGCTTGGCGGCAATGACGTGTTGCGCGGCATCGCGCCGGATGTGGCGCGGGCCAATCTGGACGGAATTTTGCAGGTCGCCCGGGACCACGGGATTGCGGTGCTACTGGTGCCGATGCAGGCCCCGGCGAATTATGGCGAAGATTACAAATTACAATTCGATGCACTTTATCCCGCGTTGGCCGCAGAATATGACGTGCTGCTGGCGCCCAGCTTTTTTGACATCCTGCTGTCAGGCGGGCAGACCCCGGCAGAAATTCAGCACTTGATTCAAGGTGATGGCATTCACCCGAATGCCGTGGGCGTGGGGCAGATCGTCCAGGGGATTGGCCCGCATGTGGAGCAGTTGATCGCGATTGTTGATCGCGAAGACTAGGCGTTTTGGCAAAGAAAAGACCCCGCTTGCGGGCGGGGTCCTGGGATCGCTGTGAAACCGTTTTGCCGGATGGCTTAGGCCAGTGCGATGTTTTCGGCGGATTCACGGCCGTCGCGGCCGGGGGTAATGTCGAACGTGACTTTTTGGTTGTCGGCAAGTCCGGTCAAACCAGAGCGTTCAACTGCGGAAATATGGACAAACACATCTTTGCTGCCGCCATCGGGCGCGATGAATCCATAGCCTTTGGTGGTATTGAACCATTTGACAGTGCCAGTGGCCATTCTGTCTTCTCCTCGTGTTTTGCTGTCCGCGGAACTGCGACAGCCCGGCTTAGTCAATGCAGATCGAAGGACTGAGCCGTAATAGGTGCAGTGGTCGATAGTTAACTTCGCGCGCGAAATATGCGACCAATGCGCGCATGTTTCAAGATATTTCACGGTGAGGTTTAATGGATGCGTTTCGCGGCCTTTTGTGGGCTGGCGGCGCGGTCAGGCCCCCCAATGGCGGCGGTCGACCAGAAGCCGGCCTTCTGCATCTGCGGTCAGGATAAACAGATCGCCATATTCAAGCGGCGGCTCTCCGCCCGGGGCGAGATCGTCCCAGATGCTTTGCAAATTGCCCTTGTTGCCAATCCAGATCGCGGATTTTCCGGCCCCAAGGGCGACAATGCGCGCGGCCGGGCGTTCCTGGGGCAGGCGGGTGATTGCGAGGCCCCGGGCTTCTGCCAACGGTTTGGCGGTGTCGAGATTGCGCTGGATGCCGGGGCTGAGGATAAGGTCCAATGCAAGGCCGTCCAAAGCGGCGGGCAGTGCCGCAGCACGGGCGCGACCGGCGGCGTTCAGGTTTTCGTCGGTGCGATCCGCATGACGCACGAGAATCAGGGTCGATCCGGGCGCAAGGCGCAGCGGCGCCAAAGGCCCAACCGCGCAGGCCGATACTGCCAGACCACCAATGGCCAGGGGCGCAAAGAGGAAAAGACGACGAGTGAGCTGCATGGTTTCAATAGAAACCGACAGGTGACGTTAGGTCAAGTGTTGGTCTTGATCCCGGTCGCCCGCGCGATGTAGTTCGGGAACCGCCGCAGTAAACGCCACATCAGATCGCTATATTCCAAGTTGCCGCCCAGCAGCGCCATGTAATCGTGGCGCAATCGGCCCGATCCACGCGCCGCACGGACAAAGCCGCGTTGAAACGGCCCCCAATACAGCAAATAACGCACCAAATTTGCATGGCGCATTGCGTTCAGGATTGGCCGCAGGCGATGCCGGTAGAGCATCAGCGCCGCAGCCGGTTCATGCCGCGCCAAGGCATCCCGTGCTGCCAGCGCCGCCAATTGACCGGACTTCAGCGCATAGGCGATGCCTTCGCCGGTGACCGGATCGACCAACCAGGCGGCATCGCCCGCCAAAAGGACATTGGCCCGTCCGGGGCGCTTTCGCGCCTGTCCAAACGGCAGGTATTGCCCCTTGATCCGCAAATCGGATGGCACATCCAGCAGTGACATATAATCCTGCATCAGGGATTTGAGATTGGGATTTCGGCTATGCACCCCGCCAACGCCAACGGTGTGGCTGCCGGATTTGGGAAAGGACCAGCCATAGCCCCAATGCGCCGCCCCCATGTCGATGCGTAACGGCGCGTCAGGGGAAATTGGCGGTGCCTCGACCTCTAGCGCGAACCCGATCCGGGCGGGATCAAACGCACGGCCAAACAAGGTGCGCGCCGTCATGGAATTCACCCCATCGGCGCCAATGACAATTGGTGCGGTCAATATACGGCCATCGGACAGGGTGACCTTGCCCGCTTCGGGGCTGAGTTCGGCGATCCTCTGGCCGGTGAAATCCACCGCCCCCGCCGCCAGTGCCAGAGCGCATAAATGCGCATCCAGCGACAGCCGCATGGTCAAATAAACGGTTGGCACATCCGCAATGATGCCAAGCTTTTCGCCAAAACCGTAAAGCTCGACCGTGGTTTTCCGGTCAAATTCTCTGGGCAGATCCGTGGCAAAGATTTCGCGGTAATATTTGGCCGCCCGCCCGGTGAAACCGGCCCCGCAAAGCTTGTCACGCGGAAAACGTGCCTTGTCGACCAAGGCACAGCGAAGTCCGGCGCGCACAGCGGTCATTGCGGCGGCGGCACCGGCGGGACCGGCCCCAATGACAATCAGATCGAATTCCATGCGCGCGGTTTCCCTTTATCCCGGCCTTTGGTCAAGTGGCAAAACAAAGCCGGGGCATGCATGGCAGATACATGCCCCGGCAGATGCGGTCGCCCGGGATCGGGGCGTCAGATGACAGTGACGGTGGTGCCGATTGGCACCCGTTCATAGAGGGCAGCAACATGATCATTTGCCATGCGGAAACACCCGTTTGATGCAGCGCGGCCAATGGATTGCACGGCATCGGTGCCATGAATGCGGGCAAAGGTGTCGCGGCCGTTTTGAAACAGATACAGCGCGCGCGAGCCAAGCGGGTTGCCGGGGCCACCCGGTTGCACATAGTCGTTGTCGACGAATCTGGCATAGGTGTGGGGTTCGCGCTCGATCATGTCGTTTGTCGGACGCCAGGTCGGCCATTCCTTCTTGACCTGAATGACCGCGGTGCCGGAAAATTCCAGCCCGGCACGGCCGACGCTGATCCCATAGCGCAGCGCCTTGCCTGGTTCCTCGATGTGATACAGGAAACGGGCCTTTTGCAACACGATGATCTGGCCCGGGGCCAGATCGGCGCGGACGCGCACGTATTGCGGAACATATTTCGGATCAAGTTTGAATTGCGCATTGGCCACCGCCGGCATTGCCAGGGTTGCAGCAGCAGTGCCGATAAAACTGCGGCGTGTTAACATACTTTGTCCCTCCAGAACTGAGCCTGAAAATCATAGGCCAGTCGGGGTCAAAGCGGGAGTCAGGAATCCGTTACCATGTGCGAATGTGGGGCTTTCGCAACGGGTTGCGATCAAGAGCGATCAAGCAGCCAGTGCTTTGGCCGGTTCCGCATGGGCGACATCGTCGCGTGAGCCCGGCGAAACAAGCAAAGAGATGGCAACCACGGTCACAGGCATCAACACGCCACAGGCCAGATAAAATCCAAACGCGGTTGCCGCGCTGACCCCGAAGAGCAACCATGCCAAGAGGCCGCCGCTTGCGCCCAATGTCGAGCCGCCCAAGAGTGAAACAAGTGCCATGTGAGTGTCCTTCTGTCCCTGTCCATGGTTAATAAATCGTTAAAGTGGGGCGGGATTGGGGCGGCTGTTGTGCGTTTTTGTGCCCTGTTCGGTTCGGGGTTGTGGCAGGTTAGCTGTTCTGCCAGCCTCTGCAAGATAGATTTTGGGGGACTTTTTAATGAACGAACTGATCTGGGCCGGGATTTTCATTGGGCTCGGCGGAACAATAGCGATGGATATCTGGGCCGAGGTGCTGGCGCGGGGATTCGGTCAAGGGCGGCCGAATTGGGCCAATGTCGGTCGTTGGGCCGGGCATGTGCCGCGCGGGCAGGTGTTTCATGATGATATTGCCGCTGTGCGCCCGGTGCCGGGTGAATTGGCCTTGGGCTGGGCCGTTCATTATGGCGTTGGCATTCTTTATGGCGTGATCTTTGTCTTTTTGGCGGGACAGGGTTGGTTGGCGGCGCCGACGTTCCTTCCGGTGTGGCTGTTTGCATTGGTCACAATTTCGGCGGGCTGGTTCCTGTTGCAACCGGGCATGGGGCTGGGGGTTGCGTTGTCGCGCACGCCCACACCATGGAAGGGGCGGGCGCTGGGCCTTGTGGCGCATACGTTTTTCGGACTTGGAATGTGGGTGGTGGCGCTGTTGGCAGCGGCCTGAGCAAAATGTTTCGGATCATTTGATTCTGCGGCAGGGTGGGCGTTCCGGGGGAGGGACAGGTGCCCACCCTGCGCTTCGGCCGCTAAATGCGGACGAATTAATGAATCTGAGCCGCTGAATGCGGTCCAATCAATAAAGTTGTGCCGCCAAATGCGGATCAATCACAGAACCTGAGCCGCTAGATCGCGGCCCAATCAGTGAAGCGCCATGTGGCAGGCATCTGCGGACCGGGTTGCGGTTTGCTTGGGGCTGGCTGCGGGGTGCTGGGGCTCGGGGTCATTTGATCATCCTCCTGCCAACAAGTTTGCAGCAAGGCGACATTCCGCGACAGTCAGGGATTCCAGACGGATGTATTCCTTACCTCAGGTGCCCGAACCCCACAGGCAACCATATCCGTAAACGCAAAAAGGCGCGCCTAAGCGCGCCTTTCGAATTCGAAAGCCAGAAGGCTTGAACCAGCAGCCCGGCTTACGCCAGTGCGATGTTGGTCGCGCTCTCGCGGCCGTCGCGGCCAGCTTCGATGTCGAAGGTGACTTTCTGGTTGTCGGCCAGACCGGTCAGGCCCGAACGCTCAACAGCAGAAATGTGGACGAAAACGTCCTTGGTGCCGCCGTCGGGTGCGATGAAGCCGAAGCCTTTGGTGGTGTTGAACCATTTCACTGTGCCAGTGGCCATGTGAAGTATCCTTAGTTTTTCTATACTGTCCGCAGTATGCGACAGCCCGGCGAAGTCACGTCTGGATCGAAGACTCTGTGCCGATGAAGGAAAACAGAAGGTCGAAAAGAAGATCGTTAGCAGGCCGTGATATGCCATGTGATGCGGTCGTTTGCAAGGGGAAAGCGGGGGGCGGCAACCGTGTTCTTGCGTTGGCAATCTGGCGGTGATGGCTACTATGTAGTTCAAATTCGGAGGCTATATTGATGAACAAGGAACCAAAAGGCGAGCTGATGTTGCGCACATTGGCAATGCCGGCCGACACCAATGTGTCAGGCGATATTTTTGGCGGCTGGGTGCTGAGCCAAATGGACATGGCGGCGGGAATCATCGCCGGAGACAAGGCGCAGGGCAGGGTGGCGACCATTGCAGTTGACGCGATGAAGTTCATCCGCCCGGTAAAGGTCGGTGATGTGCTGTGCGTCTACTGCCGGATTGTCCGGGTGGGCCGGACGTCGATGGCGATCGAAGTGGAATGCTGGGTGCGCCGCGAACGGCTTGTGGAACGCGAAAAGGTGACAGAGGCGGTGTTTACCTTTGTGGCGATCGATGACGTGGGCAAGCCGCGTGTGGTGCCGGGGTAGGCGACAATGCGCCATGGCGCATTGCCGGTTCGGTTCGACGGATCGGGTCGACAGGTCGAGGGGTGCGCAGCCATTGCGCACCCTTTGGTCAGTTTAGCGCACAAACTTTTTGTGTTTGATCCGCTTCGGCTCTAGCGCATCGGCGCCAAGACGACGTTTCTTGTCTTCTTCATAGTCCTCGAAGTTGCCTTCGAACCATTCGACATGGGCCTCGCCCTCGAACGCCAGCATATGGGTGCAGATCCGGTCGAGGAAGAAGCGGTCGTGCGAGATGACCACGGCGCAACCGGCAAAATCGACGAGCGCGTCTTCCAATGCCCGCAGGGTTTCGACGTCCAGATCGTTGGTCGGTTCATCGAGCAGCAGCACGTTGCCGCCTTCTTTCAACAGACGCGCCATGTGCACACGGTTGCGTTCACCGCCCGACAACAGGCCAACCTTTTTCTGCTGGTCGCCGCCCTTGAAGTTGAAGGACGAGCAATAGGCGCGGGAATTGACCTGGGCATCGCCCAGTTCGATGATTTCCGCCCCGCCAGAGATCGCCTCCCAGACGGTTTCATCCGGTTTCAGGTCATCCCGCGATTGGTCGACATAAGACAGATCAACCGTGTCGCCATAAGAAACTGTGCCCTCATCGGGTTGTTCCTGGCCGGTCAACATGCGGAACAGGGTGGTTTTACCCGCACCGTTCGGCCCGATCACACCGACAATCCCGCCGGGGGGCAGCGAGAAAGAGAGGTCTTCGACCAGGAGCTTGTCACCAAGCGCCTTTTTCAGCCCCTCGACCTCGATCACCTTGCCGCCAAGGCGCGGGCCGTTGGGAATGACGATCTGGGCATGGGTGATTTTTTCGCGCTCGGACTGGCCTGCCATCTGTTCATAGGCCTGAATCCGCGCTTTGGATTTCGCCTGACGGGCCTTGGCCCCCTGCTGCATCCATTCCAATTCGCGTTCCAGCGTCTTTTGCTTGGCTTTGTCTTCCTTGGCTTCATGCGCCAGGCGCTTGGCCTTTTGTTCCAGCCAGGCAGAGTAGTTGCCTTCGTAGGGAATGCCGCGACCACGGTCGAGTTCGAGAATCCAGCCGGTGATGTCATCGAGGAAATAGCGGTCGTGGGTGACGCAGAGGATCGTGCCCTTGTAGTCGATCAGGTGCTGCTGCAACCAGGCGATGGTTTCGGCGTCGAGGTGGTTGGTCGGTTCGTCAAGCAGCAGCATGTCAGGCGCTTCGAGCAGCAATTTGCACAGCGCGACACGACGTTTTTCACCCCCTGAGAGTTGCGAAACATCGGCTTCGTCCGGCGGGCAGCGCAGCGCCTCCATTGCGACGTCGATCTGGCTGTCGAGATCCCAGAGGTTCTCGCTGTCGATCTGATCCTGCAAGGCGGCCATCTCATCGGCGGTCTCGTCCGAGTAATTCATCGCCAATTCGTTGTATTTGTCGAGAATGGCCTTTTTCGCAGCCACACCCAACATGACGTTGCCGCGCACATCGAGCGATGCGTCAAGTTCGGGTTCCTGTGGCAGATAGCCGACTTTGGCACCTTCTGCGGCCCAGGCCTCGCCGGTGAAATCGCTGTCGATGCCCGCCATGATGCGCATCAAGGTCGATTTACCCGAGCCGTTGACGCCGACAACACCGATCTTGACCCCCGGCAGGAAGGACAAGCGGATGTTTTCAAAACATTTCTTGCCACCCGGATAGGTCTTGGACACGCCGTCCATGTGATACACGTATTGATAAGCCGCCATCTTTTGCCCCTTCGGTTGTCTTTGGCCGTAGATAGCTGTGCGCAGGCGAATTCGCAATTGGCAAAGGCGGATATGGCTTTGCGACTGCTTTTGGGGGGTGGCAAAGCGCATGGGTTTGGCGCGGCTTGATTGACAAGCCCGAGAAAAATGCTTTGGATACCGGCGTTTTGACCAAGGAGCCGCCCCGGTGCCCCATTTCCCCGCCATTCGGCCCGGCCAAACCATTGGTTTGCTTGGCGGCTCTTTCGACCCGCCGCATCAGGGTCATGTGAACATCACGCGACAGGCGCTGACACGGTTCGGGTTGGATCGGGTGTGGTGGCTGGTCAGCCCCGGCAATCCGTTAAAGGAACACGGACCCGCCCCGCTGGACGAACGCATGGCGGCGGCGCGCAAAATCATGCGCCACCCCCGCGTGGATATCAGCGATTTCGAAGCCGAGGCCGGCACGCGCTATACCGCCGAAACCCTGAAAGCGTTGATTCAGGAATATCGCGGCACCAACTTTGTTTGGCTGATGGGGGCGGACAATCTTATTCAGCTGCCGAAATGGCAGGATTGGCAGCAGATCGTGAACTCTGTGCCGATTGGTGTGCTTGCCCGGCCCGGCGACCGCATTCGCGCGCGGAATTCCAAGGCAGCACGGGTCTATGCCGGGGCGCGTATTCGGGGCCGCGATTCGCAGAAACTGGGTCTGTCGCAGGCCCCGGCCTGGTGTTTCATCAACGTCCCGATGAGCAACGAGAGTTCCAGCGCAATCCGGGCGCGGGGTGGATGGGTGCAATCCTGATCGGTTCAAGCGGTCCCGGCTTGGCGCCTGCGGTCAAATTCCGCGTCAGGTCAGGAATGTCAGACTTGTTTGATCAGCGGTGCTTGGGTTAAATCGCGCCATGACCAAAGTTATTTCCAGACGTTTGTTTCTTGGCGCCGCAATTGGGTTTGTGGCCGGGCAGGCCTTGGGTGATGCGCCGGTACGGTCGCTACGCCCGGTAGCGCGCCCCGGCAGTACCATCCCGATCCCGGTTGTTTTCCCCTCTGCTGATGAGCTTGTGGCCAAGGCAAAACTGCCCGGCGAAGTCGGTTATGCGGTGATGGATATTGAAACCGGATTGATGCGCGAAGAGGGGAAGGCCGATGTCGGCCTGCCGCCCGCCAGCGTCGCCAAGACGATCACGGCGCTTTATGCGCTGGATGCCCTGGGGGAAGAGCACCGTTTTGCCACATCGCTGCATGTCACGGGTTCGGTGACCGATGGCGTGGTCGACGGTGATTTGATCCTTGCAGGGGGGGGGGATCCAACGCTGGATACCGATGCTCTGGCGGAACTGGCGGCGAAACTGAAGGATGTCGGCATCCGCGAGGTGCGCGGTGCGTTTTATGTCTGGGGTGGGTTCCTGCCGTTTTCCCGCGACATAGATCCCGGCCAGCCGGATCATGTCGGCTATAACCCGGCGGTGTCGGGGCTGAACCTCAATTTCAACCGTGTGCATTTCCAATGGGTGAAACAGGGCAGTACCTATCGCGTCACGATGGATGGTCGCAGCGAAAAGTTTCGCCCAGATGTCGCTTTTGCCCGGATGGCGATCGAAAATCGTTCGACGCCAATCTATACCTATACTGACCGGTCAGGGCGCGATGAATGGACCGTTGCAAAAACGGCCCTGGGCAATGGGGGCGCGCGGTGGTTGCCGGTGCGCAAGCCAGAACTTTATGCCGGCGAAGTGTTTCAGACCTTTGCCCGCAGTCATGGGATCAAGCTGGCGGTGCCGCAGATTGCGACCATTGCGCCGGGTGGCAGCGTCGTGGCCCAGGTGGTCAGCCCGCCCTTGACCCAGATTTTATTTGATATGTTGAAGTTTTCCACCAACCTGACAGCCGAAGTTGTCGGATTGGCGGCAACCCGTGCGCGGCTTGGCGATGCGGGCGACATCAAGACCTCGGCCCAGGCGATGACCGAATGGCTGCGGCAGGAATATGCGCTGAGCCCGGATGTGGTGTTTGTCGACCATTCTGGTCTTGGCGATGCGTCGCGGATGACCGCGGCGGATATGGTGTTGATGCTGCGGGCGGCGCGTCAGGCCGGGCCGCTGCGGTCGCTGCTGAAGCCGATTCCGATACGGGATGCGGATTACAAGGTGATCAAGGATCATCCGGTTCAGGTCAGCGCCAAGACCGGCACCTTGAATTTCGTATCCGCGCTGGGCGGCTATTGCACCGGCGTTGATGGGGTCGAGATGGCCTTTGCGATTTTTACCGCCGACAATGCCCGCCGCGCCACGATCCCCCGCGAAGAGCGCGAGCGCCCAGAGGGCGGTCTCGCCTGGAACCGCAAATCCCGCTTGTTGCAACAACAATTGCTGCAACGTTGGGGACAGGCATTTGCCAACAGCTGACGCCGGATCGCTCAGGCCGACATATGCCGCGCCCGGGCGCCCCGTTCGATGGCGGCCGCATGCAACCGGTCAATATCCAGCTCATACCGGATTTCTTCCAGCAGGCGCAGTTCGGCCTCGCGCAGCTTTCCATCTGCGGCGGCAACATCGCAGGCCAGCGCATAGGCCGTTTCAAACAGCCGTTCCGGCAGGTTGTCACGGATCAGCCCGAACAAGGCGTCAAGCCCGTCTTCCTGTTCGAACAGGTCAAACACGGTCTGCGCGATGACGTTCATCCGGTCGATATCGTAGTCGGCAAAAACCGGCAGGTTGTTTACGGCAGATTCGATTTTGATCAGCTCGGCGGTGCGCATGTTTTCGTCCGAGGCCGAAACGGCGATCATCAATCCGACAAGACAGTCCTGCGGGCTGAGGGAATGGGCGATTTCTTCGGTCATTTGCGATCTCCTGTTGCGGTGCAGAATATTGACCCCGCGCCCCGCCCGCAATAGGGAGAGCGGGCCTGCGTGCATAGGGCGCGCTGCAAACCGGAGAAGTCCTGAAATGTCTGAACTGCGCGATGCCGCTCTTGTCTCGAAAGCCTGGCCTTTTGAAGAGGCGCGCCGCTTGCTCAAACGGTTTGCCAAGACGCCCCCGGAAAAGGGATATGTTCTGTTCGAAACCGGCTATGGTCCGTCGGGGCTGCCGCATCTTGGCACCTTTGGCGAGGTGCTGCGCACAACGATGATCCGTCGTGCATTCGAGGTGATATCGGATATTCCCACGCGGCTGATTTGTTTCTCGGATGATCTTGACGGGATGCGCAAGGTTCCGGGCAATGTGCCCAATCAGGACATGTTGCAGGAACATCTGCAAAAGCCGCTGACATCGGTGCCCGATCCGTTTGGCACCCATGACAGCTTTGGCGATCATAACAATGCGATGCTGCGCCGGTTCCTAGATACGTTCGGGTTCGATTACGAATTCTATTCGGCGACCGAGTTCTATCGCACCGGCAAATTTGACGAGGTGCTGCTGCGTGCGGCGGAGAAATATGACGACGTGATGGCCGTCATGTTGAAATCCCTGCGCGAGGAACGTCGCCAGACCTATTCGATCTTTCTGCCGATCCACCCGGAAACCGGGCGCGTGTTGTATGTGCCGATGAAAAACGTTGATGCGGCCAAGGGCGAGATCACCTTTGACGACAATGACGGTCGCGAATGGACGCTGCCGGTCACCGGCGGCAATGTGAAATTGCAGTGGAAGCCGGATTTCGGCGCGCGCTGGGCGGCCCTTGGCGTCGATTTCGAGATGTATGGCAAAGACCATTCGACCAATACGCCGATCTATGACCGGATCTGTTCGATCCTGGGACAGCGCCCGCCAGAGCATTTTACCTATGAATTGTTCCTGGATGATCAGGGTCAGAAGATTTCCAAATCTTCCGGCAACGGCATCTCGATTGATGAATGGCTGAGCTATGCCTCGACCGAGAGCCTGAGCTATTTCATGTTCCAGAAGCCAAAAACCGCGAAGCGGATGTATTTTGACGTGATCCCCAAAGCGGTGGATGAATACCACCAACAGTTGCGGGCCTATGCGACGCAGGACACCAAGGCGCGTCTGGCCAACCCGGTGTATCACATTCATGGCCACAACGTGCCGGCCTCGGACATGGTTGTGCCGTTCTCGATGCTGCTAAACCTTGCCAGCGCGTCGAGCGCAGAGGACAAGGAAACGCTTTGGGGGTTCATCAACAAATATGCCCCCGACGCCACAGCCGAAACCCATCCGGGCATGGATGCAGCGGCGGGCCATGCGGTGCGGTATTTCCAGGATTTTGTCAAACCGGCCAAGGTGTTCCGCGCCCCATCCGATCAAGAGCGCGCTGCGCTGGAAGATCTGGCCAAGGCCCTGCGCGATGGCGATTTTGCACTGGACCTGATCGGGCGCAAGAACGCGATTGTCGGCAAGGACGAGCCATTGCCGCAGGTTGATTTCGCGGATGAGGAATTCCTGCAATCCGTAGTGTTCGCGGTGGGCAAGGTGCATGGGTTCGAGCCGCTGCGCGATTGGTTCAAGGCGATCTACGAGGTGCTTCTGGGGGCCTCGCAGGGGCCGCGTTTTGGCGGGTTTATCGCGCTTTATGGCGTGACAGAAAGTGCCGACCTGATTGACGCGGGCCTGGCGGGCAAGCTCGGCTAAGCTGCCGAGACCGTTGAATTTGACGTTTCATTAACCTGGGCTACCTCTGCTGCATTAACTGTTGCAGAGGTGGTTCAAATGTTGCGAATTCTGGCGCTGTTATGCGCGGTCCTTTTGTCCGGCGGACTTGCCGCCGCCCAAGACACTCAACCCCGAAATCCAGAGATTGAAACGGTGATCGGCGCGCAGCTTGATGCC
Source organism: Marinovum sp. 2_MG-2023 (assembly GCF_030548265.1). Lineage (NCBI taxonomy): Bacteria > Pseudomonadati > Pseudomonadota > Alphaproteobacteria > Rhodobacterales > Roseobacteraceae > Marinovum > Marinovum sp. 2_MG-2023. The sequence continues at coordinate 109,925 of NZ_JAUOSD010000009.1, read as the reverse complement.
TTTAAGGCAGAGGATGTGAGTGGCGCATTTGAATTCGCCGCGCCGAATATCCGCCGGATTTTTCGAACCCCGGAAAATTTCGGCCAGATGGTGGAACGTGGCTACCCGATGGTTTGGCGCCCCGGCGCGACCCGTTACCTGGAGCTTGCCGATATTGACGGAAGATTGTGGCAGCGGGTCGAGATCCTGGATGAAAATGGCGGGCGTCATTACCTTGGCTACGAGATGATCCCCGATGGTTCCGGCTGGAAAATCGGTGGGGTCCAGATTTTGCCTGCGCCCGATATCGCCGTCTGAGCCGCCACAGGCACGTCCACGGCGCGTGCGTTGAGGTATGTTGCGTAGTTGTATTGCGCGCACAGCGCACATTGTGTTGCGCGACCAACGCACGGTGGCCTCACCGCAGTTTAAGGTCCAATTGATACCCATTGCCCTCATCGGCGGGTCTTTGCCCGCCTTTCTCGTGGTTTACGCGTGATGTGGGAAAGGGATCTTCATGAACAAAGCGATTACCGAGGGCGTGGTTTTCATGCCGACGCCGTTCGCCAGTGGTTTGGACGAATGGTCGAGCCAGAATGGACGACCGGGCGACGACACCTATGAAAATGCAGCTAATGCGGCCTTTGTGCCTGCGGATCAGGATTTCGGTGGCTGCCTTGAATTGCAGAAAACCGCTTCGACCCAAAAGCTGCGCTATATGGGCGAAACCCCGCTTTTGCCAGGGTGTTACATCCGGGTGCGTGCACGGGTAAAGGCGATTTCCGGCAATCTGCCCAATGTGCGAATTGCCGGCTATCCGGCGCAGGCCAATGGCACTGAGGTTGGCGGGCTGACGGTGTTCGGGCCTCAGGTTTCGCTGAACACCTATGGCGACGTGACCGAGGTCTCGGCCATCCTGGGGGCGGGCAACCGCGGCGGTGTGGACATGGTTTGGGGCACCACCCCGGTCTTTGCCCATTTGGGATTGGATCTGACGGGGTCGAACGGTGGTGTCGTTCGGATCGACGATCTGGTGATCGAAGACATCACCAGTGCTTTTCTGGCCGACATGCTGGCCACCGTAGATGTGCGGGATTTCGGCGCAATTGGCGACGGTACGACCAACGACAGTGCCGCGTTCGAGGCCGCCGATGACGCGGCAGACGGACGCGAAATTGTGGTGTCCGACGGCACCTATCGTCTGAACAGCGATGTGACGATCAATTCGCGCATTCGTTTCGAGGGCACGGTGACGATGCCCGATTCTGCCATCCTGTCCCTGACGCAGAACTTTGATCTTGGCACCTATATTGATGCGTTTGGCAATGAAGAGACCGGTTTCAAAAAAGCGTTCCAATCGCTTTTGAACAATTCGGATCACGAGAGCCTGGATATGGGTGGTCGCCGGATTTCGATTTCCGGTCCGATGGACATGCAGGCCGTGGTGAACAACAAGAATTCCTATGCCCAGCGGCGGCATATCGCCAACGGCCAGTTCTATGCCACTGGCGATACGGTTTGGGAACCAGAGGTGCGCACAAGTGCTGCGACCTATTCCGCCAGTGACGATGACAAGCTGACCAATGTCGGCAATATCGCCAATATCCCGGTTGGATCATTGATCACCGGCGTGGGCGTCGGGCGCGAAGTCTATGTGCGATCGGTCAATATCGCGGCACAGGAAATCACCCTGTCCCAACCGTTGGGCGCGGCGACGGGCAGCCAGACCTTTACCTTTACACGGTTCAAATACATGCTGGATTTCAGCGGCTTTGAGCAGCTGACCAGCCTGTCGTTTTCGGACGTCGAATTCCAGTGCAACAACAAGGCCAGCGCCATCATGCTGGCCAAGACCGGCACGGTGTTTCAGGTGCGGGATTGTTATTTCACCCGCCCGAAATATCGCGGCATTACCTCTATCGGGTATGGCTGTCAGGGGATGTTGGTGGACCGGTGTCAGTTCCTGTCATCCGAAGGCGGCATTGCGGCGCAAAACCGGGTGTCGATCGCGATCAATGCCAACGCCAATGACGTCAAGCTGCGCAACAACCGCGCCAGCCAGTTCCGGCATTTCTGTATCCTGAGCGGGTCCAACTCTGTTGTGTCGGGCAACCACTTCTTTCAGGGCGACGGTCAGCCAAATGGCGTTCGCATGGCCGGGCTGGTTCTGGCGCTGCGGTCCTGTAATGCCACGGTGGTGGGCAATTACGTCGACAATTGCTTTATCGAATGGACCAATGAACGCGAGGTCGAGCCAGACTATGTGGGCGGTTTCGGCTTTGCCGGGCTGTCGATCACCAACAATGTGTTCCTGTGCGGGGACGTGTTGGATAGCTTTGCCTGGATTGTGGTCAAACCCTATGGCAGCGGTCATCGTCTGAACGGGTTGAACGTCAACGGCAATTTGTTCCGCGGCGTCGGCACGGTGATCCGGCAGGCCGAAAGGATTGATACCAGCCACAACGACATGGACTATGGCAACATGAAGAACGTGTATTTCTCGAACAACACGTTCAATAATGTCCTGAAGGTCACCGAAAACCCGGTGGTCGTGTCACATACCCAAGCCACCGAAGCCACCACTTGGCAAATTCCGGGAGCGGATATTTTGGCCTTTGGCGGTGAAGCGCGTGGTGTTGATGCGGTGGTGGCCACAGACAAGATTTCCAACAGTTCCAATGTGGCACAATGGAACATGCCCTATGTCAAACATGGGCAGGGGACCAACAATAAACGGGTCGATTTGTTTTGGCCAACAGCCGTCAAAGGCAAGGTGAATGTGACCATGCGCATGGATGTCTGATACCGGATTGGGGCGATCATCGGTCATTGCCCCAACGCGGTAGGGGAGCGGTGCAAGCAGGCCGTGGCGCAGTGATGCGCTGCGGTCTTGTGCCATGTCTGGGGTATCCGACGGACGTTCAAAAATTGTGCCAGAACCCGATGCGAATGCCGGGTGACCGGTCGGTTTGCAGGTCAAACAACACGCCGGTATCGACACTGAAATCATCGCTGATCGGAAACACCAGCCCCGTGGCCAGGGTCGAATAAAGCGTGTCGTCGATTTCGGTGTTGAAAATCTGGACCATGGATTGGATGCCACTTTTGTGCGTCAGCCCGACGGTCAAATCAAGTTTGGTTTGGCGCACCTCCATCTTTTGATTGTCAAAGACATGGTCGATCCTTGTTTCGACAGAGAGCCAGCCCGAGGTTTCGCCAAGGGTGATGCCACGACCATAATGCAGCCCGATGCCGGAGTAATTCAGTTCATCCACTTGGCCGACGCTGAGTTCCAGCGCCAGTTTGTGCACATCATGTTGCAAGACCGGCAGGCGAAAAAACAATCGCGTGTCGAGTTCCGCCGCCGGGCCATACCCGCCATGCAGGCCCAGGGTCAGCGACGCGGTGAGGCCGTATTCGGCGTAAAACGAATTATAGACCGTGACATCACTGACGTGGCCGAGATCGTTGAAACCGCCAAGCTCGGTTGCGATGGCCAGAAACCAAGCGCCTTCGTCACGGGGCCAGGCCCCGGCAGATGCAATATTGGCAGTCAGGCTAAACAATACGGCCAAGCGCAGCATACGCAGACCTTCCGATTTTGACGGCTTTCTTTGCCGAGCGTGGCGGATCTTGGTAAACAAGTGGTTAATTGATCCGGTTCGGGCGACGCTGGCAAAAGCGCGGCCAACAGGATATAGCGCGCTGCAAATGGCAGGGTGAAACATGAGCGATCTTGACGAATTGGCGCGGTTGATCCGCGATGACAGCGGGGCACGCGGGCAGCCGGTGTCGAAACTTGGCTATTTCTGTGCGCCGTTTCGCCCAAAGTCGGGAACATTTTCCGACAAAGTCATCAAGGTCTATCGGGCGTCGCCGGACCATGCGCTTATGGCGCGGCTGGCGGCGGCGCATGACGATTACCTTTCGGCGTTGCGCACCACCGGTGTGCCGGTGCCGGACACGGAATTCCATTTGCTGCCGGAGGGCGCGCATCAGATCCCGGTGATCGTTCAGACGGCCTTGCCCGCCGACACCATGATGCGGCCACAGATGCAGGCGGCCCCGGTGGAGGACGCCATCGACCTGATGGAGGCGGCGGGACAGGTGATTGCCCGGTTCTGGAACAATGCCGATCAGTTTGGCACCCGCATCGGGTTCCATCCGTCGATCCGGAATTTTGCCGTGGCCGGGGGGCAGGCGACCTTCTTTGATACCTTTCCGCCACTGATCCACTATTCCCGTGCCGAAATGGGGCAGATGCTTTTGATCTTTTCCGAAAGCGCGCTGATGCGGGCGGTGGGGCCGGTGTTCAAGGGCCGGGTGACCGGCATTCAGGACGAATGGTATTCCGCGCCGGAAACACTTGTCGGGCTTGTGGGATCGGCCTGTCGGTTGCGACCCGACGATGGTCAGGCGTTCCTCGCCTGGGGGCGCGATTTTGTGAACCGTGAAATGCCGCGCTGGGCGGATGAGGCACTGCCAGAGTTGCAGCGCCCGCCGAAATTGCCGGGATATTGGACCGGCATGCGCAAGCTTTTGGGGCTTCAGGGCGAACCCAACGTCTGAGGCGGAAGATTTACGCAAACATTTCGGGCTTTGACCGGCCTCTACCCCCGTGGCAGGATACCCACAGGAGGACCAGCCATGCCCGAAATCAAAAGAGATGCGCAAATCCAAACCGTCATCACCACCTTTGAAATGACCCCCGGCACCTGCCAGGATCTTCTGGATGCATTGCAGGATGCCTATGACAGCTTCATTTCAAAACAGCCGGGTTTTATCGCGGCCGGTCTGCATGTGAATGACGCCCAGACCCGCATTGCCAATTATTCGCAATGGGCCCGACGGGAAGATTTTCTGGCGATGTTGCGATCCGACGAAATGCGCGCCCGCAATCGCAAGATCAACGAATTGTGCCGCAGTTTTGAGCCGGTGATGTACGACGTGGCGGCAACATTCGGCTGAGCTGAGATTGGTTCCCGGCGGATATGAGCGCATGGACGGTGCGCCAGGTCCGTCGGTGCCAGCCCCGCGCGCATCGGCATTTGCAGCAATACCTCAGGCCGCGGGGGGCGATGGGCGGGTGACAATGAACAACGCGGCACAGCTCAGCACAACTGACTGAATGGTCAGGATCGTCGCGCCCAGCCCAAAGATTGCCCCGGCGGCCAGAATCACCACCATAGAGGTCAACGCCAGCCATTTGGCCCGGCGCGAAATCGCGCGATGGTCCCGCCAATTGGTGATTGGTGGTCCCAACGTTGGATGGTCTACCAGCCAGTCGTGCAAAACGGGCGAAGATCGGGCGAAACAATAGGCCGCCATCAACAGAAAAACCGTGGTGGGCAACAACGGCAGGACAATGCCCAACACGCCAAGCGCCACCGCCAGGCATCCAAGGATCATCCAGATCGCACGTGAGAGGGCAAACATCCGCATGTGGCCGGACCTATCACAGCGATTTGGCAAAGACCGCAAAAATGCACCGGTTTGGGGCTGGAGATTGGCGGAAACCCGCGCTAGCTATGCCGTATGACACAGGATCTTGGCACCGAAATCAGAGCCCTGCGTAAAGAAGTGGAAAAGTTGAACAACCACCGCTTCTTTCGCATCCATGATAAATTCTGGACCATGCTTTGGCATTCATTGGCGCGTGGGCTGATGATGGGTCTCGGCACGGTCATCGGCGCGACATTGTTGTTGTCGGTGCTGGTCTGGACATTGGCCCAGATCGAATTCATCCCCATTATCGGCGAATGGGCCCGTGAAATCGCTGATATTGTGACCAATGTCAGCGAATGACGCCGGGCCCCTGTGGTTCGGCCGTGGTTAGGCGGATCTGAGAAGCGTTTTGGTTGATCCAACGGCTTGGACAATTCGGGTATAGGGTTGCTGGCGTTTGCGCGCCGCAGTGACTATGGCGCGAAGTGCAAAGGTTTCGAAATCAAGCGGTGTCAGCGTGGTTTCAGCCAAAGCCACGCCGTGCCTGGTGTGTTGCCGACGCGGCAATCCATCATGATTTGTACCACCTAAACAGCAGTGCACCGCGTTTTAGCATGGCGCCGAAAAATGGCGCGGTCAAGCAGAAGCATTGAAGCAGGGATGCTTTTGCAAAACACCCGATGCCACATCGCGATTGGTCAACTGCGCATCATGAATGGTGAGGGCGTCTGATTTTCAACCTCACTTAGAAAATCAGAACCCCAAACGGCGCAATGGGCCAATTACCCGACGGAACAAAATCGGGGGCAGAAGATCCTGAAGCGTTTCCAGCCGCTTTACCTCGCGATCCACCTGATCCGTGGTGCCGGGGCGGGGGCGGAACAGCGTTGTGTGGCTGCGCTTTGTATGATCCCAGGTTGCCGTGTAATAATACAGCGCCAATGACATGCGCGATTCACCATTGGGGTGGTTGACCGGCTCTGGATTGCCGTGCCAGGTGTCAGACCCGGTATTGAAGCAGCACATGCGATTGTAAACCGGTGTGAAGCTTTCAACCTTTTCGGTCATGCCGTCATTCCAGATTTCGAAGGACCCGCCGTATTCGGGTTTCCAATCCTTATTGAGGTAGATCAGAATATTCAATCGCCGCTCAAGATTGAGTTTCTGATTGTGATTGAAATCCGCATGAATGTCCAAATGTCCGCCATTGGCGACCACATGCACGCCGCCACCGGCGAAATAGGGATCGGGGATCAGACCGCTGATGCCGGTCATCTCTTCGAGATAGCGCACAAAGGGACGGGAGTTCAGCACGTAAAACAGCTGACGAGTGTATGGCGGCAGACGCTCTGGCAGATAGGATGTTTTCAGCTTTTCTTGGGGGCGGTCAAAGCTGTCTTCGGCCTCTGGCAGGGTCTTCAGTTCGGCAATGACCTTGTCCAGAACAGAATCGGGCAGGAAATCGTCAAAACTGCCATAGGGATATGGTTTGCGTTTTTGATAGGTTTCCGCAGCGGCCTGACCTGCCGCTTTGGCAGCGGCGGCATCAACGGCCAGAGTGTCGGGATCAATTTGAATAACAGCCATAATTACAATCCTTGCAAAGGTTTGACACGATGTAACAAGTGAATTTGGCAGAAATGTGGATGATTTTAACCATCACCGCCTGATGTATCGAAATCAACATGAATGTGGTTGCCGTCCGGGTCACGCAGGTTGATCTGGGTCAGCGGAATGCCGGGCACCGGATCGACGCTGTGGGAGATGTCGTTTTGATTGAGCAGGGCAATAAAATCGGTCATCCCCTTGGCGCGAAACGCAAAATGTTCCAGCGTGATGTCGCCGCCGGCCTGTGGTGTGCCGTCCACCGCGACCAGATGCACAACCGCGCGATCGCCAAGATATAGCCACGCGCCGGGAAAGCGGAACGGTGGGCGTTTGCCGGGATGAAGGCCCAGAATGTCACCGTACCACGCAATCATCGTGTCAAGATTGGTGGTCCGGATGTTGACGTGATCAAAACCTGTAAGCATGGCAAGAGCCTAGCAGCGCAGAGCGTCATTGCAACGGCGATCTGCCTGCGGGGCGCGCGGAAAACCTCCGCAGCGCCCCGCAAGGACCGGTGTCAGACGCGACTGTTGCCGCCACGCGGACCGGCCAGCAACCAGGCGAGAAAGCCAAGCACAGGCAGGGCGAGAATGACCAAGGTCCAGATCAGTTTGGCCATTGTTGACGCGGTGGACGACAAAACCTGGTAAATCGCGAAGATGTCCACAACCAGGATCAGCAGACCGAAGAATCCATATTCCATTTTTACGACCTCCGAAGGTCTTTGCAGTGATAACGTATCGGCGCATTCTCATGGCCGACAGGGTCGAGGTTTCGACCTTGGCCCTGAACCTAGGGCGATCCGGCGGGAATTCACGAAAAACCTCAAATTTGATTGTAACGCCGGACCTCGCCACAGGGCTTGGGCGCCTTTTGGCAATGGTCCACATCGGCCTCTCTTGAAACTGGCCGCGGCTTGCTGGACACTGGCAGCCATCACATTTGTTTGGAAAGAGAATTGGCCGTGGACAGTGTTTCAACCGCTTTTGAATTAATGTTTGTCGAGCTGGATGGAGAAGAAGAAGGTCTTAACAGCAAAGGTGCCGACGCATTCCAGAATTCGGAATATGACGTGGCACAGGAATTGATCGACAAGGCGCGTAAATTAAAAGCATTCCGGGATCGGCTTCAGACCCTGGCCGAGGAATGGCAGGAGGACTTTTCCCAGGAATTTCCCGAAGAGGTGGTGCCAGACGCGGTCGAAGCGGCGCGCCGCACAATAATGTTTGCACAGAAATCGGCAAAAACCACCCTGTTGGTCCGGTTCCCCGAGGGCGACGTTATTGCAAATCCGGTGGCGGCCCAGACATTTGCCGATACCATTGAAAGGCTGGGGTTGGCGCGGGTGTCCGCATTGGGGTTGACCCGAAACAACGAAAATCTGGTGTCAAAAACACCTTCGGTCAAATACCGCGACATAGAAATCAACGGATACTTTGTGAAAACGCACAGCAGCACCAAAGACAAAAAGCGCTTTCTTGACGAAATCGCCGCGCGGCTTGGGGTTGGGCTTGACGTGAAAATCGTCACGAATTGACGGTGTCATGAACTGCGCGGGGCAGGGGGGCGACCGCTAGCGCCCCCGCCGTTTCACATTTCCGCCGCGTTGCCCCGGCCGCCCGGCTGTCGACCGACCCTTGGCCTTGACCGCCGCTTCTGATGCTTTTTCCACCGCATATTGCCGCGCCAGCGGGTCGTCGGCCACGGCCAGATCCACTGCCTCCAGGCGCTTGACCTCGTCCCGCAGTCTTGCGGCTTCTTCGAATTCCAGGTTCTCGGCGGCCTTGCGCATATCGGCGCGCAGCCCGTCCAGCACAGCCTGAAGGTTCGACCCGGCCAGCCCCTTGTCGATGCTGGCGGTGACGCGGTTCATGTCGGTGTCACCTTTGTAGAGGCCGGAAAGCACATCCTCGACGTTTTTCTTGATCGTGGATGGGGTGATGCCGTGCTCTTCGTTATAGGCGACCTGTTTGGCGCGGCGGCGGTCGGTTTCGGCCAGCGCGCGTTCCATCGACCCGGTGATGCGGTCGGCGTACATGATGACCCGGCCCTCGGCGTTGCGCGCCGCGCGGCCAATGGTCTGAATCAGCGAGGTTTCCGAGCGCAGGAAGCCTTCTTTGTCGGCGTCCAGAATGGCCACCAGCCCACATTCGGGAATGTCCAAACCTTCGCGCAACAGGTTGATACCGATCAGCACGTCAAAGGCCCCCAGCCGCAGATCGCGCAGGATTTCAATACGTTCCAGCGTGTCGATGTCGGAATGCATATAGCGCACCTTGATGCCCTGTTCATGCAGATATTCGGTCAGATCCTCGGCCATGCGTTTGGTCAGCGTGGTGCAGAGCGTGCGATAGCCGTCGGCGGTGACGCGGCGGACCTCGTCCAACAGATCGTCGACCTGCATCTCGACTGGTCGGATCTCGACCTGTGGGTCGATCAGCCCGGTGGGGCGGATCACCTGTTCGGTGAAGACACCGCCGGATTGCTCCAGCTCCCAGGCCGATGGCGTGGCCGATACAAAGACCGACTGCGGGCGCATCGCGTCCCATTCCTCAAACTTCAGGGGGCGGTTGTCCATACAGGAGGGCAGGCGGAAGCCATGTTCCGCCAGCGTGAATTTACGGCGATAGTCGCCCCGGTACATGCCGCCGATCTGGGGCACGGAAACATGGGATTCATCGGCAAAGACAATCGCATTGTCGGGAATGAATTCGAACAGGGTGGGGGGCGGTTCCCCCGGCGCACGCCCCGTCAGATAGCGGGAATAGTTTTCGATGCCGTTGCAATGGCCGGTGGCCTCCAACATTTCGACATCGAAATTGGTGCGTTGTTCCAGCCGCTGCGCCTCCAGCAGCTTGCCCTCACCCACCAGTTGATCGAGCCGTTGCCGCAACTCCTGTTTGATCGAGATGACCGCCTGTTTCAGGGTCGGTTTCGGCGTCACATAGTGGGAATTGGCATAGACCCGGATCTGGTCGAAGGTATCGGTCTTTTCGCCGGTCAGGGGGTCGAATTCCGTGATCGCCTCCAACTCCTCGCCAAAGAACGACAGGCGCCACGCGCGACTGTCGAGGTGGGCGGGAAAGATTTCCAGCACATCGCCGCGCACCCGGAATGAGCCACGCTGAAACGCCTGATCGTTGCGTTTGTATTGCTGGGCGACAAGATCGGCCATGATCTGGCGTTGGTTGTATTCCTGCCCGGCCTTCAGATCGAGGGTCATCGCGCTATAGGTTTCGACCGAGCCGATACCATAGATACAAGAGACCGAGGCGATGATGATCACGTCATCGCGTTCCAGAAGCGCCCGTGTGGCCGAGTGGCGCATGCGGTCGATCTGTTCGTTGATCTGGCTTTCTTTCTCGATATAGGTGTCGGAGCGGGCGACATAGGCCTCTGGCTGATAGTAGTCATAGAAGCTGACGAAATATTCGACCGAGTTGTCGGGAAAGAAGCCTTTGAATTCACCATAGAGCTGCGCGGCAAGCGTCTTGTTCGGGGCAAGGATGATGGCCGGGCGTTGGGTTTCCTCGATCACCTTGGCCATGGTGAACGTCTTGCCGGTGCCGGTCGCGCCAAGCAGCACCTGATCACGGTCACCGGCATGAAGACCCGAGGTCAGGTCGGCAATCGCGGTCGGTTGGTCCCCGGCCGGTTCAAAATCGGTTTTCATGACAAAGCGATGCCCGCCCTCCAGCTTGGGGCGGCGCGCCACCGCGGGGGTCGGGGCGGTCATCATTGGCATGGTGTGGTGATCGGTGTCGGACATGGGGCAGCTCCTTGCGCCCTTAACTTGCCCCCTTTTTGTTCTTTTGCAAGGGCGGTTGCGCCACGGGGCGCGGTGCGGGGCCGGACATTTGAAAAGATATGGCAAATACCGATTCCACTGGATTCGCTGCCGCATTGTGACAAAAGGTTTCAGAAAGTTGCTGAACCTCGCGCGGAATTGAATTTTTGTATCGCGCTGGATTGGGTGAAGTGTGAGTGTTTACAGCATCTTAATGGTTTGATGCGGAAAACACCCAAATGGGCGCAAGAATTTTCTGCCTGAAATCAATTGCCAAGCCACTGACAGCACATGTATTTTCATTTCTGCAAGCATCAGACTTGGCTGTCATTGGGTCGCTTTATCCCATCCCTCGCTCCCCGCGGCACGATTGTCGGCCAAGTCTGGTTTGCACCCCCCCAAATTACCGCAGGCTTCGCCGGTCACCGGTGCTGCAAACGCTTGAACAGCGCCGCGAAATTGCCGATAACCGGGCAAACACCCCGGAGGGACCCAAATGCGTGCACGTATTTTCCAACCCGCCCGCAATGCCATGCAATCGGGCACTGCGAAGACCAAAAATTGGATGCTGGAATATGCGCCGTCCACATCGCGTGAGGTTGATCCGCTAATGGGCTGGACTTCGTCTGTGGATACCCAGACCCAGGTGCGGATGAGCTTTGACAGCAAGGAATCGGCGCTGGCCTATGCCCGCGATCACGGGATCGACGCGATTGTGACCGAGCCGAAGAAGCGCAAGCCCAACATTCGCGCGCGCGGCTATGCAGAGAATTTTGCCGTTGATCGGCGCGGTCCCTGGACCCACTGAGGCCGACGGCGGCAGCGGGCCGGTGCAGCCCACCCTGCGCCACCAATCAAGCAATATAATTCGACATATACGGGCGGCCCTCTGGTCGCCCAATTCTTTTGAGGCGCAGCCATGACCATCACCCATCTTGTCACCCATTCCGGCGGATTTCATGCGGACGAACTTTTGTCCTCTGTCATTCTGACGCGTCTCTTTCCCGATGCAGAGTTGAAGCGCAGCCGGGACAAGGCTTGGATCACCCCGGCCGAGGATCGGATCATCTATGATGTTGGTGGCCAGTTTGACGCCGCGCTGCAAATCTTTGACCACCATCAGCGGCCCAATCCCTTGCGCGAAGATGGCCAGCCGTTCAGCTCTTTTGGATTGATCTGGGCCCAGTATGGCCGGGACTATCTGCGCGTGATGGCGGTGCCAGAACAGGATGTCGAGGCGATTCATGGGTCTTTCGACCGTGGCTTTGTGCTGCCGGTCGATCTGCTGGACAATGGCGCGGTCAATGCCGCAGAGGCGGGGCCGCTGTTTGCCGGCCTGACCCTGCCGGTGCTGTTGGAGAGCCTGAAGCCGGTGTTCGATGACCGCGAAGAGGGGGCCGATGATCGGGCGTTTCTGGCGGCGCTTTCCGTGGCGCGTGCCTTTGTCGAGGCGCAAATCGCCCGTCGCGCCGCGAAATACCGGGCAGAGGCCATGGTCATGGCCGCCATCGAAGCCGCCGGAGAGGGCCGCATTCTGGAATTGCCGATGGGGATGCCGTTTCGCGCCGGGGTGGAAAAATCCGGTGCCGACCATCTGTTGTTTGTGATCCATCCGCGCGGCAGTGATTGGGCGCTGACCACGATCCGCACCGGCGACGACACATTTGACACCCGCGCCGATCTGCCTGCGGCCTGGGCCGGGTTGACCGATGCCGCGTTGGAGGCGGCCTGTGGCGTGGCGGGTGCCAAGTTCTGTCACAACGGGTTGTTCATTGCCGTGGCCAGCAGCCGCGAGGCGATTGTGCGTATGGCCGAACTGGCCGTGTCCGAGGCCGCAGCAGCCTAAGCTGTCGCGGCGATTTCCATAACAGCGCGTGATGTCCTGTCGGGCAAATCTTGATCCCGGCAGGGCATAATCGGCGCGCTGCGCCATTGTATCCATGCCCGGCGTCCGGGTAGCATGTCCGCGACATGGCCATGAAAAACAGCGACATCACAATTGCCCCGGCACCCGCCGATGATCGCCAGGTTGCGGCGCTTTTGACGCGCCATCATACCGCGATGCGCGCGGGCAGCCCGGAAGAAAGCTGCCATGTGCAAACCGTCGCGGAATTGATGCGGGATGGCGCAGATGTGTATGCCGCCCGGCGCGGTGACGCGGTGGTCGCGGTCGGGGCGTTCAAATCGCTGGGCGCGGGCCATGCAGAACTGAAATCCATGCACACCGACGCGGCCCTGCGCGGGCAGGGGGTTGGTCAGCGGATGCTGGACGCCATCCTGGCCGCAGCGCAGGCCAAGGGGCATGACCGCATCAGTCTGGAAACCGGCACCGCGGATTTCTTTGCCGCGGCGCGTGCGCTGTATCTGTGCAATGGATTTGCGCCCTGTCCGCCGTTCGGCACATATCGCGACGACCCGCTCAGCGTCTTTATGACCCGGAAATTGTGACGCCGCTTCTGACCCTTGCCCCCGGTGGTGAATTTCGGCAAATAGGGGTCAGCGGTCCCTTAGCTCAACTGGATAGAGCACCTGACTTCTAATCAGGATGTTGAGGGTTCGAGTCCTTCAGGGATCGCCATTTCCAAGCTTGATGAGATGTCATTGCGTTATCGCGCAAGGCTGAGCTGTGTCTGCCTGACAGACATATTATAGCGCACAGCGCCTCTAGCCGATGTTTGCATCTCTGGGGGTGCGGGTCTGGAAGAGTGGCAATGAATTCCTGTCACTGAATTTTCGGCTGCTGGTGGGGCTGATGTGCACGGTTGGTTGTTCGGGGCGACTTTGGGCCCCGTGAATTCAGACATTGCCGACAAAATCTATCCTATGTGCGTGCGGCCCTATCGCGGTTTTGGCTGGGATTCCGATAATGCGGGATTATTGGACGCAGCTGTATCCGTAAGGTGACGGCTTTTTGCGCGGAAAAAATGGGTTAAAAGCGCCCCGGTTGCGCCAATGCGGGGCAACAAATTGGCCGTGACCCCGACAGCGACCGCCAAACCGCAAAAGTGGCCGGGGTTCGCGGGCACCGAAAGGACCGTCAAAGCGGTGGCAGATTCGGGGGATCGGGTGCTTACCGACACAGAGTGGAACGTCAGCCGCGCTCTGTTCATCTGTTGGCGACACAGCGATCTGTGTGTCCGGGGCCTTGGGCCGCCGCGTTTCGGGCTGCTGTAAATTTCCCATACAAAATAATGACTTCTGGCTGCCGTGCCCTGCGAATTTCCAAAATTTCACCAACTCTGTTGACAGGTCCGCAATAATATACTGTAATATATCAACGGAGAATAGGAGGAGATTTTCCCATGAAGCTCAAGTTTATTGCAGCGGCTCTGACCGCATTGATTCCCGGTATGGCGCTGGCTGACTGGCCGGAACGGCCCGTGACCATCGTCGTCCCGGCCGGCGCCGGTGGCGGCACCGATGCCACGGCCCGGATGCTGGCCGAACGCCTTAGAGAAAAATTCGGCGTGCCGTTCAACGTCGTCAATCAGGGGCAGGGCGGTGGCGTTGTCGGCATCAACACGATCAAATCAGCAGATCCAGATGGCTACACCATCGGCGTGATCTACAATTTCGCGCATTACGCCCCCATGGGGCAGGCTGATTTCAACGCGGATGATTTCACCGCAATCGCACAGTATAATTTCGACCCTGCCGGCTTTAACGTGCGTGCCGACAGCGAATGGAACACCATCGGCGAGGCGCTGGACGCCATCAAGGCAGCGCCGGATGCCTATTCCATCGCTTGCGGCGGCGGCTGCGGCGGGTCCTGGCCGATTGCGACCGCAACGCTCATGTCTGAATGGGGTGTCGACCTGTCCCAGGTGCGGATGATCGCGGGCCAGGGCGCAGCAGGCGCGTTGCAGGATATGGTCGCAGGTGGCTTTGACGTGGTGCCGACTTCGGTGCCAGAGGCAGGCCCGCTTATCCAGGCTGGCCGGATCAAATCGCTGGCGGTGTTCGGTGATGCCCGGCTCGCGGCCTTCCCGGATATTCCGACACTCGCAGAAGAGGTCGGGCTGGAGCTTTCGCTTGGGGCGTGGCGCGGCGTGGTTGGCCCCATGGGGCTGGATCAGGATGTCGCCGCGGAACTGGAGGCCGCGATTGGCGATATCGTCGAGGATGAGACCTGGCAAAACCAGATGTCCGAGCGTGGATTTGGCATTCAGTGGCGTGATGCCGATGGCTTTTCCGAGTTCATGAAATCCGAAGAAATCAGTGTCCGTGAAATCGTGTCTACCCTCGGGCTTTGACATGTGGCCGTGTCGTCAGGGCCGCCCACCGGCCCTGACGACATCCGGCAAACCTGACGAAAGGAAGGTGGATGAAACTTGATGATACACTGAATGGCATTCTGTTTCTGGCGCTTGGGCTTTGCATCGCGCTTTATGCGCAGACCCTGCAGAAGCAGCCGCAAATCGAATATGGGTCCGGCTTTCTGCCGGGCATTGTGGGAACAGGAATGGCGTTGGCGGGGCTGGCCCTGATCCTGCGCCGGATCGTGACCGGGGCCGGGGGTGTTGCCGGTTTGGTCGCCTTCAAAGGCAAGGGGCGGCGCGGGGCCATGGGTGTTGGCCTCTTTGTCGGAACGATCCTGATCTATATCCTTCTGGCGCAGACCATCGGATTTCTGTTGCTGGCACCGTTTCTGATCTTTGGTCTCGTTTTCTGGTTTGAACGGCGTTGGAAATTGGCGGCATTGGTCGGGGTGTTTGGCACGCTGGCGCTGCACAGCTTTTTCTATCAGATCATGCAAGCGCCGCTGCCCTGGGGAATTTTGACCAAATATTCCGGGGTGCTCACATGGTAGCCTTTGACTCTCTCATGCTCCTGCTGGAGCCGTCGACCATGTTGGTGATCATCGGCTGTGCGATCTATGGGTTGGTCGTTGGTGCGATCCCCGGCTTCACAGCGACAATGGCCGTCGCGCTGCTGGTGCCGATGACCTATTTCCTCGATCCGGTGCCCGCGCTGGCCGGTATTGTCACATTGGCGGCGATGGCCATTTTTGCCGGCGATATTCCCGGCGCGTTGCTGCGGATGCCGGGCACGCCTGCCTCGGCCGCTTATGCCGATGAATCCTTTCAGATGGCGCGGCGCGGCGAGGCGGAAACTGCCCTCGGCACCAGTCTTGTTGCCTCGGCTCTGGGCGGGATCTTTGGCGCGCTTCTGTTGATCTTTGCGGCGCCGGCACTGGCAGAAATCTCGCTGAGCTTTTCCAGCTTCGAATATTTCTGGTTGGCCTGTCTGGGGCTTGTCGCGGCAATCGCGGCTTCGAACGCCACACCGGCCAAGGGGGCGATATCGCTTTTCATCGGTTTGACCATTGGCATGGTCGGGTTGGACCCGGTGTTTGGACAGCAACGGTTTACCTTTGGCAATGTGAACCTTGTCGGTGGGTTGGCGTTTATCCCGGTGTTGATCGGTTTGTTCGCCGTATCCGAGGCGTTTCGCTTTGGCGCATCCCCCGTCGCGCGCCCCGAGATGCTGCCGCTGAAACCCGCGGCCATGTTCAAGGGCGTCTTTGGTCATATCGGCCGGCTGAAACTGCCAATCCTGCGCGGCGGGATCATTGGTTCGGTGGTTGGCGCGATACCGGGCGCAGGCGCAGATATCGCAGCCTATATCTCTTATGCGGTGGCGCGGCGTCTGTCGCCGAACAAGGATAAATTCGGCACTGGCACGGTGGACGGCATCGTTCCGGCAACCGCGGCCAACAATGCCGCCGTCGGGGGCGCGTTGATCCCGGCGACTGTGTTCGGCATCCCCGGCGACAGTCTGACTGCGGTGATCATTGGCGTGCTGTACATGAAGGGGCTTAATCCGGGGCCGACGGTTTTCCTGATGCAGCCGACGTTGCTCTATGCGGTTTTCATCGCCTTTCTGATTGCCAATATCGTGCTTGTCCCCTTTGGTTTTGGCGCAATCGTGATGTTTCGCCGCATCCTTTCGGCCCCGCCGGGCGTGGTGATGGCGCTGGTTATCATGGCCTGTATCGTTGGTGCGTTCGCAGTGGAAAATACCACATTCGCGATTGCGGTGATGCTTGGGGCGGGGCTGTTGGGATATTACCTTGAGGAAAATGAATTCCCCCTGGCGCCGGTCATTCTTGGGATCGTGCTTGGTCCGATCCTCGAATCCACGTTTCTGGCATCACTGGCCAAGAGCCAGGGCGCCTTTACCGAGTTCTTTTCGCGTCCCATCGCAGGAACTTTGGGCGCGACAACTATCGCATTGGTCATTGCTCCCTTAGTGTACGTCCTGATCAAAAGTCGAAGGCAAGCCACATGAGTATCGAGCGCCCAGAAAGCCGTTCATCCGCAGTATACCTCGACATCGAGGAAAAGATTGTCACGCTTGTTATCGCGCCGGGGCGTCTGGTGACGGAACAGAACCTCTGTGATCTGAGTGGCTATGGCCGCACGCCCGTGCGCGAAGCCGTGCAGAAGCTGGAACGTGACATGCTGGTTTCGGTCATGCCCCGGCGTGGCATCCTGATTGAGCCGATTGATGCGCAACGCGCCATCAAATCGCTGGATGTGCGCCGTCGGCTTGAGCCGTTTCTGACAGAACGCGCTGTGCGCAATGCCGATGACACAGAGCGCTGGCGCTTCGGGCAACTTGCCGAACGGATCGAGGAATCGGGCGCTGCCGGGGACACCCATGCCTTCATGGCTCTGGACCGGGAATTGAACAATCGCGTCGCCCAGGCGGCCCGCCATGACATCGCCTGTCGTGTGGTATTCCCGTTGCACGCGATTTCGCGGCGGATCGGCTATCTTCTGGCGCGCGAGACCAATGCCGGGCCGGGCAATGCCGTCGATACCCACAGCCGCATGGCGCGGGCCTTGGCCGCGGGGGACACCGAAGCGGCATTGAAAGCTTTGGACGAAACTTTTGAAACCTCACAATCCACCGCCTTGCGCGTGGAAGAAATGGTCAATCGAGGACAAATCGCCTTCGAATTAGCCTGAACAGTCGAAACTTCACCACCTTTGCCTGCGGGCAACACTGGACCTTGGGGCCGGTGACAGAATTCTTATGTCAAATGAAAGGACAGCCTATGTTGATGCCACGTAAAAAGACCCCCGATCTGACCGTTCCACTGGTGACAGGGGAGACATTCAAATTGTCCGAAGAAGCGAATGAACGCGGCACTGTCATTTGCTTTTATCGCGGGCTGCATTGCCCGATCTGCGCCAACTATCTCAAGGAACTGGAACGTCTGACCCCAGAGTTTGCCGAACGCGGCATCGGGACTGTGGCGGTTTCGACCGACGTGGAAGAACGCGCCAAAGCGATGGCGGAAAAGGTCGGCATGTCCAACCTGCGGCTGGGCTACGGTTTGTCGATCGAAGACGCCCGCAGCTGGGGGCTCTATATTTCGACGTCGCGCGGGAAATCCTCGCTTGGGATCGTTGAGCCGGACCTGTTTTCCGAGCCTGGTGTTTTCCTCGTTCAGCCCGATCGCGCATTGTATTATATGTCGGTCCAGACGATGCCATTCGTGCGTCCGCATTTCAACGAGCTGCTGGCAGCGGTCGATGGCGCCATGGCGGCCAACTATCCGGCGCGCGGCGAAGTTCAGGCCGACTGAACCCGCACGCACCGGACATCATATGAGGGTACACACATGATCCGCTTTTACGCCTGGCCAACCCCGAACAGCCGCAAGGTTTCCATCTTGCTGGAGGAACTGGGTCTGCCATATGACACAATCGCCGTGGATATCGGCAAGGACCAGCAATTCGCGCCAGAGTTCCTTGCCATCAGCCCGAACAACAAGATCCCGGCGATCCATGATCTCGACACAGATCAGAGGATATTCGAGTCTGCGGCAATCATGATCTATCTGGCCGAACGTCACGGCCGGTTCTTGCCCTCTGATGGCCCGGCCCGTTCCGACGTGCTGCAATGGCTGATGTGGCAGATGGGCGGGCTGGGCCCGATTGCGGGGCAAGCGCACCATTATCTCAGATTCAATCCAGGCGCGTCGGACTATGCCGCAGAGCGGCTTTCCACAGAACTGGCGCGGCTTTATGGGGTTCTGGACCGGCAGCTGGCGGATAATGATTTTGTGGCTGGTGCGTATTCGATTGCCGACATGGCAATCTGGCCCTGGGTCTCGCGCCATGAATGGCACCAGGTGGACCTTGGCAACTATCCCAATGTGCGGCGCTGGTATCAGGCCATTGCCGCACGCCCCCAGGTCATTCGCGGATATCATGTGCCGCATGACGCTGGCGCGATCCCGGCGGGCTGACGCCATGACCCACATGCTGGAGGTTCTGGGCCGCGCCAATTCGATCAACGTGCAAAAGGTCATGTGGTGCGCGGCCGAGCTGGATCTTGCCGTGACGCGGCACGACATCGGCGGCGCATTTGGCGGCACTGACAGTGCGGATTTTGCCAATTTGAACCCGAACCGGCAAATCCCCGTCCTGATGGACGGGGATTTTGCACTTTATGAATCCAACGCCATTGTCCGGTATCTTTGCGCCAACTATGGGGCAGGGTGGCAGCTGGGGAACCCAAAGGATCTTGGCACCGCCAATCAATGGATGGATTGGTATCTTACGACGATACACCCGCCGATGACGACGCTGTTCTGGCAATTGGTGCGCACTGCCAAGGCGGATCGCGATGACGCCGCCATTGCAGGGGCGTTTGCCACCTGTTGCGCGCTATGGGCCCAGGTTGACCGGCATCTGAGCGAACGGGCCTATCTGTTGGGGGCCGACATCTCGATGGCTGATATCCCCTTGGGGTGTTCGGCCTATCGTTGGAATGCGCTGGACATTGACCGCCCGGCTTTGCCCGGACTTGACGCATGGTACAAGCGGCTTTGTCAACGAGCGGCGTACCGCGACCATGTCATGTTGCCGCTGACCTGAAGATCTGTCCCGGACGCGCGCCCGATGTGGCCTGCGTCCGGGTCATTGTTTCGGGGGCCGTCCAATCAGGTTCAGGCCGGAAGCGCGTTGTGGCAGGTGTTCAACAGCCATTGCCCATCGCGCCGTTCCCAGACCTGGGTTGTCACCGCTTTGGTGTCAAAAACACTGTCGGTTTCCAATGCGCGGGTCTGTTGGATCAGATCGCCAATCATCACCGCCGTGTCGCCGAGAACCCGAATGTTCAGGTTGTCCCGTTTGACAGACAAAAAGCGGAACCGGTCGCGCACGCCGGCCAGATAGCCGTCTTTGCCGTCAATTCCGCCGTGAAGATGAACATGGGCCAGGTTGTCGGCCAGGATCTGGCCCAATCCCTCGACGTCGCCACGCATCAGGGCGTCACAGCGCGCGGCCTCTGCTTGTTTCAATTCAACGATCGGATCAATCGTGTCAGCCATTTTCAGTCCTTTTTCAGGTTGGGGGGAGGGAGGGAAATCTCAGGAGATTTGGCCCAGGAAACTTTGCGTACGGGCGTGGCGCGGCGCATCGAAGAAGCCAACCGGGTCGTTTTCTTCAATGATCTCGCCGTGATCCATAAAGATCACCCTGTCCGCGACCTTGCGGGCAAAGCCCATTTCATGGGTCACGCAAATCATCGTCATCCCGTCCGAGGCAAGGTCGATCATCGTATCGAGCACCTCGCTGACCATTTCCGGGTCAAGCGCCGAGGTCGGTTCGTCAAACAACATGATCTGTGGTTGCAGGCAAAGCGCCCGGGCAATCGCGACCCGCTGTTGCTGGCCGCCGGACAATTGCGCCGGGTATTTGTCGGCCTGTTCGGGAATGCGCACCCGGTCCAGGTAATGACGCGCGATTTTTTCGGCTTCGGTGCGGTCCAGCCCGCGCACCTTGATCGGCCCCAGTACGCAGTTCTGCAGGATCGTCATATGCGGGAACAGGTTGAATTGTTGAAACACCATCCCGATTTCGCGTCGATTTTCACGCACCCGCGCCGGCGAAGAAGACAGCTTTGTCCCGTTCACCTCGATTGTGCCGCTCTCTATTGATTCAAGCTGATTGATGCATCGGATCAAGGTGGATTTGCCCGACCCCGAGGGGCCGCAAATCACGATCCGTTCGCCGCTGTGTACCGTAAGATCCACGGATTTCAGCGCCTGAAACGCCCCATACCATTTCTCTATACCGACAAGACGGACAGCGGGAGGAGCCTGCACCTTTGGTGCAGACCCGGGTTTTGATGGCATGTTCGCCGAGGACAGGGCGTTCATTTGGTTTCCACACCCGAAAAGTCAGGCAAGGATTCTTCGAACCACTTCTGGTAAACCTCTTCCAATTGGCCGCTGGCCTTCAGATCGCTCAGGAACGTATTGACGTAGGCCAGCATTTCGTCGCCTTCCGGGTGCACACCCAGCGCCAGAATAAAGCGGTTCATTTCGAATTTTTCTTCGAATTTGCCCGGCGCGATCTGGTGAATCTGCTTCATGCCGATATTGGAAACGCCGATGGCTTCGACCTGACCGCTCAGCAGCGCCTGAACCGCGCTCACATCATCGTCAAAGCGGCGGATGTCGGTGTCGGCCGGGGCGATCTTTGTCAGTGTCGCGTCCTGACCGCTGGCGCGGGTCACGCCAATCACATGGCCGGACAGATCCGCGGCGGTGGCCAACTCAAGATCTTTTGGGCCGAAAATGCCGATGCGCACGGCGGCGTAAGGTTCGCTGAAATCCACCTTCTTGGCGCGATCTTCGGTAATCGCCAGCGATGAAATCAAAAGATCGACCTGGCCGCTGAGAAGATAGGGAATGCGATTGGGGCCGGTGACCGGCACGATGGTCAGGTCAACGCCGATCCGATCAGCCAGCAGGGCCGCAATGTCTGCGTCATAGCCGTCGGGTTCATTGTCGGAATTCATGAAGCCCACTGGCGGGAAATCCACCAACATACCGACCTTGATCAGGCCCTCTTGCTGGATTTCGGAAATCTCCTGCGCCTGGGTCGGTGCGGTGCCAAACAGGCCCAGCACCATGGCCGTGGACAGGGCGATCAAACCGCGTGTCATTGAACGTTTCATCGTTTCTCCTCCGTTAAAAAAGTGGTCGTGGCTTATCGTGCCGCGATCCGGTCAAATCGGGTTTCCAGCCGCCGCGCCGCCAGGGACAGCGGCCAGCACAGCAGGAAATACAAAACCGCGACCAGGCTGATCACCAGAAAGGGTTTGAAGGTGGCGTTGCTGATGATCTGGCCGGCGCGGGTCAATTCGGTGAAACCGATGATCGACGCCAGCGACGTGCTCTTGATCAATTGCACCAGAAACCCGGTTGTCGGGGCGGCGGCAATGCGGGCGGCCTGGGGCAGGATCACGTCCTTCATCCGGGTGACATAGCCATAGGACAGCGCATCCGCTGCCTCGCCCTGGCCGGATGGCACCGCCTGGATGGAACCGCGCCAGATTTCACCCAGAAAGGCGGCGGCGTGCAGCGCCAAGGCCACGGCAGCGGCCAGCCAGGCATTGGTTGGCAGCCCGATGATGTTCAGACCGAAGTAGACGATGAACAATTGCATCAACAGGGGTGTGCCCTGGAACACCCGGATGAAACCCACCGCAAACAGCCGCGCAACCCCCAGACGTGACACCCGCATCAATGCGATGGCCAATCCGCCCACGGCCCCGCCGGCAAAGGCAATCAACGACAGCGCAATGGTCCAGCGCAGCGCAAGCACGATATAAATAACCTCGTTGGTCCCGAATTCACGTATCATGACGCCCCCCTACCGGTTGACGGGATAGGCAAAACAAAGCCGCCCGATGCCCGCAAAAATGGTGGAAAAAAGTATCGACAACGCCAGATAGATGACCGTTGTCACCAGGTAGACTTCGAAGCTGGCAAATGTGAGCGAGTTCAGATCATTGGCCGCTGCGGTCAGGTCGGTTGCCGAAATCGCCGACACCACGCTGGACCCCAGCATCAAGAAGATGAACTGACTGGTCAGCGCCGGATAAACCGCCCGAAGCGCCGGTTTGATCACGACGTATCGCAGCACTTGCAGCCATGACAGGCCTATGGCCTGCGCCGCTTCGATCTGGCCTTTGCTGATGGATTTGATCCCGGCGCGGATGATCTCTGTGCCGTAGGCGCCGAAGTTGGTGGTCAGGGCCAGAAGCGCGGTTGTATTGGGCGACAGCCGAATGCCAAGCGCGGGCAGGCCGAAAAAGATAAAGAAGATCTGCACCAGAAACGGCGTGTTCCGGATCAGTTCGACATAGATATCGACGCAGAGCCGCAGCGGTCGCGGTCCTGATGTTTTTATTGCGGCACCGACAAGCGACACCACCAGCCCAAGCGACATCGCCGCGACCGACATCTGGATTGTGAACCAGACACCGACCAAGAGCATGTCGAGCGCATTGAATACTGGTGCAAAGTTGAACTGATACACCTGTTCCCCCCTTTTTGTGCGCCGTTCCCAAATGGAAACGGCCATTGGCGGTCTGCTCCTCCGCAGACGTGTAAAACTGTCCGTTTGTCTCGGGCGTTTTGCGGCCAGATCGCGGACATTTTCCCATGATACACGTTAATATATCAGCGTATATTTATAGATCTTGTCAACTGGTAATGTCCCGGATTCCCACGGGCGCCGGGTAAGGCGCTGAGATTTATGTGGAATTATGGGCAGATTCTTTTGCCGTAGCTGGGGGTAAGTGAACGTCGCCATCCTGCCGACTGACGGCTGAGGTGCGGCTCTTCGTGGTCGCCTTGGTCGGTGTGCCCTGTTTCAGGCGGCGGTTATTGCCGGTGCGAGGCACCTGTTTTGGGGGATTATTCGATGCGTCGTTGCGGGTTCCCGCAAAATTCCTGCGTGCATCGCAGCTACGGTCGCGCGCCAAACAATTTATGGCTTGTCCGCAACCGGTTGCACGTCAGCAGCCGATCGAAAGGTGAACAGATCGCCCCAACAAGAGAAACCTGACCCGACACATTGGCAGATCCATCATGGCACAGAACATCATCGCGACCCCAAGAGGTGTTCAGCCGGTAAAAGCCGAAGCAATTGGCGCGGATCAGCCCCAGCATCGCGGGGTGAGGGTGCGGTTCTCTTTGGCGGTCGCACATTGACGGCACATTCAGGCAGCACAGGCCGGGACACCACTGGCCCGGACAACACAGGCACCGCACCATTGCCGGCCGGCACGCAGAGCCCCGTGCAAAAAGCGCATTTTTCGCGTTCGGCGGTTGGGTCCGAAATGGCCGCACCGCGCGGGATGTGCCGCGCGCGCCTTACCCCGCCCACACCCAAAAACCGGCCAGATATTAAGAGGTTAAATTGATAAGCAGGTCAGAATATGTTCAACTGGTGACATCCAAAGAGGGAGGGTGTGCTCTTATGCCAAACGCAGAAGAGGCTTTGGATTGCTATTTGTCGATTGCGCAGGCCATTGCCGGTCCGACAGATTATGAACTGGTTCTGGAAAATTTTGCCAACCGTCTGCGCGCGTTGATTGCGCATGATCACCTCGACATTGTGCTTCTGCATCCCAAGGGCACGCAGATTTGTTACGAGGCTTGCATGCACACGTCATGGAGCCACACACAAAACCCGGCAAAACCCACCGAGGAAAGCCCGATCCGTGACGTGTTGCGCGGCGACGTGGCGCATATTCTGACCGATGATGCCTGGACCGATCCGGTGTTTCATTTCGAAGGATCAGACAGCAAACCGATTTTCGAAGCCAACCTGCGCAGCCGCATCGTGGTGCCTTTGCGTGTGCAGGGCGAATTGATCGGCTCGCTTGCCATTTCGAGCCACAAAAAGAACTTCTACAGCGAAGAACTGCTTGTGCTGGCGCAAGGTGCTGCGGATCTTGTGTCGGCCTATCTGTTTGCACTGGAACGCGGCAAAGAAGCCAAGGAATCCGCCGTAACCGAGCTTGAGGCGACGGGGCGCGAACGCACCTTGCGCATTGGGGCGCTTCGCCTGACCGAAGGGATGGAACGTGAACGCCAGCGGCTGGGGATGGATCTTCATGATCAGACGCTGGCCGACCTGTCGCGTATTCGACGGCGGATGTCGCGGATTGAGGGCGGCTCAAAGGCTGCGATGGACGAAATTGCCGCCATCCAGGGTGAATTGGATCATTGTCTGGACGAGGTCCGCGGTATCGTTGAGGACATGAAGCCCGGTGTGTTGCAGCTTTTCGGGTTTGCGGATGCCGTGGATGCGCATTTGCAGCGCTGTCTCAAGAACATGCATCGCCCGATGGAGATGCATGTGGATGACGCCTCTGATGGCAAGATGGATGACCTGCAAAACACCGTGCGCACTGCGGTGTACCGGATTGTCCAGGAGGCCGTGAACAACGCGCTGAAACATGGCGAATGCAGCCGGCTTGACGTGCGGATTGCCCAGGCCGGGACCAATATGACCGTGACAATCGACGACAATGGCACAGGTATTCAGGACGCTGATTTGCAGTCGCAAAGTGGCATCAGCAATATCAAAACCCGCACGGATCTGATTTCGGCGCAGGTCTTTTTCGAACGCCCGGATGGGCCGGTGGGCACACGGGTCAGGATCGTGGTTCCGATGAATGCAGGGCAAGTCGAAAGTGACATCACATAACTTTTTGAAGCGGGGCATTGCATGCGGCTGTTGATTGCTGAGGACGACAAATTGCATCGGACTTTCCTGGAAAGTCTGGCACGCAATACCTTTGCCGAATTGGAAGAGCTGACCCTGACCAGTGACGGATCCGGCGCGATCGAGGCGTTCAAGTCTTCGCAATACGATTGTGTTCTTCTGGATCTGCAAATGCCCAAGGTCACGGGCGTTGATGTTGCAAAATCAATCTGGGCCAAAGCGCCGGCAACGAAGATCCTGTTTTGGTCGAACTACACCGAAGAAGCCTATATTCGCGGTATAACCAAAATCGTGCCAGAGGCCGCCGTCTATGGCTATATCCTCAAATCCGCGCCGGATGAGCAGCTGAAGCTTGCCTTGCAGGGCGTCTTTGTCGCGGAACAATGTGTCATCGACCGCGAAGTGCGGGGCGTCCAGCAAAGGGCAGGCAATCGGTTGTCGGGTTTGAGCGAGCTTGAGTTCGAGGCGCTTGTGGATCTGTGCCTTGGCCTGACGGACAAGGCGATGGCAGCCCGGCGCAACGTGTCCTTGCGCGGTGCACAAAGCAGATTGCAGAGCCTTTATCAGAAGCTCGGGCTGGACAAGGTCGACATCCCCTCCGGTGCCTGGGGGGCGAGCTTCAATTCACGCACGCGCGCGATTTCCCTAGCGTTGACACAGGGCATTTTGAACGCCGATACATTGCGCCGCGAAGAGGAAAAGCTTCAGGCGTGGCTGGCGCAATCATCGACCTGAGCCACCGGTCGCCGAAGTTCTGCGGGTTCCCGCATTTATGATGCGCGACCCTACGCATACCGTGGGTTTCATATCTTCTACTCCTTCTCTCAGAACAACTGGCTGTTCTGGATTTGATCCAGCGCAGTAGCAAAAGGGAGAAGCTCGATGCCGTTTGTGAACATCCGCATTGTGAAACAAGTTATAGAAAAAGACCCCGATGGCATTAAGGCCAAGGTGCAGGCTGACGTCACTGCATCTTTGGCAGAAGCCGCTGGAATCCCTGCTGAAAACGTCTGGGTGACGTTTGATGAAATTGATGAGACCGATTGGTTCGCCGGCGGCGTGCGGGTCAAAGAGCTGAGGGCGGGCTCATGACAATCGAGGTCCGTACCAAGGGGATGCATGTCATTGTCGACGCCGAAGCGGTGCTTGAAAAAGTGGCCGGCGGTTTCCTGTTCACCGAAGGCCCGATTTGGCATCCGGTGGAAAAGCACCTGACGTTTTCCGACATTCCCGGAAACGAAATGTTCCGGCTGGATTCGGATGACAAGGTGACATCGTTCCGCAAGCCAAGCCACATGGGCAACGGCAACACCTATGATGCGCAGGGCCGGTTGCTGACCTGTCAGCACGCGAACAGTGCGGTCACACGGACCGAGGCCGACGGATCAATCACGACGCTCGCCACCCATTTCGACGGCAAAGAATTGAACAGCCCGAACGACATCGTGGTGCGCAAGGATGGGCTGATCTATTTTACCGATCCGACCTATGGGCGCCTGGATTATTTTGGCGTTGAACGCGACCTCGAAATGGGCGCGCAGGGAGTGTATTGCGTGACACCTGATGGCAAGACGATCACCCGGCTTGCGGATGATTTTGCCCAACCGAACGGGCTGTGCTTTTCACTCGATCACTCTGCGCTTTATGTGAATGACACCGAGCGCAAGCACATTCGGAAATTCGACATTGCCGAAGACGGCTCTGCGACGGGCGGCGACGTCTGGGTCGACGTGACCGTAGGCGAGGGCGAAGGCCATCCTGACGGCATGAAGATCGACAGCAGGGGCAATGTCTATTGCACCGGTCCGGGTGGGGTTCATGTGATTACCCCGATGGGCGAAACGCTGGGTGTGATCCGCATGGCAGAGTTCACTGCGAACTTTGCATGGGGCGGCGAAGATCTGCGGGATCTCTATTTCACGTCCTCGACATCGCTGTACCGCATCAAGGTCAAAACGCCGGGTCTTGCGCTGTTCTGATCAGGCCTCGACACTGCATGCCTTTTGTCGCGGCAATCCGAAACGGGGTCTTCTGGCCCCGTCTTTTCAACCCACAAATGCACTAAAGGGAAAAGAAACATGGCACATGTGATGCCCGACCTGTTCAAAATCGACGTCTCTGGTCACGCGGTGACCCATGCGCGCGCGGAAATGATTGCGCGTGGCAAGGTGGTCACCACCGACGAGCCGCCAGAGCGTGGCGGGACAGATCTTTTTGCGACACCGCTTGAGACGATGTTGTCGTCTTTTCTGGGCTGCACGAATGTCATCACGAACTATGTGGCCGGCGTTCTCAAAATTGATCTGCGCGGCATGGAATTCGATGTATGCGGTCATTTTGACACCCGTGGGGTGTTCGGCAAGGCAGAGATCGGCACACCGTTTCCGGTGATTGAGCTGAAGGTCATTCTCGACACCGATGCCGATGATGCACAGATCGCGAAGCTGGCAAAAATCGTGGGCGAGAAATGCCCGGTTTCGGTTTTGCTGCGTCGGGCGGGCTGTGACATTCAGGAAAGCTGGGTCCGCAAGTAAGGGCGGCTTGGCATCACAAAACGATTTTGCGGATGTGCCCTGTCTTGGTGCGGGTTTCCGCAAAGTCACGGCGCGATCCCCCGTGCCGAAGTATTTAAAGGATCGTTAAGCAACGATTAAGCGACACCGTCAATCCGGCATTTTCTGCGGTCACAAGACCGCCCGGAAAATGGGTCGCTGCTAAGGGAGGCCGCTTTGCATCTGCAAACGCGGTAAAACACAAAAGGGAGAGGTTTAACAATGAAACTCGTCAAAACGCTATGTGCAAGCGCCTTGGTCGCGGCGGCCACGCTGGTCGCGCCGACACTATCCATGGCAGAGGAAATCAACCTCAAATACCATGCATATACCGGCAAAGGCCCGTCCAACCTGGCGACGCGCTGGTTCATGGATGAAGTCGAAAAGCGCTCGGACGGCAAGGTCAAATTCACCCGCATTTTCGGCGGCGCACTGGGCAAGCTTTCGGGCCAGCCCGAAAACATCAAGGTCGGCGCATTTGACATGGGGGAATTCTCTCCGGTCTATAACCCCGGTCTGTTTCCGCTGGCGAACGTGACATCGCTGCCGTTCATGACCGAAAACCCGATGGCCCATGTTCAGGCCGGTCACGATCTTTTCCAAACACCGGCGGTCGAAGCTGAATTCACCGCGATGAACCAGAAGTACCTGTTCCCGGGGCAGTGGGGGTCGATCCAGCTGCTGTCGCATGATCCGATCCGCACGATTGCCGATCTGAAGTCTGCCAAGATCCGTGCGCATGGTGGCGCGGCCGAGATCCTGAAAGAGTTGGACATCACTGTTTACGGTATCCCATGGGGTGAACTGCCCGCCGCCGCAGAACGCCGCGTTGTGACCGCCGCGATCATCGGTGCCCCTGCGGATGCCTATGCCTTTGGGTTTGGCGAAATCTTCAGCTACTGGGACGATGTGGATTGGTTCTACTTCCCGATGCCGGTGTCCATGAACCTCGATACCTGGAATGCCCTTCCGGACGATGTGAAGGCCGTGATCGAAGAAGTCAGAGACGAAACCGTCGCCCAGGCCCGCAACCTTCTTGAAGAAGCCGAAGTTGAAGCGGTTGCCGCGCTGAAAGAGCAGACAGAAATCGTCAAGCTGGACGAAGCCGAACAAGCCAAGATGCAGGGCGTGCGTGACGCGGCATGGCAGAGCTGGGTCGAGGCCCGCGAAGCAGATGGTCTTGCCGGTCAAGCGGTTCTGGATGATTTCCTGAAGCTTCTGAAAGAGCACGGCGGCTGAATTCAGCTGCACTGGACCAGACATATCGTCTGATCATTCAACGCGCCGCCCAAAATACCTGAACAGGCTGTGGGCGGCGCGACGATTTCGAAACACCGCTGCGCAGTGTGGGCCGGCCTTGGCCCGATGCGGATCGCGATGTGTTCCGCCTGTTCGAATGCCTGTGATTTGAGGGAGGGACGTCTCAATGACAAATTTGGCCAGCAGCACCTTGGCGGTGCAAAGAAAGCTGGAGGAAATCGCCTGTTATGCGTCGGCCATGGCCGTTGCGATAATGATGACCATCACCGTACTCGAAGTTTTTGCACGGGCCCTGTTTTCCATAAGCTTGCCCGGCGCTTATGAGTACGTCAGTTTGATGTTTGTGTATCTGATCTATCTGGGCCTGGGATATTCCCAGCGCCATGACGCCCATATCACTGTGGGTATCCTGTACGATCACTTGCCCCGTGGCCTTCGAAAGGTTGTCGAGGGTGTCTACCTTCTTGCTGCGTTTTTGTTCTTTGCCATCCTGACCTGGACAAGCGCGGAATCCGCATGGAGCAACTATGTCATGGGCGACACTGTCCTGGGCATTGTCGAAGTGAAAACCTGGTGGGCCCGTGCGGGTATTCCGGTTGGCCTGGCGCTGTTCTCGCTCCGGTTTCTGACGCAGTTGATCCATTTGATCACCAGAGACGAGCTGTTTGAGGAAAACGGACAAAATGATGTCCCGCAAAACGACCCCGCTGAAGATGAGGCAATGCCATGATTGAATCACTGCAATTACCGTTTGTGATTGGGATGGTCGCGGTCCTTATGGTCATGCGTGTTCCCGTGGGCATTTCATTGTTGATTTCAGGTGCCGCCGGATTTGCGTTCATTCGCGGGACAACAATCACCTTTGACGCCATCGGCGGGCGGTTGTTCGACATCGGGTCGGGATATGCGCTGAGCGCGGTGCCGCTGTTCCTTCTTATGGGGCATGTCGCGGCCAAGGCTGGCATCACGCAGGACATCTATCGGGCGACGCGCGCCTGGTTGGGGCATCTCAAGGGCAGTGTGGTGATTTCCACGACGGTTGCGGCCGTTGCCTTTGCCGCGTGTTCCGGGTCGACAACGTCGTCGACTGCGGTGTTCGGGCGTGTCGCGATCCCGGAAATGCTGCGTCTCAAGGTGAACCGCAAACTGGCCGCTGGCTGTGTGGCCACGGTGGGCACGCTTGCCGGTATGATCCCGCCAAGCATCAACTTGATCGTATACGGGATTATCGCGCGGGAATCTGTGCCCAAGCTGTTGATCGCCGGCATTGTTCCGGGGCTGCTGACGGCGTTTGCATACCTTGTGATGATCTATATCCGTGTGAGCCGTAACCCCGACATGGCGCCGGCCCTGCCCAAAGCCGGGATCGAAGAGCGTCTGCAATCTTTGAAAGGCGTCTGGAGCTTTCTGGTACTTGGCAGCGTCGTGATCGGTGGCATCTATGCTGGCATCATCACCCCGACAGAAGCCGGTGCAATTGGGGCCATCGGATCCTTTCTGATCGCATTGCTGCGCAAACGGATGTCCTTTGCGGTTTTGAAAGAGGTCTTTCTTGACACCGCGCAGACCACATCGGTGATCTTCATCATTCTCGTCGGGGCCTTGATCTTCTCGTCCTACCTGGCGGTAAGCGGCGCATCGGGGGCGGTGTCCGAATATATCGTCGGTCTTGATATGTCGATGATGGGCATTGTCTGTATCTATGTCCTGCTCTTGTTGGTGTTGGGCTGTATGGTTGATCCGGTGTCGGTGATGTTCCTGACCGTGCCGATTTTTGTGCCGCCGCTGATCGAACTGGGCGCGCATCCGATCTGGTTGGCGATTGTGGTGGTCAAAACGCTGGAGATCGGATTGATCACGCCCCCGGTCGGATTGAATGCCTTTGTGCTCAAAGGGGTCGCACCGTCCTTCTCGTTAAAAGAGATTTTCGGCGGTATCTGGTGGTTTCTGCAGGTTGAGGTGATCACCCTGCTGATGATCCTCTTCATTCCGGTCATCGCGACCTTCTTGCCCGAATTGGCCTATGCCAAATGACGGCGTGACCTTCGCCCTTTAAGCGCACCAGATGCGGCCAATGATTTGGGTGGTTTCCCGATCGTTGGCCGCATTTGTTTTGGGGGGCAGGGTGGCGGTGCTCGCCCTAGCGCAGGACCAGCTCTGCCGGAAAAGAGGTTTTCAGAACCTGTTCTGCGGGCGAGGTGGCGGAAATCAAGGCAATGGCGCTTTCGACCAGAGGTTCCACCGGCACCCTGATTGTCGTCATGCCGCCATTTATCCATTGGTAAAATGACGGATCGCCATAGCCCACAAAGGCCGGCTGACTGTCGTTTGCGCCCAGGCTGTCCATGAAGGCACTGAGCGCGCCGTTCGAGATTTCGAAACCGCCACAGACCAGGGCCGTGGCCTGGCGCGACGTCAGGATTTCGACGGCATTGCTGCGGCCCATTTCGAAAGAGGGCGTTCCTGTTCGGATCAATTCAGCAGGGGTTTCCAGCCCAAGATCATGCGCACCGGCCAGAAACGCCGCAAGGCGGCCTCGGCCGCTCGACAGGGTTTCATCCGCCCCGATATAGGCAATGCGGCTGTGCCCGGCCTGTGCCAAATGCGCCACCGCCGCGATGATGGCGGGGGAATCTTCGACAAGGATTGACGGGTTCGGGTTCGGGCTTTCGCGTCGGCGGATCAGCTCGATCAGCCGCATGGAATCCGGCGGCGACACCTTGGCGGGTGTATCCCCGGGTGCGGGAACCATCACCACACAAGCGGCCTGAATTTCGCGCAGCCGGTCAAGCGCCTGTTGTTCCGTTTCGATATTGTCATTGGTCAGATGAATGACAAGCTGCAAGGCATGGGCATCACAAGCAAGGGCCATCGCATTGGCAAAACGCGCGTAAAATTCGTTGACGATATTGGGCAGAACCAAGCCGACAATCTTGGCCCCATCCCCCCGCATTGCCATCGCAGCGGCGTTTTTCACATAGCCAAGCTCACGTGCGCGATTTTGAACGGCGTCTCGCGTTTCTTTCAGGACATTCGGGTTGTTCGACAGCGCGCGCGAGACTGTCATGTGAGAAATGCCAAGGTCTTTGGCAATCGATTTGATGGTGACGCGGGTCAAAGCGGATACCTTTCAAGACTTCGGTTTACTAGCATTTAGTTTGCGATGTGTCTTGACAGAAAAAGGTGCTTTATCTTAAATGTTCACGTGAACATATACATGGACCCACGCCAAATGACCCAGACACTGGAACAGAGATGCAAAGACCTGATCGTGGATCTGGGGCTTGGCCGTATCGCGGAAATTACGTCGATTGTACCGCTGACGGGGGGGGTCGCCTCTGACATCGCGCGTGTTGCGGTGGGCGAGGCGCAGTATTGCGTCAAGTTTGCCTTGCCCAAGCTCAAGGTCGCTGCGGATTGGCGCGCGCCGGTGCATCGCAACGCCGCAGAATACGCGTGGTTACAGGTCGCCGCAGACATCCTGCCACAAAACGCCGTGCAGCTTTTTGGCAGGTCGGATACGGCACATGGCTTTGCGATGGAGTTTGTCACCGGCGCGGGTGTCTATCTGTGGAAGGTCCGGATGCTTGCGGGGGCCGCCCCAAAGGGCGAGGCCGCAATCGTCGGTGACATGATCGGACGCATTCATGCGGCCTCGACCGCCCCGGCATTCAACAAAACCCCGTTTCAAAATCACGACGATTTCCGCGCCCTCAGGATCGAGCCCTATCTGACCTTCACGGCCAGCGCCCATCCCGAAGTGGCGGGGCAGCTGAACGCATTGGCGGCTATGCTCTATGACAGTTCCGCCGTTCTGGTGCATGGCGACGTCAGCCCAAAGAACATCCTGTTTCGCGACGGCGGGGCAATTGTTCTGGACGCCGAATGCGCGACGATGGGGGACGCCAGCTTCGACACGGCATTTTGCCTCAATCATCTGGTGCTTAAGTCCGTGCATATCCCCGAAACACGTCGCGCGCTGCTGGCGGAAATCGGCGCTTTCTGGTCGGCCTATGCACCCCATGTAACATGGGAGCCGCAGGCGCAGCTGGAAGGTCGGGTTGCCCGGCTGCTGCCGGCATTGATGTTGGCGCGGGTCGACGGAAAATCCCCCGTAGAATATCTGGATGAGGCCGAGCGCGCGCAGGTGCGCGGCTTGGCCCTTTCCCTGATCGAACAACCGGCCTCAACCCTTTCAGCGGTGGTTGAGCGTCTGACAACAGGTTTGAAGGAAACATAAACGTGTCACATATCAAAGATGTAATCGGGCGGCGGGTCTGGGACTCACGCGGGCATCCAACGGTCGAAGTGGATGTCGTTCTGGACACTGGCACAATCGGGCGTGCCATTGCACCGGCAGGGGCGTCGCGTGGCACGCGTGAGGCGATTGATCTGCGCGATGGTGGTGCCGCGCTGCAGGGCAAGAACGTCGGGCGTGCCTTGGAAAATGTGAATGGCCCCATTGCAGCCGTGCTCAAGGGGCGGGATGTGCAGGATCAATCCGGCGCAGACGCGGCCATTCTTGCTCTTGATCCGTCACCGTTGAAAAACACCTTGGGCGGCAATGCCACGGTTGCGACATCCCTCGCGGTTCTGCATGCGGCGGCGGCGGATGCGGGCTGTGCCTTGTGGCGGCATGTGGCGGATCAGACCGGGTTCACACCGTCATTGCCATTGCCCGAAATCCAGATTTTTGGCGGCGGGGCCCATGCGGGACGCCGCGTCGATATTCAGGATTTCATGATCATGGTCCCCGGCGCCAGCAGCTTTGACGAAGTGATGGAGATCACGAACGAAGTCTATTTCGCGGCCGGCGACATCATGCGGTCCAGGGGGAAACTGGCGGGTGTCGCCGACGAGGGCGGCTGGTGGCCGATGTTTGACAGCAACGAAGAGGCGCTGGAAACGCTGATCGGTGCGATCGAAAAAGCGGGCGAGAAACCCGGTGAACGGGTTGTCATATCGCTCGACATTGCGGCTTCTGAGTTTTGCAGCGATGGCCGTTATCAGCTGGCGCTTGAAAATCGCGACATGGACAGCAGCGCCATGATCGACATGTTGGGCGGCTGGCTTGATGCCTATCCCATTGTTTCAATCGAAGACCCGCTTGCCGAAACCGACAAGGACGGCACGCGCGAGTTTACGCGCCGTTTTGGCGACAAGGTGCAAATCATCGGCGACGATTACCTTGTGACCAACGCGGCCCTTGTGGAACAGGCACAGACAGATGGCGCCTGCAACGCGGTGCTGATCAAGGTCAATCAAGCCGGCACCGTCACTGAAAGCTTTGACACCTTCCGCAAGGCACGGGCCGGGGGCTGGGGCGCGATTGTTTCGGCGCGCTCTGGCGAAACCGAAGACGTCTCGATCAGCCATCTGGCGACCGGATTGGGCGGGGGGCAGCTGAAGGTCGGCTCGTTCACCCGATCAGAGCGGATGGTGAAATGGAACGAATGCCTCCGAATTCAGGACACGCTTGGCGCACAGGCCTTTGTCGGGGGGGCGCCCTTGGCGAACACATGGTGGGGCCAACAGAATAACAAGGGACAAAAATCATGAAGCTCGCACGTTATGGTGACCGGTATGGCGCCAAAATTCCCTGTATCCTTGATGCCGATGGCGTGGCGCGCGATGCCTCGTCCATTGTGCAGGACTTTGGCCCGCGAACCCTGTCGCCCGAATTGTTGGCGACGCTTGCAGCCACCGATCCCCAAAGCCTGCCTGTCGCGGATATCGCTGGCAAACGGTTGGCGCCGCCCGTGGCGCAGCCCTTCAACATCTGGTGCGTCGGCCTGAACTATTCGGACCACGCAAAAGAGGCCGGTCTACCGGTGCCGGACGAGCCCATTTTGTTCAACAAATCCACAGTGACCTACTGTGGTGCGGGTGACGATATCCTCAAATCTGCCCAGATGACAAAACTGGACTGGGAGGTCGAGTTGGGGATCGTCATCGGCAAACCTGCGCTCAACATTTCCAAAGCAGAGGCAATGGATCACGTCGCCGGTTTTGTCGTGGTGAACGACCTGTCGGAACGGGCGTGGCAGATGGAACGGTCGGGTCAATGGGTCAAAGGCAAAAGCTTTCCCAATTTCTGTCCGACCGGGCCGTTTCTGGCAACCAGAGACGAAATCGAGGACGTGCAAAACCTGGGCATGTGGCTTGATGTGAATGGCACGCGCATGCAAACCGGCAATACCGCAACGATGATTTTCGATGTGGCAACCATCGTCAGCTACATGTCCGAATTCACACGCCTGGAGGCCGGCGATCTGATTTGCACCGGCACACCGCCGGGTGTGGGCGCAGGCATGACACCGCCCGTCTGGTTGAACGTCGGCGATGAAGTATCCCTTGGGATCGACGGATTAGGTTCACAAAAACAGAAGGTTGTCGCCTTTTAACGGCAGGCGCGGATCGAAGAAGGGAACACATATGAATACTCTGGATCTTCAGGGCCGTCGGGCCGTGATCACAGGTGGTGCCCGCGGTATGGGGTTCGCCTTTGCCAAACGGTTTTTGGAAAGCGGGGCCTCTGTCGCCCTGTGGGACGTTAATGAGGTGGCGCTGCAGCGGGCCAAAACGGCGCTTGATCCATTAGGCAAGGTGATCACCGACAGGGTCGATGTGTCGGATTATGCCAATGTCGAAACCGCCGCTACACAGGCCGCCGAGGCGCTGGGCGGTATCGACATATTGGTCAACGCGGCGGGGATCGCGGGGGTGAACACGGCGCTGGTCGATTATCCGATCGACACCTGGAACGCGGTGATGAACGTGAACCTGAACGGGATCTTCCACACCTGTCGGGCCATCGTGCCCCATATGCAAACGGGCGATTACGGGCGGATTGTGAACATCTCGTCCATGGCGGGCAAAGAGGGAAATCCCAATGCGTCGGCCTATTCCGTGTCCAAGGCTGGAGTGATCGGCTTGACCAAAAGCCTTGGCAAAGAGCTGGCGACAAGCAACATCCGCGTCAATGCGATTTGCCCAGCCGTGATCAAAACGGAAATGCTGGACGACGTCACAGAGGAACAAATCGGCTATATGCTGGCCAAGATCCCGATGGGGCGCATGGGCACGGTGGAAGAGATTTCCGCGATGGTCGGCTGGATGTGTTCGCAGGAATGCTCTTATTCGACGGGGGCGGTTTTCGACCTCTCCGGTGGGCGCGCGACCTATTGAGCAGGCCGCGCGATGCGGGCGGCTGTAAGGGGGGGAACCGCTTGGCGAGGTTGCCGGAGGGCGGGTTGGCGCACACCGCCTTTCGGCATGGCCTAGCTCACCGGCACCACATCCACCGTATGCAGCGTGTCCTGATCGCCAGAGGATCGCAGGCTGCCCTTGACCGGGGCGACATCGCTGTAGTCACGGCCAAAAGCCACGGTGATATGATCGGCAGAGACCAGAACATTGTTGGTGGGATCAATTTCGATCCAGCCGTTTTCCATCCCGCACCATGCCCGGACCCAAGCGTGCATCGCATCCGCCCCTTCCAGTCGCGGTTGCCCCTCTGGCGGTTCGGTCCGCAAGAAACCAGAGACATAGGCCGCAGGTATCCCAAGTGCGCGCAGCGCCGAGATCATCACGTGGCTGTAATCCTGACAGACCCCGCGCCGGGCCTGAAACGCCTCAAGCGGGGTGGTGGCCACATGGGTGGCGTCGGGGTCGAAATCGAATGTATCGTGAATGGCGCGGCTGATGGCGCGAACCGCATCAAGGGTCGACATCTGTGGGGTCGCCGTCGCGCGGGCAAAAGTCGCAATATCGGGGTCGGCGGCAATTCGCGGAGAAACACCAAGGAAATGATGCGGCGACGCCGGGGATATGCTGCGCAATCCGCCAAGCTCGCCGCCAATGTCCGCGACAGAGCAGCTGAGGTCCAGAGAGGTGTCGACC
This sequence comes from Marinovum sp. 2_MG-2023, assembly GCF_030548265.1. Taxonomy (NCBI): domain Bacteria; kingdom Pseudomonadati; phylum Pseudomonadota; class Alphaproteobacteria; order Rhodobacterales; family Roseobacteraceae; genus Marinovum; species Marinovum sp. 2_MG-2023. Next base: position 72,843 of record NZ_JAUOSD010000009.1, on the reverse strand, counting down.
GTATCGCGCTGGATCCGGCCCTGAAAGACAAATTCGATCTCATCCAGCCGCATGTCGTGGGCAACCTCGACTGTGGGATTGCCAAAGAAATCCTGACCCGGCAGCCGATAGTTCGGGTTTGGCGTGATGTCGATCCGACTGTTCAGCGTTTGTTGCCCCGCCATTTCGCGTGGGGCCATGCGCAAAACGGTGCGGCTGGCGGCGGCAGGTTGGTAGTAGCGATAGGCGATCCGTAGTCTGACATCATAGAGCATGGCGGATCAACTCAGGTATGTTGTTGTAAGGGCGTCGGAAATTTCGATCAGCTCGCCGCGCATCGCAATCAGGCTTTCGGTGGTGATGTCGCCGGGCTGGGCCACGCGCAATTGGGTATGAATGCGCAGCACAAGGCGGCTGGCATCACCCATGCGCGACAAATGCAACCCTTCGGCCATATGGGCCTCGGCGCGGCGAATTTCATTGATCTGATAGGCGATGGATCGCGGGTTGTCGTCGTCCAGCGCCAAAAGGTCGATCACCGTATCGCGGCTGGTCTCCACCGAATAGCGCCGCCGGTGGCTCATCACGCTTTCGCCGATTTCGACGGCAACATCCAGACCACCATCGGGAATGCCGGGATCGGCAAACCGCGCCAGCAATGCGGCGGTCTGATTGGCGCGTTCCAACGCGCGCCCGATCCACAGGAACCGCCAACCGTTGAAGCGGAACATGTTTTCATGCACCAGCCCGGAAAACCCCGCCAGTTTGCGCAGCAGCACGCCCATGGCGCGGGCGGCATCATCGCCGTGGTTCAGCCGGGGGGCGAATTCCCGCGCGGTCGAGGCCAGATCCGACAGCGCGTTCCAACCATCGGTGGAAAATCTGTCCCGCACCTTGGAGGCGCAACCAAGGCTCGAGTCAAACAATCCCAAAAGACCGTCCGGCAGGGGCTCATGCGGGGACATGCCCCAGCCTTCGAGATAAAGCGCCATCGCTTCGGTCAGGGGCAGGGTGTCCGGCCCATAGGTTTCCAGCCGCCCATGATAGGCCCGCAGCATCCGCACCGCCGCTTCGGCGCGTTCCACATAGCGGCCCAACCAATAAAGATTGTCCGCCGCGCGCGAGGGCAGAAGCCCCGGCATCCGGCGCAGGAACGGACCTTTGGGGGTTTCCGCCAGCGTGTCCTTGGCCACCGGTTTGTCCGACACGATCCAGACATCCGCCACCGACCCGCCGGCCTGCATCGCCAGGGCGGTTGGATCGGCGGTGCGGCCAATCCGGGCATAGCCCCCGGGCATCACCACCCAGCCGCGCGGTGTGCGCGCTGCAAAGACCCGCACCACCATCGGACGCGGCACCAAGGCACCGTCGATCATGGCCGGCGTGGTCGACAGGCGCACGGCCTCTTGACCGACCAGAGCTTTGCCTTCCTGAGTGACCCAATCCTGTACCGTTCCGGGGGTGGATCTGCGCACCTCGTCGCCGAGCGTATAGCTGGCATTGGAATCAAACGGCAGATGGGTGGAATTGGCCGGGCCGATCAACATGCGGTCAAGATTTCCCAGCACATAATTGCGCTCTTTGGCCTGCCCGCACCACCACGAGGCGATATTGGGCATCTTCAACGGCGCGCCCAGCAGCCGCTGACAGATCCGGGGCAAAAACGCCAGCATGGCACGGGATTCCAGCACACCCGAGCCGAGGCAGTTCACCATGGTCACCGCGCCGCCGCGCAGCGCCGAAACCATGCCCGGCGTGCCAAGTGCCGAGCCTTCGTCAAGTTCCAGCGGATCGGCAAATCGCGAATCCAGCCGTCGCCACAACACGCTGATCGGTTGCGGGCCATGAATGGTGCTGACCGTCAGGCGGCCGTTTTCAACCTTCAATTCCTCGCTTTCGAGCAGCAGAAAGCCAAGATAGCGGGCGATGTAGGCATGTTCGAAATAGGTGTCGGTGTTGGTGCCGGGCGTCAGGATCGCCACCAGATCCATATCGGTTTCCCGCAACCCGATCAGCGCATCGCGGAAATGGCGATAAAATCCCGCCAGCCGTTCGATATTCATGCCGGAAAACAGATCCGGGAACACATGGCTTGTTGCCATCCGGGTTTCCAGCGCAAAACCGGACCCCGACGGGGCTTGGGTCCGGTCGCCCAGAACAAACCAGCGTCCGTCGGGCGCACGGCCAATTTCAAATGCCAGAAAATGCAGAAAATTCCCCGACCGGGGCGTGACATTCACGATCGGGCGCAGCCATTCCGGGTTCTGCGCCACCAGCTCGGCGGGCAGCATTCCGTTGCGGATCAGATCGCCGGGACCGTAAAGGTCGGCCATCACCCGCTCCAGCAGGTCGGCGCGCTGGGTGATCCCTTCGACCACGGTTTGCCATTCGCTGCCGTCGATCATCACCGGGATATGGCTGAGCGGCCAATCCCGTTCGGTAGAGCCGTCCTGGGTATATTGCCGGAAATAGACCCCGGCATCATGCAGATATTGGTCGCCGCGCGTGAAGGCGCGCGACAGACCCTCTGGTGTTTGACCCGTCAGATGGCGGATCAATGGCTTCCAGACATCCCGCATGGTGCCATTGCGATGCAACAGCTCGTCCGGCACGCCTTCGGGCGGCGCGTAACCTGAAATCAGGTCAAAGGGTGCCTCGGCCTTGGGCATTTATGCGGCGTCTTTCTATTTGGGTGGGGTCGGTCCCGTAACGGACCCTATACACCCGGCGCGCGCCGCAAATCTACCGTCATTGGAAACTCTGGATGCGGGTTTTCCGCCGGTGGCCAGTAAGATCCCGGTGTGTGGCCGAATTTTTCGAACCGCGCCAGGCGCCTTGCATCCGCTTCGTTTGTGTTGACCGGGAAGTGGTCATAGTTCCGCCCGCCGGGGTGGGCCACATGATAGGTACAGCCCCCCAACGCGTGACCGGTCCAGGTGTCAAAGATGTCAAAGGTCAGTGGCGCATCGACCGGCAGGACCGGGTGCAATGCTTCGGCCGGTTGCCAGGCCTTGAACCGCACGCCACCGATCGACACGCCGGAGCTGTCGGTCGTATGCATCGGCACCCGGCGCTTGTTGCAGGCCACGATATAGCGGTCCGGTTCGGTCGCGGTCAGCTGCACCTGCATGCGTTCCACCGAACTGTCGGTATAGCGCACCGTGCCGCCGATTGCGCCGCGCTCGCCCAGAACATGCCAGGGTTCCAGCGCTTGCCGCACCTCCAGATGCACGCCATCGGCCTCGACCTCGCCGGCAAAGGGGAAACGGAATTCGCGCTGGGCCTCGTACCATTCAGAGCGGAACTCGAACCCGTGTTGCTTCAGATCGCGCAGCACGCCCAGGAAATCCTGCCAGACAAAATGCGGCAGCATGTAACGGTCGTGCAGCACCGTGCCCCAGCGGACCGGCGTGCCCTGGATCGGCGCCTTCCAGAAACGTGCCAGAAGCGCGCGGATCAGCACCTGTTGTGCCAGCGACATCTTGGAATCCGGCGGCATCTCAAATCCGCGGAACTCGACCAGACCCAGACGCCCGGTCGGGCCGTCAGGCGAAAACAGCTTGTCGATACAGATCTCGGCGCGGTGGGTGTTGCCGGTCACGTCAATCAGGATGTTACGCAACAGACGGTCAACCAACCAAGGTTGGGGCGCCGGGCCTTCGCCCGGTGCCGGGATCTGTGACAGCGCGATTTCCAGCTCGTAAAGCGTGTCGTGGCGTGCCTCGTCAATCCGTGGGGCTTGCGATGTCGGGCCAATGAACAGGCCCGAGAACAAGTAGCTGAGCGAGGGGTGGCGCTGCCAATAAAGGATCAGCGACCGCAGCAGGTCAGGACGGCGCAGGAAGGGCGAGTCATTGGGCGTCAAACCACCGACAACCACATGGTTGCCGCCGCCGGTGCCGGTGTGTTTGCCGTCGATCATGAATTTGTCTGCGCCAAGACGGCAATTGCGCGCCTCTTCATAAACGCCGTTGGTGATCGCCTTGCAGTCATCCCAATTGTGGGCCGGTTGCACGTTGACCTCGATCACGCCGGGATCGGGCGCGACCTTGATATTGTTGATCCGGGGATCGTTGGGCGGTGAATAGCCCTCGACATGGATCGGCAGGCCCAGTTCCTCGGCGGTTTTCTCTGCTGTGGCCAACAGATCAAGATAGTCTTCCAGCCGTTCCACCGGCGGCATGAACAGGCACAACTTGCCGTCGCGCGGCTCCAGCGCGATTGCGGTGCGCACGGCGCCTTCGGTCGGGTCGATCCCGGTGCGGGCCATTTGGTCCATCCGGGTCTGACGCTCGCCTTCGCCGTCATCCACGGGGGCGGTGACCGGTTGTTTGTGCTCCTTCGAGACATCCGGCGTTGCGGCGGCCTCTTCCTTGGCGATGCGCGTCAGCTCTTCGGTTAGCAGGCGACGACGTTCGTCGACCTCTTCGTGGAAGTTCGGCAGATCTTCGACATCAAGCGAGGTATCGGCCGGATAGACATATGGGTAAGACACCTCTGGCACATGGGGCAGGGCGCCCAATGGCAGGCGGAACCCCACCGGGCTGTCGCCGGGGATCAGGAACAGATGGCCGCGCCGGGTTTTCCAGCGCTCCGACCGCCAGCCGCTTTGCGATTTGGCCTGCCAGCGCTGGATCGGCAAGACAAAGCCGGCGGCCTCGTTCAGACCACGGGCAAACACCTTGGCAATGCGCGCTCTTGCCTCCGGGTCTTTCAGTTTGGGATCGTCGGGCGTGACATTGACTGGCAAATCCGCCTCTTGCAGCACCCAGACCGCCGGGTCCTCAAACGTGGGTTGGGCATAATCCGGCTCCAGCCCCAGGTTCTGTGAAAATTTGGTCAGAAACGCCTCGGTCTCTTTGATGCCTGCGGGCTTCTCGGGCTTTTCCTTGGCAATCAGGTCCGGGTTGGACCAGATCGGTTTGCCATCGCGGCGCCAGTAAAGACCAAAGGTCCAGCGCGGCAGGGTTTCGCCGGGATACCATTTGCCCTGACCGTAATGCAGGAACCCACCGGGGGCAAAGCGGTCGCGCAACCGGCGGATCAATTGATCCGCAAGCTCGCGCTTTTGCGGACCGACGGCCGCGGTGTTCCATTCCGGGCTTTCGTAATCGTCGATCGACACGAATGTCGGCTCGCCGCCCATGGTCAGGCGCATGTCCTGTTCTTCCATTTCGGCGTCGATCTTGTGGCCAAGCTTGTCCAGCGCCTTCCAGGAGTCTTCGGAAAACGGTTTGGTGATCCGGGGGTGTTCGGCGACGCGATTGACCGTCATGTCGAAATCAAATTCGACCTCGGGCTGGCCGTCGGCGGTGAACCCGCCGGTGATCGGTGCGGCGTTGCGGTAATGCGGTGTCGAACAGAGGGGAATGTGGCTCTCGCCGGTCAAGAGGCCAGAGGTCGGATCAAGCCCGATCCAGCCGGCACCGGGCAGAAACACCTCGCACCAGGCATGTAGATCGGTGAAATCCACTTCGGTGCCGGCGGGGCCGTCCAGCGACACAAGGTCGGGCTTCAACTGGATCAGATATCCAGAGGTAAAGCGCGCCGCAAATCCCAGGTTGCGCAGGATCTGCACCAGCAACCAGGATGTGTCCCGGCAAGAGCCCTTTTTCTTTTTCAGTGTCACCTCGGGCGTCTGAACGCCGGGTTCCATGCGGATGACATAACCGATGTCTTTTTCAAGCTGTGCGTTCAGCGCAACCAGAAAATCGACAGTATTCTTTGCCTTCTTTGGCAGCTTCGACAGATATTTCGCCAGACGCGGCCCGGTTTTTTCCGGTTTGCGATAAATCACCAGATCGTCGCCGAATTCGTCCGGGTATTTGAACGGGAACTTCTCTGCGGTTTCATCAACAAAGAAATCAAACGGGTTATAGACCGTCATATCGGCCACCAGATCGACCTCGATGCGGAATTCCCGCACCGGTTCGTGGAACACAAACCGGGACTGCCAGTTGCCATAGGGGTCTTGCTGGTGGTTCACAAAGTGATCTTCCGGCGTCACCTTCAGCGAGTGCGAGATGACCCGCGTTCGCGAATGCGGGGCCGGTCGAAGGCGAATGATTTGCGGCCCCAATGTGACCGGGCGGTCGTATTTGTAATGGGTCAGATGTCTGATGCTTGCCGTAATAGTCATATTGTCCGCCTACATTTGGTCCCCGACATAGTTGATGCCTGTTCGGGTAAGTCAATGTAAAGCTCTGCTTCCTTCAACGGCCCGGCAATATAAAAGCTTTGCGCGATTGCCTGCTTTTTCGGCATCGGGACTGGCGGTGGCGGTCGCGGATGGTCAATGCGTTGCCGTCCTGCAACAAACATCGAGGCCCCAGGGCAGGGGTCGACGATTTGTCTGACAAACCTGTGTCACGGCTGGCGCAGTTGAAATCGGTTGCAAATCGGTGCGGCAGACCCCCGAAAAACGGCACAAATTCCCCGAAAACATTGAAGCCCCGGAACTTATCCACATCACATGTGATGCCGATGTCTCTGGATTCCCCGCAAAAATTAGACCCGACAACGAAAAAAGTCTTTTTTGGGGCGTGGGGATCAGGTAATGTCGAAGTAATGAAACGACGTGACCCACTGTGTAAAGAGGTCACGCGAGGTAGAGCGGTGAAAGTTATGAATGCGATAGATTATGTCGTCCGCACATCTGCGGGCGCAATTCAACGTGACGTATTACAGTCGGGTGACCAAAACGCGGTTATCGCAGTGGCGCCCGGGGCGGAAGTCTCACTAAATTTGATGCAGTCGGACATGCGCGGATATACCCGCAGCGGCGAAAATCTGCATATTGAATTGGCCGATGGCCGGGTCATCACGCTGCAAGGCTATTTTGCCGATGTCGCGGACGAGCCGCGGTTGTTCATCAGCAGCGACGGTGTCCTGCACGAAGTATTCTTTGCCGAAGGCAACAATGGCGTTCTGTTCGCCGAATATGGTCAAAGCGCCGAATGGGGCAAGTGGTCGCCGAACGACGCGCTGATCCACTCTGGCCGTCCCGAGGTGGTGACAGCCGAGGTGTATGGCGCGGAAGACAACGAAGTGTCGATGCTGGCCGCGGGTCTTTTGGGCGGTGGATCGCTCTTGGGGGCGGCTGGTGCGGCGGGTGCGGCGGCGCTTGGTCTTGCGGCCCTTGGTGGCGGCAGCAGTGGCGGCGGAGGCAACGGGGCGGGCCCGGTTGCGCCGACCGTTGACGACACATCTGTTGTCGTGGGCGGCGATGGTGCCGATGAAACCGTGACGGTCACCGGCACGGGCGAACCTGGCGACGAAGTCGAAGTGGTCATTGGCGGCGAAACCGTGAACACCGTTGTTGATGACAATGGCGAATGGGAAGTTGTCTTTGAGGGTGAGAATTTCCCCGACGACGGCACCTATCCTGTTGAGGTAACAGTTTCCGGCGACGGCGAAGATGACGTGACCGAGCTGACCGGTCCCGAAGTGGTGATTGACCTGACCGGTCCGGCAACGGCCGTCACCGGGGGCACCGCAGAGGCGGGCGATCTGATCAACCTCGAAGCGCACCCAAGTGGGTTGACGGTTACCGGCACGGGCGAAGTTGGCGCCGGGGTCACCGTGACCATCGACGACGTCACGCATGAAACCACCGTGGACGAAACCGGTGGCTGGTCCGTCGATTTCACCCAGGACGAAATTGCCGGTGGGGAATATACCACCGACGTGACCGTGGTGTCGGAAGACAGCTTTGGCAACACCACCACATTGACCGAAACGGTTGTGGTCGACACGATCCCGAATGACATCACGATCAATACCGCCGTCATCGGCGCCGAAGGCGTGGTGAACGCGGATGAGGCCGCCGGCGAGGTTGTGATCACCGGCACGGCAACACCCGGCGCAGCGCTTGAGGTTGCGGTGGCTGGCCTGACCCAATCTGTGACGGCTGACGCGGATGGCAATTGGACCACGACATTGCCCAGCGGCACCCTGGCCGCAGGTGAATATGATGCGCCGATCACCGTGACGTCGACCGATGGTGCCGGAAACGCATCGTCGGTATCGGGCAGCTTTGCGGTGGATACTATCCCGAACGACATCACCATCAACACGGGCATCATTGGTGGCGACGGTGTGGTGAACGCCGATGAAGCGACCGGCGATCTGGCGATCACCGGCACCGCGACGCCGGGCGCCGTTGTGGATGTGACCGTTGCGGGCGTGACCCAATCGGTGACCACGGATGCATCCGGCAATTGGGGTTTCACCCTGGCCGGCGGCAGCTTTGAGCCTGGTGAATATGATGCCACCATCACCGCAACTTCGACCGATGCGGCGGGCAATACGTCTTCTGTGTCGGGCCAGGTCACGATCGACACTGTGCCCAATGACATCACCATCAACACTGCGATCATCGGCGGCGACGGCGTGGTGAATGCCGGTGAAGCGGCGGGGGATCTAGCGATCACCGGCACGGCGACGCCGGGCGCTGTGGTGGATGTGACCGTTGCGGGGGTGACCCAATCGGTGACCACGGATGCATCCGGCAATTGGGGCTTTACCCTGCCGGGTGGCAGCTTTGCGGCGGGCGTCTATGATGCGCCGATCACCGCAACATCGACCGACGCCGCAGGCAATACCAGCGGCACCGCCAGCACGGTACAGATTGATACCGAGGTTTCGGTCACGCTGAACGATGCCAGCATCGAAACCGATGGTGTCATCAATGCGGAAGAGCGGGCCGATGGGGTCCAGGTGACCGGCACAGCCGAGGCGGGCGCAACGGTTGAGGTGACCATGGGCACCGCGACGCTGACCACGCTGGCCGGGGCTGATGGCCAATGGTCTGTGTCCTATTCGACCGCGGATGTCCCCACGGGCGAGGTTTCGGTGCCGATCAATGTGACCGCCACCGACAGCAACGGCAATGTGACCACGACCAGCGGTTCTGTGCAGGTCGACAGCTTGGTCACACCATTGCAGCTGGATGCGCTGCCCGGCGGCAGCGATGCGGTTGTGAATGCCGAAGAGGCGCTTCAGGGTCTGACCCTGACGGGCGTTGTTGAACCCGGCAGCAGCCTGACTGTCACCCTTGATGGTGTCAGCCATGCCGCGACCGTGGCGGCGGATGGCACATGGAGCGTGGCCTTCCCGGCGTCCGATCTGCCGTCTGGCGAGCAATCTGTCACTCTTGATCTGACCGCGACGGACCAGGCCGGCAACACCCGGACCGAGACCCAGATGGCGAGCTTTGACACCGATGCGGGGACGCTGACACTGTCGTCTGAGGCGATCGAAGGTGACGATGTCATCAATATGGTCGAAGCTTCGGACGGGGTGGTGATCCAGGGCACGTCCAATCCCGGCGCGACTGTCACTGTGACATTGGCGGGGGTGACCCATACCGCGCTGACCGATGCGGCGGGCAATTGGACCACGACCTATGGCGCGAACGAGATCGCACCCGGCACCTATCAGGCCGACATCACGGCTGAAACCACCGATGCGGCGGGCAACACATTGCAGGTCAGCGACAGTGTTCAGGTCGACACCGAGGTGGTGAATTTTGCCAATCTCGACGTTTCGGCCGGAACCGACGATGTGATCAACGCCGCAGAAGCCAGCCAGGGGGTGACCATCACCGGCACCACCGAGCCGGGCGCAAGCGTCATGGTCACGATCGAAGGCGAGAGCCGCCCCGGGGTTGTGGATGCCAATGGCAATTGGTCGGCCATGTTCGAAGACGGATCGATCACCGCCGGCGAATATGACACGACCGTAAGCGTCACAAGCACCGATGCTGTCGGCAACGTCGCCGAAATCAGCGAACCTGTGCGGATCGACACCTTTGTCAACACGCTGGCGCTGACGTCCTCTTCTGCGGGCAGCGATGGGGTGGTCAACATCGAAGAACTGCAATCCGGCGATGCGCTGCAACTTGCAGGGCAGGTGGAACCGGGGTCGGTGGTGTCTGTCGCCTTCAACGGTCAGGATTATGTGGCAACGGTGGCCGCCAGCGGTGCCTGGACGGTGGATATCCCGGCAGCAAATGTGCCGCTGGGCGAATATGAAGCCTCTTTCGCGGTGTCGGCCACCGATGCGGCGGGCAACACCGATACCATCACCGAAACTCTGCAAATCGACACCGAAGCCCCGGATGGGGCGATCATCGAAAGCATCACCCAGGGTGTCACCGGTATTCGTGGCATTTCCACCCAGCTCAGCGAAGACACACAGGATGTTCTGCAAGTGTCTGAAGCCGGGGTGGTCAGTGATGTGAACATGACCGCCGTCGACATTCCGGCAATCAACGAGACCAACTTCATCTTTGCACAAAACGTGCCGGATGGGTCGGATCTGATTGTCAGCACAACGGATGATGCGGGCAACAGCCGGTCGAACTATCTGGTACTTGACGACGAGGTTGTCGGCACCGAGGTCAGCCTCGGCAATCCCGGATTGGGCGCGCATAATGTCGAAGCGGTTGATCTGGAATTTGCCGAAGAGGCGCATTTGACCCTGAGCGAGGCAGATGTTCTGGCGCTGTCCGGTGCCAGCGATACGCTGACCGTTTATGGCGATGGCGACGATCAGGTGACCCTGACCGGGGCGACCCATCTGGGCCGCGTAACCAATGGCGATGGCCAGAGCTTTGCTGAATATCAATTGGGCGATGCGACGGTATTGATCGACGAAGACATCACCAACGTTGTCATCTGACACCAACATTAGCAGGGCCGCGGCGATGCCGCGGCCCGTGCTTCGTACAAGACCGACCATAAAAACAAGCGCGAAAGGCAGTGCGCGGATGAGGCGGGACATCTACAGGGCAAATCGGGCGGCAGGGCTTCTGCCGTGTCTGTTGGTATTGGCGGGCTGTATGTCCGATGGCGACGGCGCGGGTAATTCCGTGACGCGGTTTTTGCAATCCAAACCGATGTTGAACGGGTCAGCAGAGCAGGGCGGCGAAGCCGACACTGCTGCTGCTGCGGAAAAACAGGGGGTGGCGTCACCGATCATTGCCACCTTGCAGGAGCGGCGCAGCATCCTTGATCCGGCATCGCCTTATGGCGCGGTGGCGGGCGCGGTCATGGCCTCTTCTGCGCGTACCGCAGAAGCAGAGCTGCGCGCAGCACGCCTGCGGGCGCAGGCGGCCTCCAAGAATTGGCTGCCGTCGATTGGTCCCAACATCTCTCTGAATTCGATGGGGGAATTCGTCACATCGCTGTTCATCGAACAGGTGATCTATGACAACGGCCGCAAAAAGGCCGAACGTGATTTTGCCGCCCATGACGTGGAATTTGCCGCTGTGACCCTGTCACAGGACAGCAACACCCGGGTGCATGACGCGTTGGGGCTTTATCTGGCCGCAGAAGAAGGCCGGGAAAAGATCACCGTGGCCGAAAGATCGCTGGAGGATATGGGGCATTTCGAATGGGTGATGAACGAACGCGTGCAGGGCGGTGTTTCTGACCGGTCTGATCTGAACATCATTCGCCAGAAGCTGGCCGAAATCCGGTCGCAACGCGATACCGCGTTGGGCGATTCCCGCGCGGCGCTGGCGGAACTGGCGGCCATGGCCGGGCATCCGTTGGAGGAACTGCGCGGCGTTCCGGCGCTTCGGGTCGACGCAGAAGGCACAGAGCCGCTGACGGTCCTCAAGGCGAAGGCCGATCGGGATCGCAGCATCGCAGAAGCCAAGATCGCCCGTGCCGGTCATCTTCCGGGGCTCAAGGCCGGGGGAACCGTGTCCGGCGACAATTCCGATTTTGGTCTCTCGCTGGCGGCGGATCAACTTCTGGGTCTGGGCACTGGTGCCAGCCTCAAGGCGATCGAGGCCGCCAAGGAGGCCGCAGGCCGCAAGGTCACCCAAGCCGATGAAGATGCCCGGCGCAAAATCTCTGCCTTGCGCCAACGCGAAGTCGCGCTGGCCCGGCAATTGACCGATGCAAACACCTTGGCGCGGCAAGCCAAACATAACCTTGACCTCTTTCAGGCCCAGTATGAGGCCGGGGCGCGACAGGTGATGGATGTGGTTGGTGTCTATGAAACATGGGCCCGGCAAAGCGGGGCGGCGATCACGCTGAAATATGATCTGGCGCGGGTGCAGATCTCACTGGCGCGGGCCTATGGGTTGCTGGCCAACGGGTCAGAGATATGAGCCGCTGGTTGAAATCCGTGGGTGGGCGCAAAGCCAGCCCCACGCCCTTGCGTGCGGTGGCGTCTGATCCGGTGATGACCGCACCAAAGGACGAGACAAGATCAAAAACCCCGGACACGGCACCGGCAGAACAGGTGAAGCATGATCGGGCGGCACAGGAACAGCGGGTCAAATCGCGCGCATTGCTGATGCGGACCTATGCCGGGCTTTTGGGCTGTGATGTGGTGGTTCAGGATCTGGAACAGGCGTTGCAGGCAAAGCTTGGGCCAGAAGGTGACATTGATGCCGCGCTGATGGCTGCGGCGCTTGGGGCCAACGGGGTTGCGGCCAAGGTGGACCCCGACCCGACACTTTCCGCCGACATCTGGCCGGCGCTGGCATGGATGACCTCCGGGCAATGGGTGCTGGTGCTGGGGCAGGACGGCGATGTGGTCCATCTGTTCGACACAAGCTTTCCCGACAACCGCGCGCCGGTGCCGCTGGCGGAATTCACGCCCTATTTTGCCGGACGTCTGGTGCGGGCCGATGCGGCCTCTGCGGTGCCCGCGCGGACCACAGCTGAGCAGGGCGAAGGCCCCGCGCGTGATCCCAACCAGACCCCGGGTCAATCGGCCGGCGCCAATAACGGCCAATCCAAGGGCCATTGGTTCTGGGGACAGTTTCCCAAATTCTCGCGCTATTTTGGCGAGGTTGCACTTGGGTCTTTGGTGGCGAACCTTCTGGCCGTTGCTGTCGCGCTGTTTTCACTTCAGGTCTATGACCGGGTGATCCCGCATCAGAGTGAGGCGACACTCTGGGTGCTGGCGGCCGGGGCCGGCTTTGCCTTGCTGCTGGAGGCAGCGTTGAAACTGGCGCGGGCGCGGTTGATTGACGGCGCCGGGCGGCAGATCGAATTGAACGTGCAGACCCTGTTGATGAACCGGATTCTGGGGATGCGGTCGGATATGCCGGGGCGGTCCCCGTCGTCGCTTTTTGCGTCGATGCGCGAATTTTCCTCGGTACGAGAGTTCTTTACCGCCTCCAGCGTTGGTGCGGTGGCGGATATTCCGTTTGTGTTCATCTTCCTGCTGCTTGTGGCGTCGATCGCGGGCAATGTGGTCTGGGTGTTGATCCTTGGCGGTGTGTTGATGGTGTTGCCGTCGGTGTTCCTGCAAAAACGCATGATCCGTCTGACGCAGGAAATGCAGGGCGCCTCGACCAAGGCATCGCGGCTGTTGCATGAGGCCGTATCGGAACTGGACACGATCAAGACACAGCGCGGCGAAGACCGGTTTCGCCGTCTTTGGCTGGAACTGACGACGCTGCAATCGCTGAAGTCTTCGGATCAGCGGCGGCTGGCCTCTGCGCTGACATTCTGGAGCCAGGGCGTGCAGCAGGCCACTTATGTCTGCGCGGTGATTGCCGGCACATATCTGGTGTTTCAGGGGCAGTTCACGGTGGGTTCGATCATTGCTACCGGCATTCTGACCGGGCGCACGCTGGCCCCGTTGACGCAACTTGCGTCGACAATGGCGCGCTGGGGCAATGTGCGCGCGGCATTGGAAGGGTTGGACGGGGTGGCGCTGGCGCCGCAGGATCAGGATCCCGCCCGCAGCTATCTGCGCCGTGACCGGCTGGACGGCGGGTTTGAAATCCGCGAAGTCACCTATCGCTATGAAGAAGATGCACCGGCGGTGTTGGACATTCCCGGCATTGGCATCACGCCCGGCCAGAAAATTGCGGTGTTGGGGGCCAATGGGTCCGGAAAATCAACATTGCTGAAATTGATGAGCGGGCTTTATGCGCCGACCAGTGGCCGTATCCTGCTGGATGGCACGGATATGGGCCAGATCGCGCCGCGCGACATCCGCCGCTCGGTTGGGTATCTGGGCCAGGATGTGCGGCTGTTTTCCGGCACGCTGCGCGACAACCTGAACCTGAACATGCTGGAACAGGACGACGGCCGGCTGTTCGAGGCTTTGGATTTCGCCGGGCTTGGCCAATTCGTGAAAAGCCACCCCAAGGGGCTGGATCTGGAGATCCGCGACGGCGGATCGGGCCTGTCTATCGGGCAGCGCCAGTCGATTGGCTGGGCGCGGTTGTGGTTGCAGGATCCGGTGGTCTGTCTTCTGGATGAACCGACGGCGGCGCTGGATCAAACGTTGGAAAAGACGTTGATTTCCCGGCTGGAAACCTGGCTTGAGGGGCGCACCGCGTTGATTGCCACCCACCGGGTGCCCATCCTGTCGCTGGCCACGCGCACCATGGTGCTGCAAAACGGCCGCATGGCTGTGGATGGGCCGCGCGACAAGGTTCTGGAACATCTGACCAACACGCGGGGGGCATCGTGATGGCTGCGTCTGCGACCAATATTTCGGGCTTTGCCGGTCGCCAGCTGCGGGGGCCCTCGTTGACGATCTGGCTTTGCGGGGTCACGGTTCTGGTGTTTGTCCTTTGGGCGGCCTTTGCCTGGATTGACGAGATCGTGCGCGCCGATGGCGAGATCATTTCGTCGTCGCGGCCCCAGATCATTCAGAACCTCGAAGGCGGGATTCTGGCCGAACTGATGGTGAAAGAGGGCGATGTCGTGATGCAGGGCGATATGCTCGCCCGTCTGCATGCCACCCAGTTCCAATCCTCGGTTGACGACCTTCAGGATCAGATCGCGGCACTGGAAATTCGTCGTATCCGGCTTGAGGCCGAAATGGACGGCGCCAAGGAATTCGAGGTGCCGGCCGATCTGATTGTCCGGCTGCCGGAAATGGTGGCGTCGGAACGCGTGCTGTTGGCGGCCCGGCAGGGGGATTATGTCAGCCGCCGCGACGGTGCCGAACTGGTATTGGAACAAGCTGCCAGCGAATTGCAGCTGATGGAGAACATGCTGGCGAAAGAGGTGGTTGCCCTGATCGAAGTGACCCGCGCCCGCAAGGCACATGCGGATGCGAAGGTGCGCTATAACGAGGTGATCACCCAAACCGAGCTTGAGCGCGCACAGGGCTATTCCGATACTCTGAAAGAGTTGGCGACGCTGAAACAGACCTTGAAATCCAGCCTGGATCAATTGAACCGCACCACGTTGCGTTCGCCGATGCATGGCATGGTCAACAATCTGTCGGTCACTACGATTGGCGGCGTTGTCCGCCCCGGCGAAGAAATCCTGCAAATCATTCCGCTGGACGAGGAATTGTTTGTCGAGGCCCAGGTGCGCCCCGAAGACATCGCCAATATCCGCCGGGGTCAGGCAGCCACGGTCAAGCTGTCGGCCTATGATTACACGATCTATGGCACGTTGAAGGGCCAGGTGGATTTCATTTCTGCGGATACCTTCAAGGATGATCGCGTGCGCGAAGCCGAGCAGGACCCGCATTACAAGGTGACCCTGCGCGTTGATATGTCGAGCCTGACCGACCGCCAGGCGCAGATCGAGATCCGGCCCGGCATGCAGGCTCAGGTAGAATTGCACACCGGCGAAAAGACCGTGCTGCAATATCTGTTGAAACCCCTCTACAAGAGCCGTGAGGCTTTGCGCGAACCCTGATTGATTTCAATTTGCCTCCTTGCGGAGGCGCAGTATCTTGGTGTTTGTGGCGACATGAGCCCCCGGGGTTCGACTGTCCGCGCTTTTGGCGGCGGCGGCATGCGTATTTTTCAAGAGAAGAAGATTGGGACCAGATGGTTTGTGAATTATGTGATGCACCAGAGGCGGTTGCCGTTGGCGAGGTGCAGCTCTGTGCGATATGTGCGGCCGGTTTGGCAGGGGATGTCAGCGACGATCCACATTGGCAATGTTTGCACGGTGCGGTTTGGGCCGAGCGGCCAGAGGTGCAATTGGCGGCGGCACGGATCCTGGTGAAGCTGGAGGCCCCTTGGGCGCAGGAAGTTCTGGCCATGGGGGCCTTGCCCGAAGCGGTTCTGGCAGAAGCCGAGGGCGGTGCGGTGCCGCAGGTCGTGCATCGCGACACCAATGGTGTGGTCCTTGCGGCGGGTGATACGGTTGTGTTGATCAAGGATCTGCCGGTCAAGGGTGCCGGGTTCACTGCAAAACGCGGCACTGCTGTGCGGGGGATTTCGCTGGTGGCCGAGAATGCCGGGCATATCGAGGGCCGGGTCGACGGCCAGCGCATTGTGATTTTGACCGAATTTGTAAAACGGCAGGGGTGATCCCCCTAGCCGTCGGTATCCAGCGGGATTGTCACCGGGCCGTCGTTGATCAGGCTGACCTGCATGTTGGCGCCGAATCGGCCGGTTTCGACGGTGATGCCTTCGCCGCGCAGCGCCTCGGCGAAGGCGAGGTACAGCGTTTCCCCAATGTCGGGCGGGGCAGCGGCGGAAAACCCGGGCCGATTGCCGCGCCGACAATCCGCAGCGAGGGTGAATTGGCTGATCACCAGGGCGGACCCGTTGATGTCGCGCAGCGCGCGGTTCATCTTGCCGGTCTCATCCGGGAAAATCCGCAGGCGGGCGGTTTTGGCCGCCAATTTTTCCGCTTCGGCTGTGGTGTCGCCCTGCATGGCACAGATCAGGATCATCAGGCCGGGGCCGCATTGGCCGATGCGCTGGCCATCGACCCGGACAGCGGCCTCTGACACCCGTTGCAGGACCGCTCTCATGCCAGTTCGTGTGACCAGGGCGGATTGGCGCCCGCGCGGCTGACGGTGATGGCGGCGGCGCGCATGCCGAGTTCGATGGCGGGTTTCAAAGCGTCGAGATCTGCGGCGGCAAAGGCAGCTTTGTCGGCCAGTCCCGATTGGTGCAATCCGGCCAACATGCCGGCGTTGAACGTATCGCCCGCGCCCACGGTATCGACCACTTTGGCCTTTTCGGTTGGCAGGTCCAGACTGCCCTTGGCGCTGAGCGCCAGAACGCCCTGTGCGCCGCGGGTCATCAGGACAACGCCGACGCCCTGGTCAATCAGGGCCTGTGGATCGGTGCCGCCGGTCAGCCATTCCAGATCCTCGTCAGAGACCTTGACGATGTCAGTCAGTGCAATCATCGCGTCCAGCCGGGCCCGATAGCGCGCGGCATCGCGGATGAAACCGGGGCGGATATTGGGGTCGATCATGATCAGGCGATTGGTGGCTTCCCGGCTGGCCAAGGCTGCATAGGTGTCGGCGCAGGGTTCGCTGACCAGGCTGATGCCGCCAAAGAACAGCGTTGTCAGCGCTTCGGGCAGGGCAGGCAGATCCGCGGGATCCATCATCCGGCCGGCGGTGTTTTCGTCGTAAAAGGCATAGGTCGCATGACCGTCTTTCAGCGTGACAAAGGCCAGGGTTGTCGGATTGTCGCTGCGTGGTGCCAGGCTGCTGTCGACATGGGATGCGGTCAGGTCGGCCTCAAGCAATTGACCAAACAGATCGCGGCTGAGCCCGCCGAAATACCCCGCAGGCGCGCCCAGCCGGCCCAGCGCGATGGCGGTGTTGTAAACTGCGCCGCCGGTATGAGGGGCGAAGGCCGATTCACCCAACGTGGTTTCGCGGGGCAGCATGTCGATCAGTGATTCACCGCAGCAAAGGATCATGGGATATTCCTGTTCGGGCCCGGAACTCCGGGGTCAGATGTGAGTGCGCCACTTTTTGCGCCCATTTGTTTGCGCTAACATGACGTAATTTGCCGTCTGTGGCAAGCCATTGGACCGGATGTGGCCCGGATGTGGCGTCGGGTCGCGGGGCGACATGTACAGGGTGCGCCGCGCCACGCCGCGTGATCATTGTTGTGTCGTGGCCCAGACATAGCCAATCGCCCCCGCGACAACCAATCCGATCACCACGGCAATGGCGATCTTGATGGCCGACCAAGGGCGTTCGCCCTGTACCCGGCCCGTGCGTCCGTTTACCACAAAGCGATAGGTCTTGCCGCGATATTTGTAGGCCGCCAGCCAGACCGGCAAGAGAATATGTTTAAAGGTGATGGCGCTGATATCGGTGTCGATGTCATGAATGCGCTGGCGATCGCCGCCAATGTCGAATTTTACGTCGCGCTGGATCATCCGGTCCATGTGGTTGCGGGCCTCGGCAAAGCCTTCGTCAAGCTCGACCGCATAGCCCTCGGCGCGAAAACCAGCAAGGAATTCAGGGCGATACGGCTCCAGCTCTGTCAGATCCCAGGGTTCCAGATTGTCGGTATAGCGTTTGGGCAGCGAGCGGGACGCCAACACCAGCACATCGTCAAAAAACCGCGCCACCCGGCCGGAAACCGAGCGCCAGCGCACCTTTTGGACCCGGCGTGTTTCGGACTTGCCATTGCGGGTCACGGTGCGGGTTTCGTAATAGACGGTGCCGCGTTCGCCACGATAGGCAGATTTGGTATCGGCATCAAAGGTCCAATAGGGGACATAGATGCCGTCCATCTTGCGGCCTTTGCGGGCGTATTCCTGCAACCCGTTGGGGGCAAACCACAACTTGCCCAGCCAATCGGTCATCGCCTTGTGGGCGGCGCGTTCCTCTAGCGCAAAGGGCAGCAGGCCACGGGGTTTGATATGGCGGTGCGTGCCGGTGTCGACGACCACGGGGGTGGCACAGAACGGACATTCGCGGGCGTGATCCACGTCGTTGAATTCCACCTGCGCGGCGCAATTGGGGCATTTGGAAACACGGGTTTCTTCGATGTCTTCCTGGGGCAATTGCTGGCGTATGGCGGCCTGGAAATCCAGTTCCTTGAGGGCGGCACCGGCCCAAGGTCCAGATTGAACCACATCCGTATTGCCGCAATGGTCACATTTCAGCCCGCCGGTGCCGGGATCAAACCGGAAATCCGCGCCGCATTCGTCGCAGGGGAAGCGATGCTCAGCCTCAGGGGCGTCGGGTGGTGGGGGAGGGGAAATGCTGTCGGCCATAAAACGGTATCCCGGGGAATCTATGATCTACCTTAGGGTGGGTGCGCGCCAGACTGCAACAACGGTGGAGGCAGAGGTGTCTGCCAATGCAAAGGCGCGGTCCCGGACTTGCTCCGGGACCTCTGTTCAAACCGGCGGTGGAGGTCCCGGATCAAGTCCGGGACTGCCTCGGCCAGCGGACCGAAAAAACGGTGCGTGTCACA
This sequence comes from Marinovum sp. 2_MG-2023, assembly GCF_030548265.1. Lineage (NCBI taxonomy): Bacteria > Pseudomonadati > Pseudomonadota > Alphaproteobacteria > Rhodobacterales > Roseobacteraceae > Marinovum > Marinovum sp. 2_MG-2023. The sequence continues at coordinate 53,726 of NZ_JAUOSD010000009.1, read as the reverse complement.
TGCCCGGCGGCGGGGGCGGCAGGATAGTGAACAATTGCGCCAGCTCCTGCACGTCCTCGGCCCTGAGCCAGCCATCCTGACCGGCGGTCCAGACATAGGTTTCGCGGGTGATCTCGCCACTGGTTGCCATACGGCCCAGTTTTGCTTTGGAAAACGGACCTTTGGTTTCGCCAGCCTCGGCAATGTGCCAGACATGTTCGACCGGCGGCGGGGGCGGCGCGGCGTGTACGGCTGCTGTGGCGTGCTGGACGGGGGCGTGCTGGGCAGTGGGCTGTGCGCCCCAGGGGCCCTGGTTTCCCGCCATCTGGTTGGCCATCGCCATGCCCATCCCCATGCCAAGGCCCGCGCCCATGCCGCCGCCGCCATTGGGGTTCGCGGCCGCCTTGGTCATTGCTTCGGCGGCGGAATATTGGGTGAATTTCCCCAGATCCCCCGCCAATCCCATCGAGGTCCGCTTGTCCAGCGCCTCTTCCACCGCAGGCGGTAGCGAGATGTTTTCAATATAGAATTCGGGGATCGACAGACCGTAGCCCGCAACAATCTGGCTGATCTCTGCGGCAATCATCTTGCCCAGATCGGCGGTGTTGGCGGCCATGTCCAGAACCGGGATGCCCGAGCCGGCAATCACGCGGCTGAATTCCTGCACAATGATGTTGCGGACCTGATAGCTGATCTCGTCCATGGTGAATTCACCGTCCGTACCGACGATTTCGGTCATGAACAGCGCCGGGTCCTTGACCCGCACGGTATAGGTGCCAAAGGCGCGAATGCGGGTCGGCCCGAATTCCGGGTCGCGCAGCATGATCGGGTTCTTGGTGCCCCATTTCAGGTCGGTGAACCGCGTCGTGTTGACGAAATAGATCTCGGATTTGAACGGGCTTTTGAAGCCGTGATCCCAGTGCTGCAACGTGGTCATGATCGGCATGTTGTTGGTCTCTAGCATATAGAGTCCGGGGGTGAAGACATCCGCCAGCTGGCCTTCGTGGACAAACACCGCCGCCTGACCTTCGCGCACCGTCAGCTTGGCACCATATTTGATCTCGTGGTCTTCGCGTTCAAAGCGCCAGACCATGGTGTCGCGGGTGTCGTCGATCCAATGGATGACGTCGATGAATTCACCGGTGAGGAAATCGAAAATACCCATTTTTGCGTCAGCTTTTTTTTGGTGGTTTTACTGTAGATTGCTCTCCACGTGGCAGTCGCGACGCTGAGGGCGGCTTAGATGAAGACGCCGCCGTAGCTTGGTGGCCGTTTGTGTAAATAGTCCCGGAAGGCTTTGGTCGTGCGCTGTATCCGTCAACCAGCATTGGCCGTTTCGTCGTCATCGATACTGTCCTCCGATAGCAAGAATTCTATAGATCTAACGTTCCGTAGTTTTATCAAAATCGCCCGAGGTGTGACTGTTTCCTGCCAGTCGCCATCGTCATTTATGAGATAGGCACGCTCTAGATATAGGTCACTTCTAGTCTCATCGGTAGCGGCAAGAGAGTTTTCGCCGAACCATCCTCCAATTTTCGTGCCGTCCTCAAATGTAATTTCGACCAATCCAGGGGGTCTTTCGTGACCAAACGCATAGTCGTGCGCTTTTCGGACTGGATGAACAACCGGTAACGAAAACCGTCTCAGGACACCGTTGCGCCAATTCGACTGTAGAAAAAGCCCCAGCGTGCAACCGAGTGCTGCCGGTACTAGTAAGACGCGTACAATTAGTTTCAGGTTTTCAGGCGGGACCAAGAGCCATTCGGGAAGCTTGTCAGTGGACCACTTTCTTGAGACTACGCTATCATGACCGACCTCAATTCCCACGACCAGAAACTGCGCTACGAGACTGAGGATCACTGCTTCCATGAGCAACTCCGCGGGCTTTGGCCGCAAGCCAACCACAAAGGCAGACCTGACAAAGATCACGACATATCCAGCAAGTAGGTATCTAGCGAAGAACTCGAACGTGTCGGGTGTCAGAAGATTGGTCATCAGTTAGCTGGGTCCGCCAAGCAATTCGTCGGCGATGATTTCGGCGGTTGGCTGTGCCTCTTGCCAGGACATGCCAGCCGACAGGCGGCGGTCGTACAGCATCTTGAGCAGCAATTCGTCATGTGTGGTCAGCAGGGCGAATTCGTCGTCGTCGTTAAAGATCGACGGGCGCGCGCGTGGGCTGTCATTGGCAAGGCCAAGTCCCTGCGCCAATTCCTCGTGCACACAGGATTTCCGCAGCAGAGAGGGGTGCTCCGAGCGGATCAGCGCGATCGCCTTGGCATATTCATGCCCGCCCGGTTCGCTGGAAAAGGCAATCACCAGACAGTGGATCGACTTTGGCAGGCTGCGAAAGATGTCGAGGGCGTTTTGGTTGATATTCGGCACAATCTCCTTGATCCGCGCGGGCAGGGCGGCGCTGTCGTCTTCTGACATGAACAGCACGAAGTAATTCGGATCATTGGAGGAAATGGTGATCGGATGGCCGGTGATCCGGTTCAGCCGCGCGGCATAGCGCGTCACCTCGCCCCGGTCGGTGGCCTGTTGTTCGATTGGCACGGCGTCGCCGAATTCCACCTGCATGCGGATCGGTTGTTCCCAGCGTTTCAGGCGGCTTTGGCCACCGCGCGCGGCCTGAAGCCCGGCACCGCGCGCGTATTCATCATAAAACGCGATGCGTTCGAAATTCTCGATCAGCATTCTGCGGCTGAATTGGGTGTCCGGGCCACCACCATCGGTGCGCAGCAGCCCCTGGGCCACAGATTGGCTTTCGACCTGGGTGTAATAGGCCGCAAGCGCCAAACTTTGCGGCGAGGGGCCGAGTGGTTTCGGGGTCGGCTTGACCACAGGTGCGGGCGCCGGCCGATCGGGCGGCACGGGCACCGGATCCACCGGAGCAACACAGGCGGACAGCGCCAAGGCGCTGGCCACCAGACCGGCAATGATCCGTACCCGCGCCATAGCTCAGGCCGCCGGAACGGCGGTGCCGGCGGTGTCGCCCAGCCCGGTTTTGCGTGCCTTGGCCGAGGCCAGCGTGTCGCGCAGTTCCTTTTCCATCTTCTTCAGTTCGGCCTCTGCGGCTGCACGGCGGGCTTTGCCCTCGTCCGCGATTTGCAGGCTTTCCTCGATGGTGCCAACCAGATCGGCGTTTGCCTGTTTCACCGCCTCGATGTCGAACACGCCACGTTCCATTTCTTCGCGGATCATCTTGTTGCTGTCGCGCAGGTTCTTGGCATTGGCGGTCAGCAATTCATTGGTCAGATCATTGGCGTCACGCACCGCCGCAGCCGCTTCGGCGCTGCGCTGGATTGTCACGGCCTGGGCCAATTGGGTTTCCCACAGCGGCACGGTGTTGACCAAGGTCGAATTGATCTTGGTCACCAGCGATTTGTCGTTTTCCTGCACCAATCGGATCGAGGGCAGCGACTGCATGGTCACCTGTCGGGTGAGTTTGAGGTCATGAACACGGCGTTCCAGGTCATCGCGTGCAGCACGCAGGTCGCGCAATTCCTGTGCTTCCATCACCTGTTTGTCTTCCGGCGCGGCCTTCACCTCGGCCTCTTTGGCGGGAATGACCACGGTATCCAGCTCTTTCAGCTTCTCTTCACCGGCAGCGATATAAAGCGCCAGTTCGTCATAGAAGTTGAGCGTCTTTTCATAGAGCATATCGAGCGATTTGATGTCTTTCAGCAGCTTGTGCTCATGCTCCAGCAGATTGTCGGTCACCCGGTCGATCTGGCCCTGCACCTCTTCGAAGCGCGCGGTGAATTTGGCAAAGGGCGCGGCGCGGCCCAGAAGCTTTTCCCACCAGCTGCGTTCGCGGCGCACGTCCAGTTCGTTGACCGAAAAGCCGCGAATGGTGGTGACAATGCTGCGCAGGGAATCGCCGGCCGGGCCGACATCCTTGTTGCGGACATCAGCCAGCATCGCCTGAGAGATTTCCTGAAGCTCGGCCTGGGCGGCAGAGCCGAAAGCGACGATGGAATTGGTGTCCTCCATGTCGATCTCTTCCATCCGCTGGCGGATTTCGGTGCTGACAGTGGCGTCGGCCTGATCCAGGGACACGATCGCAGTCGCATCTACCGGTTCGGGCAGGACAACGGCACTTACTTCTTCAACCAGTGCCAGGGCTTCCTGGGCCTTCTCTCTTACGTTCTGCGACATGGGTCATCCTTCCCCGTTATGACATACCCGGCTCAGTCGAGCCGTACACCTTCGCGCTGCAACCTATCGCGCAGCACATCAATTTCCACCGTCAGATCACTGTTGCTGTCTTCCAGCAATTTGCGGGTCTTGGCGATGTAATTCTCTTCCAGATCGGTCAGCAGCATCAGGTAATCTGACTTTGCCGCGCTATCCCGGTTGCGGGCATAGATGTCGGCAAATTTGATTGTCGCATCCCGCGCGCCCATCAAATAGACGCCAAGGAACTTGCGCGAGGCGGTCAGATCACGCGGATCTTCCTCGACCGTGCGCAACATTTCGCGCACCGATTGCTGAAACCGTTCGACGCGGGCCTCCATCCGTGGATCCTGGGCGCGGCGAATGGCGGATTTCATTGCGTCCAGATGGGCCTCGGCCTCGTCGATGACGCGGGCCACACGATCCTGTTGGAACTCGTCCACACCTTCCAGTGACTTGTTGCGCAGCGGATCGGGGCCAAATGCGGTCATATGCAGTGCCGCGCCGATCACACCATAAAGCGCCGCCGCCGCAAGGCCGGTGTCCTGTGACAAGCCCGCCAAAACAGTGCCGCCGCCGATCAGAAGCGATCCGATGATCTTGCGCGGCAGGGCAGGGCGGCGCGCCACCTTGCGCGAATGATAGGCCGATTCGGCTTTTAGCCCCTCTCGGGTCAACCAGGCCGCCAAGGTCCATGTCCCGGCCCCGGCAAGCCCAAGAGCCAGCGATTCCGGCCCGGACCCAAAGGACATGAAGGCCAGGATCACACCGGGCACAAACAACAGGTTTGACCGCGCGCCGGTGGGTGACACCGTCACCTTCAGCGGGCGGGCATCGTAATCACGGTCATTCTTGCCAGCGGGGCTAAAGGTGCCGCCAAATCTCTGCGCCATTACTCTGCCCCCAGCCAGCCGGTTGCCACGCCGGTCATCATCGCAAACAGGCAGATATAGGCCACTTTCTGAACCCCGTTCAGCTTGCCGGAACGGGCGTTGTCACCGGTGGACCAGACCGCCACCGCAATCGCCCCAACCGTGACCACAACCGCAGCCAGCACCAACAGCATGACAAACCGGATCATGCGATCCCCCTCTCGCTTACGCGTTCAAGATAGGTGATGTGCCCTGTCATCGCTAGTGCCGAGCTGTGGTGCGGCGTTCGGAATTCAATTTGCGGGTGTAGCCCGATTGAATGATTTCGACCGCAAACAGCACCACAACCGAGAAATAGAATGTGGTCTTGGACATCGGGATGACTTCGTAGCCAAACAGCTTCAGCGCCAGCGTATCGTCATGCATGGCATGGGCGGCGGCCTGACCGGCCTCGCCCAGCAGGACAACACCGACGATCAACAGGATGAACAGGCCGAGAACCTCGTACATGCGGTTTTTCTCAAGAAACCGAGTGACCCCATCCGCCAGCAGCAACATGGCCAGCCCGGACAGGATGATCGCAGTGGCCAGCACGATAAAGACATCCGTAATCGCAATCGCCGACAGCACCGAATCAAAGGAAAAGATCAGGTTCATCAACACAATCATCGCAATCACCTGAGCGGCGGATTTGCCGGATTTGCCTTCGACATCGGTATGCAGATCCTCAATCGACAGCATGTGACCGATTTCCTTGACCGCGGTATAGATGATGAACACGCCGCCGATGATGAACACCAGCGTGGCGAAATTGATCCCGCCGGTCAGAACGCCTTCCCAATTGGCGATCCAGAAGGGTTCTGACAGCGCATCAATCAGCCGGATCATGACAAACAACAGCACCACCCGCAGGGCGACCGCAATGATAATGCCCCAATACCGCACCGCTTTCTGGTGCGCGACGGGCGCGCGTTGGCTCTCGATCGAGATATAGAGCAGGTTGTCGAACCCCAGCACCGCCTGCAAAAAGCACAGCATTACCAGATTGCCCAGGTTTTCGATGGTCAGAAGATCGGCCATGTTCCTGAAATGCCCTTAAAAATAACGTTGCCTCTGCATAGCGCAGATGTTCATGAAAAAACAACGACAGGCAGGGGGAAAATGCCGGTGGCGACCTCAACTATTGCGGTTGCGGCGGGTGCGCTGAGGTTTTGGGCGATCTGGCTGCGCGCCTTCCAAGCCCAATTGGTCCCGCATCACGCGGCGGCGCACTTCTTCGACCTCGCCGGGTTTGAGCTGACCCAACTGGAACGGACCATAAGAGATTCGGATCAGTCGGTTCACGCTGAGGCCCAGGCTTTCCATCGCGCGGCGGATTTCGCGGTTCTTGCCTTCGCGTAGCCCCACGGTCAGCCAGGCATTGGCGCCCTGTTGCCGGTCCAACGTGACAATCATCGGCAGATAATCGGTGCCATCCACATGGGTGCCCTTGCGCAGGGGTTCCAGCATGGCGTCGCTGGGCCGGCCTTTGATCCGCACGCGGTAGCGGCGCAACCAACCGGTCGAGGGCAGCTCCATCCGGCGCTTGATGCCGCCGTCATTGGTCAGCAGCAACAAACCTTCGGAGTTGAGGTCAAGCCGCCCCACGCTCATCACGCGTGGCATCTCTTCGGGCAGTTCGTCGAAGATGGTCGCACGGCCCTGTTCGTCCTTGTGGGTCGTCACCAGGCCGGCAGGCTTGTGATACAGCCAAAGCCGTTCCGGTTCCGGCGCATCCAGTGGCTTGCCGTCGACCGCGATCTTGTCGGCATCGGTGACATTCAATGCGGCGCGTTCGATCACCTTGCCATTGACGCTGATGCGCCTGGCTTCGATCATGCGTTCCGCTTCGCGCCGCGAGGCAACACCGGCGCGGGCAAGGACTTTGGCGATACGGTCGCCTTCTGGAGTTTTCTGAGCCATGCCGCCAGCCTTAGAGCGTTGCAGATTGCCGTGCAAGCGGGCATGACAGGCCATGGTTTTTCGATCTCACATGGAGGCCGCCCTGAGCGAGGCACGCGCAGCGGCGGAACGCGGCGAAGTGCCGGTGGGCGCGGTTGTGGTCGCGCCCACCGGCGCGGTCATGGCGCGGGCGGGCAATCGCACCCGCGAATTGTCTGATCCCACCGCCCATGCCGAGGTGCTGGCGATCCGGGCCGCCTGTGCGGCACTGGGGTCTGAACGTCTGGTCGGGCATGATCTTTATGTCACGCTGGAGCCTTGTGCGATCTGTGCGGGCACCATCGCGGCGGCGCGGATTGCGCGGCTTTATTATGGCGCATCTGATCCGAAATCCGGGGGTGTGGCCCATGGCGCGCGGGTGTTCAGCCATGCACAGGCGCATCACCAGCCGGAAATCTATGACGGCATCGGCGCGGATGCGGCAGAGACGCTGTTGAAATCATTCTTTGCGGGGCGGCGATGACGCGATTGATTCTGTTTCACAAACCCTTTGGGGTGCTCAGTCAATTCACGGACAAAGGCACCGAAGGGTCCACCCGCCCGACATTGTCGGCCTATATCGACGTGCCCAAGGTCTATGCCGCCGGGCGGCTGGATCGCGACAGCGAGGGGTTGTTGCTGTTGACCGATGATGGGCGCTTGCAGCATCGCATTGCCCATCCCAATGCCAAACAGCCCAAAACCTATTGGGTGCAGGTCGAGGGGATCCCGGATGAGCCTGCGTTGGACGCGCTGCGCAAGGGCGTGACGCTGAAAGATGGCCGCACAAGACCGGCCAAGGTCCGGCGGATGGACGAACCCCGCCCGCTGTTTCCGCGCGACCCGCCGGTGCGGTTTCGCAAATCGGTGCCTGATTGCTGGTTGGAGATGACAATCACCGAAGGTCGCAATCGTCAGGTGCGGCGCATGACGGCGCATGTGGGGCATCCGACGTTGCGGTTGATCCGGGCGCAGATCGGGGAATGGCATCTGGGGGGATTGCGCCCCGGGGAATGGCGCGACGGTTGATCTTTGGTGTCGTGGCGCCCCCGCGCGCCCCCCCGGGGGGGGGGGGGGGGGGGGGGGGGGGGGGGGGGGGGGGGGGGGGGGGGGGGGGGGGGGGGCCGGGGGGCCGGGGGGGGGGGGGGGGGGGGGGGGGCGGGGGGGGGGGGGGGGGGGGGTGGTGTTGTTGGGGGGGGCCCCCCCCCCCCCGGCGCCCCCCCGGGGGGGGGGGGGGGCCCCCCCGCACCCCCCAGGATATTTGAAAACAGAAGAAGATCAGGCGAGCCAGGCCATGGAAAGCAGTGTCAAAATGCTGGTGTAGACCACGACCTGGGCAATCGCATCGGTGCGCACCCCATGGAGGAGCGCCAGCGAAAAGGCCATTGCCCCGGCCGGGCCCGCGGCCCCCAACAGGAACAGCGCATATGCCGGATCATTGCCGGTGATCAGCCAAAGGCCGCCGCCGACCGCGGTTGGAAATACCGCCAGTTTGATCAGGGTGAAGCTCGCCACCGTTCGGTCAACGCGGAATGGTGTGCTGGACAGGACCACCCCAAGCGCAAACAGGGCCAGGGGGGCGGCCGCCGCACCATTGAAATCAAGGAAGGTTTCTATTGGCCCCGGAATGGCGAAATCGCTGAGGCCAAAGGGAATGCCAAGCAGAATGGCGATCAACATCGGCGTGCGCGCCACGGTGCGAAACACCGTGCCCGGTGACACCCGGCCATATTCCATCAATTGCAGTGCAATCATCGCCCCGGCAAAGGTGACGATGGCATCCAGCGTGATCAGCGTGGTGACCGGCAAGACGTTTTCTCGGCCATAGAGCAGCACGGAAATCGGCAGGACATAAAGGGCATTGTTGGCGAAGATGCCGGAAAACGCCAGCAGCACCGATTCACGTGCGCCGCGTTTGAACACCCGGTAAGCCAGCCAGAACCCGAACCCATAGACCACGAATTCCGCCGCGAGATAGATCAATGTCGGCACGGGCGCGAAATCGCGGATCGGGGCGCGGGCTATCACGCCAAACAGCATCAGCGGCAGAAAGACCGACATTGCAATACGGTTGACCAATTGCGCGTCGTCTTCGCTGACCACGCCCATTCGCCCCATGACAAAGCCAAGCGCCATGATGGCAAACACCGGCAGGATCGGGTCCTGAAGGACGGCCAGGGTTTGCATGTGGTCCTAGACCCACTTGGCCATGGGCGGCAGGGACATCAGCACCGCATTGGCATCATGCCCTGTGGTCAGGCCGAATTTGGTGCCGCGATCATAGACAAGGTTGTATTCGGCATAGAGCCCGCGATGGATCAGCTGGGTGTCCTTGTCGCCATCGTTGAACGCCATCACACGGCGTTTTTCCACCAGCGGCACAAAGGCGGGCAGGAAGGCGCGGCCAATATCCTGGGTCAGGGCGAAATCCGCCGCCCAGTTGCCGGTGTTGCGGTCATCCATGAAGATGCCGCCAACCCCGCGTGCCCGACCGCGGTGCGGGATATAGAAATAGTCATCCGCCCAGGCCTTGAGCCGGGGATATTCTTCGATCCCATGCGGATCGAGATGGGCCTTTTGCACCGCATGAAAATGCGCGGTATCCGCGTCATATTCGATACAGGGGTTCAGATCCGATCCGCCGCCGAACCACCAGCCATGTGGGGTCCAGAACATGCGGGTGTTCATGTGCACGGCCGGTACATGCGGGTTGCGCATATGGGCGACCAAAGAGATGCCCGAAGCCCAGAAACGTGGGTCTTCCTTCATGCCCGCCAGCCCCTTGCGCGCGGCCATTGCGTTTTGCGCCGCTTCGCCAAGCTGGCCATAGACGGTCGAGATATTGACCCCGACCTTTTCGAACACCCGACCGCCCCGCATGACGCTCATCAACCCGCCACCGGCGTCCGATCCGTCATCAGAGCTGCGTTTGGTTTCACTGACTTCGAATTGACCGGGGGCCATATCGGCGAAGGGGCCGGTGTCATGGCTGGCCTCCAGCGCTTCGAAGGCCGCAACAATGCTGTCGCGCAGGTCGCGGAACCAGGAGGCGGCCGTCTGTTTTTCTGTTGTGAAATCCATGGACATGACCCGTCTCCTTTGTGGGTATCGCAGCAAGGGTTCTTTGCCTGCCTGCGCGGCAAAGCGCAACCATCTGCGCGCGCCGGTTTTCCGGGCGGCTTGCCTGTGTCTGGCCCAAGTTCCTGGCCGGTGTTTCTGGCCCGAGTTTCTGGCCGGTGTTTCTGATCTGCGTTTTTGTCTGTGGTTAATGCGCGGGCGAGGTCACGGGATCCAGCAGCGTGCGCCCGCCATCCACCGTCATGATCTGACCGGTGACAAATCCCGCGCCGTCCGAGGCAAGGAATTGCGCGGCTTCGGCCAGTTCGCCGGGGCTGGCGATCCGGCCCAGGGGTGTGTGCCCTTCGATATCGGCGCGAAATTCCTTGTGTTCCTTCAACGCGCCTTTCAGGCTGGCCGACATGACAGAGCCAAAAGAAACCGCATTGACCCGAATGCGATACGGCGCAAAGGCCACGGCAAGCGATCTGGTCATCTGGTCCAATGCGGCGGTAGAGACTGAATAGGCCAAAAGATCCGGGTGGGTGCGGCGCGCAGCAATCGACGACATGTTGATGATCGAGCCCAACTGACCGCTTTCCTGATTTTCGCCCTGTTTGATCATACGCTTTGCCACCAGTTGCGACAGGCGCAGCGCCGTCATCAGGTTCTGTTGCAACAGGGTCTCGACCGATGTGTCCTCCATATCCAATGGATCGGAGGGCAGGATCTGGCGGCTGCCATTGATCAGGATGTCCACGCGATCAAAGGCATCGAGTGCGGCCGACAACAGATTGGCCTGTGTCAGCCGTTCCCGCAGGTCGCCGGCGAAATATCGTGCCGGCCCATCTTCGGCGGTGCCGTCCAGTTCGTCCGCCAGCCGGGTTTCATCCATATCGGCAAAAACGACATTCGCGCCCTTGCTGATGAAATGCCGCCCAATGGCCAGGCCGATGCCGTTGGCCGCCCCGGTGACAATCGCGGTTTTGCCTTCGATCGAGAAACCCATCTGTCGCTCCTGATATTCTAGGCGTGAAATCCTAGACCTGATTCATTTGACTTGATTCTCTAGAGGGAGCCTAGCGCGGCTTACCCCTTGCGGCGAGAGGGCCGCTGCGCTGACAGGATTTTGAACTTTCTGTTGCCTGCGATTTCCTCAACCTGCCCAAATCCGGCCTGAAGCGCGGCCTCATAAGGCAGGTGGCGGTTGGCGACAAGGCGCAATTGCCCAGAGGGGCGCAGGATGCGGCGGGCGGTGGCGATAAACGCCTGTCCCAATTCCGGCGCGCCCTTGCGTCCCTGATGAAAGGGCGGGTTCATCAAGACGGTATCAAATTGGACGGGCGGGGCCCATTGGGTCACATCGGCCCAGTGAAACCGCGCGCGTGGATCGGGAACGTTGATGCGCGCACAGTCCAGCGCGATGGCGTCACTTTCCACCAGGTGCAGCTCTTCGATCAGGCCGTCCTGCAACGCCTGTGCGGCCAGAAACCCCCAGCCTGCGCCGAGATCGGCAACAAGACGTCCGGGTTTCGCAGGCAAGCTGCGGGCAAGAAGATCCGACGCCGGATCAATCCCATCGGCGGAAAAGACGCCGGGGCGGGTGGTAAAGCCATCGACCAGTTTTACCGTGGCCTGCCAATCCGCAAAGGCCGGTGCGGCGTTGAACCAGAACGCGCGGCCATGCGCCTTGGTCATCTGTCCGGTCACCTCGACCCGCGCGCGGCAGGCCTTGAACATTGTGTCGATCCCGTCGGTTTTCTGGCCATCCACCAGGATCACGCCATCCGGGCAGGCGGCAACCGCATCGGCCAGCATGGCCTGTGCTGCGGCCTTGGCGCGGGGCATGAATATCACGGCGGCGGCAATTGGGCCGTCTGCCGTGGTCCGGCAGTCAAAGCCAGCGCGCGCGCCATGGGTCACCGCATCGCGGCTGATGATCTGGACACGATGTGCGGGCAGGGCCGACAGGTCGCTGTCGGGCGTGGGTTCGAAAACCGCAATTGTGCCCTCATCGGGCAGCGCAGCCTGAGACAGCGCAAGGGACAGACGGGACTGGGCCATCGGGGGCGGCGCGGGCGCCTATTCCTTTTCCATCGTGCATTGCAGCGGATGTTGATGGCGGCGGGCGAAATCCATCACCTGGGCCACCTTGGTTTCGGCAATCTCATGGCTGAAGACGCCGACGACGGCAACGCCCTTCTTGTGGACGGTCAGCATGATTTCGAAGGCCTGGGCATGGTTGAGACCAAAAAACCGTTCCAGCACATGCACCACAAATTCCATCGGGGTATAGTCGTCGTTCAGCAACAGCACCTTGTAAAGCGGCGGGCGCTTGGTCTTGGGACGTGTTTCGACCACGACGCCACTATCGGTGCCGTCTTTCTTGTCGCCTTGCGACAGGATCGGATCTGCCAGGATGAGGGGGGCATTGGTCATCTTGGGTGGGTCGGCTCCAGCTGAGGTACGCATCCGTCGGGAGCCATGTATATAACGCGATTGGCCTCATAGAAAAGAGGGGCTGACATGCATTTCACCAATTCGCTGTGGAATCTCTGTTTGGCGGATCGCGCCCTGGGTGAGTCGGGTTGGCCACATTGTTGCCACAATCGCCGGTTTAGCGGTGGCGCGCTTGTCGTGCCCAATATCTGGTTTCCATAGTCCGGACTTTATTGGAATTTCCAGTAAACTTAAGGGTTTAAAGAATTAAGCTCATATGGTAGGCTAGCCTTAATCAAAAATAAAATAAGCTGACCAGAATACTGGCGGCACGAGGCAGAAGGCAGTTTATCGTGAAGGTCCGAAATGTGGATTCGGCCCGTTTGGGCGTAGTCGTACTTGCGTTATTGTGGCTGTGTGTGGTTCTTCCGCTCAGTGTGGCGGCGGCACCCTATGCGGCGATGGTCATGGATGCCCGATCGGGCAAGGTTGTACATTCCGAAAATGCCAACACGCGGCTGCATCCTGCGTCGCTGACCAAGATGATGACGCTCTATATCGCGTTCGAAGCGGTGCAGAACGGCGAAATCTCGATGGACACGATGGTCAAGATTTCGTCCAAAGCGGCATCGGAACCGCCCTCGAAGTTGGGGTTGCGGGCCGGGCAAAGCATCAAGCTTCGGTATCTGGTGCGGGCGGCAGCGGTCAAATCCGCAAATGATTCTGCCACCGCCATCGCCGAAGCGATTTCCGGGTCTGAGGCGGCTTTTGCCCAACGGATGAACCGCACCGCAAAGGCCATGGGCATGACGCGCACGACGTTCAAGAACGCGCATGGATTGACCCAGGAGGGCCACCTGAGCACCGCGCGGGACATGACCGTTCTGGGGCGGCACATGATTTACGACTACCCCATGTATTACAACCTGTTCTCGCGCAAAACGGTCGATGCCGGCGTGCGCAGTGTGTCCCATACCAACAGCCGCATGTTGAGCAGCTATAAAGGGGCCGACGGGATCAAGACCGGCTACACGCGTGCAGCCGGTTTTAACCTTGTTGCATCGGCGGAACGCGGGCGTGAACGGGTGATTGCCACGGTGTTTGGCGGCCGCTCCACCACGACGCGCAACGCACGGGTCGCTGAGCTGCTGGACCTTGGGTTCAAACGTGCGCCCACCCATGTCGCTTTGGCCCGCCCGAAAAAACCGCGCTATTACGGCAATAAAGGTTTGATTTCGAATGGCGGGGATACGGCGATTGCCTCGACCGCGCCGGTCGGCGGCGGTAAGCCTGCTGCGGGCAAGACCATTGCGGTCAAATTGGCAGTGCTGACAAGCCCACGTCCCAAAATGCGTCCTGGCGCCACCTCCAAAATGCCGGAAGCGGCTGTTGTTGCCGCGATGCAAGAGGGGATCGCCGACGCCATGGCCGAGGTCACAGCCGAAAAGATTGCTCAGGCCTCGCTGGCGGATGTGGCACCGGCCGCAAGCGCCACAACCCCAGAGATCCGGCCGACCATTCGTCCGGCCGCACGTCCGAATGGTGTGGTTCTGGCCAGCGCCGGGGCAATCAAACCGGCCGCGCCGGACCCCATTGTGCGTGAGCAAGTGCAGGAAATCATCACCCGCGTTTCCACATCCGGCGGTCGCCATTGGGGCATCAATGTCGGGCGCTACGGATCGCATTTTGCGGCGGAAAAGGTGTTGTTGAAAACCGCCCTGACCGAGATGTCGACCTTGGACGGCGCATTGCGCAAAGTGGCCAAACGCAAGAACGGATTTGACGCCAATTTCATGGGGTTGACGCGTGAAACTGCGGATCTGGCCTGTCGTCGGCTACAGTCGCGCAATATCTCCTGTTTCATGATCGGGCCGTCCTGAACGACCTCCTGAACGGCACCATGACGCAGCCCCGCGAAACCATACGGAACGGGGCTGTGAGTAACAGGAAAAATCGTTCACTGTCAGAGGGTAATCACAATACCTGAAGGTGATGGTTCGGCGATCGTCGGCCCGGGGTGCGGGCAGGGCTCATCCCGGACAAAATGCGTTCACAGCCGGCGCTCGGCACTATCCATATCGAACATAAAATTGATCGAGATTGGTCTAAATTGGCCAGTGCTTGTCCAAATCGGATATTCTGGCCAATTTGCCCACAATGCCCGATTTGCCCCCGCGTGGCGGTCAGAGCCAGCGTTTCAGATCGATTCCCACCGCATCGCGGACCGATGAAATCCCATCGCGCTGCAAAAGCTCGTCCAAACCGCGGGCGATCTCACCCGCCAGGGACAATCCGCCATAAACCAACGCGGTATAGAGCTGCACCGCAGATGCCCCCGCCTTGATCTTGGCATAGGCCTGTTCGGCGCTGGAAATCCCGCCAACCCCGATCAAGGTGATTTTGCCGCCGGTCTCGGCATAGAGCCGGGCCAGAACGCGGGTGGATTTCTCAAACAACGGCGCGCCGGACAATCCGCCGGCTTCTTGTCGATGGTCAGATGCCAGCCCCTCACGATCCAGGGTTGTATTGGTGGCAATGATGCCGTCGATCCCGGATTCTTGCGCCACCCCCGCGATGTCGCTCAGGGCCGCGGCATCCAGATCCGGCGCGATTTTCAGAAACACCGGGATCTTGCGGTCCAGATCGTCCCGCACCTGCATCACACCGGCCAGCAGCGCCAGCAGCGCCTCGGGGCCTTGAAGGTCACGTAGGCGTTCGGTGTTGGGCGAGCTGACATTGACGGTTGCGAAATCAAGATGCGGCCCGCAGGCCGCCAACACCCGCGCGAAATCGGCGGACCGGTCTTCGCTGGTCTTGTTGGCGCCAAGGTTCAGGCCGATCACTGCATCGCTCGGACGTTGTGCCAGCCGTGCGGCAATCGCGGTCATACCGTCATTGTTGAACCCGAAACGGTTGATCGCGGCGCGATCCTCGGTCAGGCGAAACAATCGCGGGCGCGGGTTGCCGGGCTGTGGCAGGGGCGTGGCGGCACCCACTTCGACAAAGCCGAATCCGGCGCGTGACAGCCCGTTCAGGGCGGTGGCGTTCTTGTCGAACCCGGCCGCAAGCCCGACGGGATTGGCCAGTGACAAACCGGCAACTTCGGTCTGCAATCGGGGTGATGTCACAACCCCCGCTGCTGGGGCCAGCCCCCATTGCAACGCCTTGATCGCCAAACCATGGGCGGTTTCGGGATCAACCCGATAAAGCGCCTTCAGCCCCAGTTGTTCCAGAAATGTCATTGCAGATCCTCGGGAAAGACATGGCCATCACCACCCCAGGGCAGATCCCGCTGCCACAGCACATCGGCAATTCGCAGATTGCGGTACAGATGGGGAAACAGGGCACCGCCGCGCGAAGGCTCCCATTTTATGTCATCGGCCAGGGCATCGGTATCACAGGCCAACAGCACGAGACCGGTCTCGCCAGCGAAATGCTTGGCTGCGGTTTCCTGTACCTGTGTGGCGGTGGAAAAATGCACATAGCCATCGGTGACATCCACCGGCGCCCCAGTGGTTTCCCCGTTTTGCTTCAGCTCTGCCCACTCCGGGGCGCGGAATATCTTGTATATCAGCATATGCGTTGCTTGCCGTGCCGCTGTTCCGGGGTCAAGAGGGCATCAGGGTCATGCGCATGTCGCAAATTTTGGCCATCACATGTCAGAGGCTGCTTCGGGGTGGCCGGCTGCGCCGGTTTGCGCCGGGTTTGCTTTGACAAGCAACCAATCCCGATGCAGCATCACGACATAAATTCAACTGAGAGGTTTCCCATGTCTGTGCGTCTTATGACCAGCGCTGCTGCCCTTGCCCTGACGGCGGGTGTGGCCAGTGCCGACTATTCACTGACTGTCCTGCACACCAACGACTTTCATGCGCGGTTTGAATCGGTCAGCAAATATGATGGCCCCTGTTCCGCCGAAGATGACGCCGAAGGCAAGTGTTTCGGCAGCTCTGCCCGTTTGATGACCGCAATCAACGAAGCCAAGGCGCGGTCCAACAACTGGGTGCTTGTGGACGGGGGCGACCAGTTCCAGGGCTCGCTGTTCTATACCTATTACAAGGGCAAACTGGCCGCCGAAATGATGAACCAGATGGGTTATACCGCGATGACCGTGGGCAACCACGAATTCGATGACGGCCCAGAGGTTCTGCGCGGCTTCATGGATGCAATTGATTTCCCGATTCTGATGTCGAATGCCGATGTCTCGGGCGAGCCATTGCTGGCCGGCGAGCTGATGAAATCGACCGTGATCGAGCAGGGCGGTGAAAAGATCGGCTTTATCGGCCTGACGCCACAAAACACCGACGAGCTGGCGAGCCCCGGCAAAAACATCATCTTCACCCCGCCCGCCGATGCGGTTCAGGGCGAGGTCGACAAGCTGAGCGAAATGGGCGTGAACAAGATCATCGTTCTGTCGCATTCCGGCTATGCGGTGGACCAGGATGTTGCCGCCAATACCACCGGGGTTGATGTGATTGTCGGTGGCCACTCGAACACCTATCTGGCCAATAATGATGACAATGCGGATGGTCCTTATCCGACTGTCGTCAACGGCGTTCAGATCGTGCAGGCCTATGCCTATGGCAAATATCTGGGTGAATTGAACGTGACCTTCGACGACGACGGCAACGTGACCGAAGCATCGGGCAACCCTGTGCTGGTCGACGCGGCGATTCTGGCGGACGAAGCCGTTGCGGCACGCATTGCCGAAGCCGCCAAACCGCTGGAAGAGATTCGCAACCGGGTCGTGGCCGAAGCCGCAGAACTGATCGAAGGTGACCGGTCGGTGTGTCGCGCGATGGAATGTTCGATGGGCAACCTGATTGCCGATGCCATGCTGGATCGCGTTGCGGATCAGGGCATCCAGATCGCCATCGCCAACAGCGGCGGCATCCGTGCCTCGATTGACGCGGGCGAAGTGACCATGGGCGAGGTCCTTACCGTTCTGCCATTCCAGAACACGCTGTCGACCTTTCAGGTGACCGGCGCAACCATGCTGGAGGCGCTGGAAAATGGCGTCAGCCAGATCGAAGAGGGCGCCGGTCGTTTCCCGCAGGTCGCGGGGATGAGCTTTGCCTTTGACGCGTCGATGCCCGCAGGCGAACGTGTGTCCGACGTGATGGTTGGCGGTTCCCCGATCGAGGCCGAAACGGTCTATGGCGTGGTGTCGAACAACTATGTGCGTAACGGCGGTGACGGCTACAAGATGTTCGTCGATGCCATGAACGCCTATGACTATGGCCCGGATCTGGCCGATGTGACGGCGGAATATCTGGCGGCGCAAGGTCCGTTCATGCCCTATACAGATGGCCGTATTTCGGCGAAATAATCTTGCCTTTGCGCGGCGCCGGGGTCCGGCGCCGCGTGTTTCCCATCCCTTGCCGGGCCGCATCAGATCGGTGATATTGCATCATGGACCATCCGCTGATCGATCTCATCAACCAACGCATTCAAAAGGCCGAGGCCGAGGGCGCATTTGACGATCTTCCCGGCGCGGGCAAACCCTTGCCGCATTGTGACGACCCGGAAAACGCGATGCTGAACCGTCTTGTCAGGGAAAGCGGCGGCGTGCCTGAATTTGTCAGCCTGTCGCGTGAATTGGAACGCCTGCGCGCGGAATTGCGCGACACCGGCGACCGCACCCGGCGTCAGGATATTCTGAAAGAAATGTCGTTGATGGACGCACGTATCGAACTGGCGCGCAAAGCCTATCGGTAGGGGACGTTCCCGGATTAAACCCGCAATTTCCGTGCAGGGAATTCCCGCCTCACATGCATCAAGTTTCGCGAAACGCCTTCATCGCGTGAAATTCGCCCTTGGCCCCGCATCACCGCTGGGGCACACCGAGGCCCAAAGGATGACACAGGCGGCAAAACGGGGGACATATGGTCAGCGTCAAGGAACACTACGAGGCCTATCCCTATCCCGAACGCAATCCCAAGGATGAGGGCAAGCGCCTGATCACCGGCTCGCCCTCGCATCCGGTTGAGCTTGATCATTATCTGTTTGCGGGCCAGCGCGATTGGACAAAACCGCTGCGGGTTCTGGTGGCGGGGGGTGGCACCGGTGACGGGCTGATCCAACTGGCACATTTTCTGAAACTGGCGAAACGCCCGCATCAGATCACCTATGTCGACCTGTCGACCGCATCGCGCGCCGTGGCCGAGGAACGCGCCAGCCTGCGCGGGGTGACCGAGAATATCACGTTTCACACCGCCAGCCTGCTGGATGCGGCGGACTTCGGGGACTTCGACTATATTGATTGCTGCGGCGTGCTGCATCACCTGCCTGATCCGGATGCCGGGTTTCGCGCCTTGCGCGCAGCACTTGCGCCCGGTGGTGGCATGGGGTTCATGGTTTATGCGCCGCTCGGGCGTTCGGGTGTCTATCCGCTACAGGCCGCATTTGGTGCAATGTTCGCTGATCTGCCGCCGAAAAAGCGCCTGAAGGCGGCCAAGGCGGCATTTGCAAAACTGCCAGAAGGCCACCCGTTCAAGCGCAATCCACATCTTGGCGATCACCGCGACTCGGATGCGGGGTTTTACGATTTATTGCTGCATGGTCAGGACCGGGCCTATGACGTGCCCGATCTGGTGGCCACGCTGGGGCGCACGGGCTGGGCGCTCAGCTCCTTCACCACGCCGTCCTATTATGATCCGACGCGGTTTGCCCCGGTGCCTGCGGGCATGGATCCGGTGGCGCGCATGGCGCTGGCGGAACAATTGTGCGGCTCCATGCGGTTGCATATCGCCTATGCGGTCGCGGCCGACGCCAGCGCGGGGCGCATCGCGGATGGGCGCGCGCCGACGCTGGTGCCGCATCTGATCGGCGTGGCCCCCGGTGTCCTGGCCAAAGCCGTGGCCGAAGGCCGCCCAATCCCCGTCACCATGGGCGGTGAGCGCAACGCGCTGAAATTGCCGCGCGATGCCGCGCCATTGCTGGCGCAGGTCAACGGGCGGCATACGCTAGGGGACATTGCCAAAGGGGCCGGGCTGGACCCGATCCGCTTCGCGGCGCTCTGGGGCAGGGCCGCGGACAAGCTGTCCGGCTGGGGCTTGCTTCTTTACTCCGGTCTTTTACGTTAAATCCCATGTGCGGACGTTTCGCGGTCACTCTCCCCCATGATGCCATGGCGCAGCTGTTCGAGGCCACGCCGGCCAATGACCTGCCTGACCCGGTAAATTATAACGTCTGTCCGACAACCCGGATTGCTGTGATCCGCGCGGGCGAAGACCATCGCATGTTGCAACCGATGCGGTGGGGGTTCTTGCCGCATTGGTACAAGACACCCAATGATGGCCCCTTGCTGATCAATGCCCGCGCCGAAACGATTGCCGAAAAACCCGCCTTTCGCAGCGCCTGTCGCACCCGCCGGTGTCTGATCCCCGCGACCGGGTTTTATGAATGGACCAAGGATGCCGACGGCAATCGCCTGCCGTGGTATATCTTCCGCGCCGACGGCGCGCCGCTGGTCATGGCCGGGATCTGGCAGGATTGGTCACAGGACGGGGTGGATCTGCGCAGCTGCGCCGTGGTCACAACCGGCGCAAATGTGGCAATGCAGAAAATCCACCACCGAATGCCGGTGATCCTGCCACCGGAAGAGTGGGCAATGTGGCTGGGCGAACACGGCAAAGGCGCGGCACGGCTGATGCAGGCCGCGGACGAGGATGTGTTGGAATATTACCGCGTCGATCCAAAGGTGAATTCGAACCGGGCAACCGGCGAGACCCTGATTTCGCCACTGTAAAAACGGCGCTCAGATCTCTCTCCCACGTTCATCTGACCAAAAATATCCCGGGGGTGAGGCCAAAGGCCGAGGGGGCCGGCCCCCTTCTGCGGTTGCCACCTGACACAGCATTTGGCGGATTGGCGCGGGTTCTCATCCGGGGCCAACACCGCAAGCCCTGACTGCGCCCGTCACCGTATCCAGAGCGCGCAATAGGGCGGCAAGGCGATGGTCCCGTGATGGTCACCGACCTCCTGATCGCTCAACACATCGAACAGCCGCGTTGCGCCTTGGGACATGACCCAATTGGTCGGCAATACCTGCCAGGTCTCGGTGAAATTGAAAACACATGCCATTGCGCCGGTCGGCGCGCGGCGGGCAAATGCAAAAAGCGCAGAGTTGCCGGTGTCCAGCACCTCGATCGGGATCTTGCCGTGAAATTCGGGGGTTTCGGCGCGGCGCGCCAGGATGTGGCGTATCCCGTGGAACACCCGGCCCGGCACGCTTTCGCGATCCTGATGTGCGGCGGCAACCCGGTCCCAGTTCATTCTGGGCCGGTGCAGCCAGCGGCTGTCATGACGATGGGCCGGGGTGTCACGATAGCCATAATCATTGGTCAGTCCGATCTCATCGCCCATATAGATCAAGGGGATTCCGCCATAGGCCGCGATCAGCGCATGCCCCATCAGGATGCGGTCGATTGCCAGCGCGATTTGCAGGGCATTGTCGCTGTCCTGGGCGCGCTCCAAACCGGCCAATGATGCGGTGGTGCCGCTGTTGCGTTTGTCGCCGGTGTCGGGATTGTACTGGAACAACGCGCCCTTGGCGAAAGTTCCGGGAAAGCTGCCATCATAGAAATCCGCCAGAAACCGGCGGTGCAGAAAACCGTTCAACCCGGTCGCGCCTGCGTCTTCGTCGGTGACCGCCCAGCCAATATCATCGTGGCAGCGCAGATAGGTGGCATAGGTGGCATTGGTCAGAACCGGGGGGAAATGCGTCGACATCACATGGGTCATCAACCGCGTGTCCCGCGACGCGAGAGAGGACCAGAATTGCACCATAAGCGAGTTGTGATAGGCGAGGTTGCCCTCCTTGCCGTCATGCTCCCCACGTCCCAGATAGGGCAGCATTTCCGCAGGGCCGACAATCGCCTCTTCCAGATGAATGACCGCCGGTGCCGCTATGCGGGTGGCGGCGCGCAGAGCCTGAAGCAGCATATGCACCTCTGGCTCTGACTGGCATCTGGTGCCCAGACGTTTCCACATGAAGGCCACCGCATCCAGCCGCAGGACATCAACGCCCTTGTTGGCCAGAAACAACATGATGCGCAGCATATCCAGAAAGACCCGCGGATTGGCCCAGTTCAGATCCCATTGGTGGTCGTTGAATGTGGTCCAGACCCAGCGCTGGATGTCGTCGTACCAGGTAAAGCTGCCGGGCGACGTGTCGGGGAAAATTTCGATCAGGCTGCGCTCATAGGCCTCTGGCTGGCTGCGGTCCGGGAACATCAGATAATAATCGCGATAGGTCGCATCCCCGGCGCGGGCCTTTTGCGCCCATTCATGTTCCTTGGCGGTGTGGTTCACCACCATATCGACACAGACGCTGATCCCACGGGCGCGACAGGCGGCGGTGACGGCCTCGAAATCTGCCATGGTGCCAAAGTCAGGGTTGATGGCGCGGTAGTCCATCACGGAATAGCCGCCATCATTGTCGCCGGGGCGTGGATGCAAGCAGGGCATGAAATGCACATAGCTCACCCCCAATTCCACCAGATAGTCCAGCCGCTCGATCACCCCCGCCAGATCATCGGCAAACCGGTCGATATAAAACACATAGCCATTCATGCCCGGCTGCTGGAACCAGTCCGGGTCCAGATCGCGTGCCATATCCAGCGCCTTGAGCGCCGCCGGGCGTGTCAGCGCCGCGTGACGCAAACTGTCGTCCAAATCCCGGCGAAACTCTTGGAAATCCGGGTGATCGCCATAAAGCTGCTCCAGCATATGCCACAGATCGTCTTTGCTGCGGGCGTAGCGCAGCTTGAAGACGTCAAGATCACTCAGGCTGGCCGGGCGGGACGTATCGGGCATGGAACCTCTTGGATTGTTGGTCACATCGGATTGAATTGCCGGGGAAAGTCGCATTGCCGCAGCCATTGGTCAACGGAGGGCGAGCGGAAAACGCAGTTGCTTTGCAATGTTGGTCAATCCCGTGTTGACCTGCCCGTCGGCATGACGTAATCACCGTTTCTGCTGGGCGGGCGTTGTGTAATGGTAAGACCTCAGCCTTCCAAGCTGATGATGCGGGTTCGATTCCCGCCGCCCGCTCCAGCCAAACTCCACCGACATCACGCAGCGACAATTCCCGGGCCGGGTGGTCCGATGTGATTGCCATGCGCCCGCCGCATTTTGAGAATTGGCGGTTTTGCGGCATACTTCCCCCAGTCCACACCGGGGGGGAGGGGGCGGATGATCACGATACGGATGCTTGCGATCTTGGTTTTTGGCTGTTTGGGCCTGCCTGCAATGGCCGCCAAACAGGCGCTGATCATCGGCAATGCCGCCTATTCAGAGCTGCCTTCGCTGCAAAACACCCATGGCGACGCGGGCGGCTATGCGGCGGCCTTTGATGAATTGGGTTTTGTGGTCACCTATCTGAAGGATCTGGATGAATCGGCGCTGGAAGAGGCAATCGTCACGTTTGTCGATGGCATTGCGCCGGGGGATGAGGTGGCTTTTGTTTTTGCCGGCCATGGCTGGAGCGCCAATGGAATCAATTATCTGATTCCCGTCGATGCCCCGAAACAGGCCACCGCCCGGCTGCTGGCGCGCCGGTCTTTGGCGTTGAAAAACGGTGTGAACGGGGTGCTGGACGAGATCGCGGCCCAGGGCGCGCTGTTCAGCCTGGCCATCATCGACGCCTGTCGCGACAATCCATTTGAGGGCAAAAGCACGCGCAGCGCGGGAAATACACGCGGATTGGCGCGGGTGGAGCCGGTGCAGGGCTCTTTTGTGATCTATTCCGCGGGCGAGGGGCAGACCGCATTGGATCGGCTGCAATCGGATGGCCCGGATCAGCCCTATTCGGTTTTTACCCGCCATTTTCTGCCGGTCCTGACCTCTGACATGTATCTTGAGGATGCGGTGTTTGCGGCCCAGGAACGCACGGCCGAAGATGCGCGGCGGGAAAATCACCTGCAAATCCCTGCGGTCTATCGCCAGAAACTGGGCAAAACCTGTCTGCGCGGCACATGCGGCGCGACATCGGCCCCGCCACCGCCTCAGATCGAAGAAGCCGTGATCGACAGCGGCGGCTGGACGGTGGAACAGCGGGTTTCGGGGGAAATGTCGCTGAACCTGAACGGCACCCCGATTGTCGCCCCGGACGGCAGCAGCGTGATGTTTCTGCGCAGCGTTGCGGAATACAAACAAACAGAGTTTCAATACCTGAAAGTGTTCCTGGAGCGCTATGACGGGGCGGGCAGACAGCGGGTGTCAGAAGAGTTGCACACCCTCGCCAATGCGCTTTACGAGGGCCCGGACGGCAGCGCGGTGCTGATGGATTTCCGAAAGTTCTGGTTGGTGGACCAACAGGGAAACATGAGTGATCCCAAAGGGTTCATTGGCGGAGATGTGGCGTTTATCCACAAGACTGTGCCGATTTCGGATCGGTTGTTGCGTATCTATGGCAAAAATTCGCGGGCCGAGGATGCCCCGGATGTGGTGTTTGACATCGATCTGACCACCGGCGTTGTGCATGATCCGGTTTTCACGAAGCCGGCGGATTATCGACCGATGTTTTTTGAGCCATCCGGCCATTTCGCCATTGGATATTACGTCAACAAACCCGAACGCGAGATCGAGGTTTATGCGCCCGATGGCCAGCAATTGTTTGTGGCGGATGTGTCGGTTGCGGGGCACGAAGGGTTGCAATGGACCACCGGTCCGCTTGGGCTTTACCTGTTGTATCGGACCAAGGAACAACAGGTCTGGCGCAATGAGATGACCCTGATGATCAAGGAATGGTCAGGGCGTGAAACCCGCCGCGAGATCCGGTTGCAACATGACCCGCTGTTTCCCGAACGGGTCTGGCCGGCGGTGGATGAAAACGGCATGGTTCTGGTCTATGACGGGGTGGGGAAAACCTATGTCGAACGCTTTGACATCTCGGGCCAGTCGCATCTTTGGCTCGCTGAAATTCCGGGGTTTTCCCAAGGCTATCAGTTCCCCTGGACCCCACGCAGTTTGGCGGACGGTGGCGTGATTCTGGATATCGGAATGAAAACACCGATCCGGCCGGAACCGGGGGGACAGGATGGGTTTCAGCTGATCCGGATTGGGCGTGCGGGCCAGGTGCGCGCACCCCGGACCGCAGAGTAGCGTCAGGGCGTCAAACCGGTCGGATTGTTCCAGACGGTTTCAGGCAAGAGCGCCAGCCCCAAACCTGGCCCAAACCTGATCTGAACCTGACGCAGAGCCTATGGCAGGTCGTCCACCGCTTGCCCCCGTCAGCTCCATTCCGTAAACCGCAAGCGGACGTGATAGGAGAGCCGCATGGCGCGTGGATTGGCCCAACCGCAGGAAGAGCGGGACAAATCGAAACGCATTGGGGCGCTGGGCGCGCTTTGGCCGTTTATTCTGCCCTATCGGGGGCTGATGGCGCTGGCGATTCTGGCGCTGATCGCGACCGCTGCGACCTCGCTTGTGCTGCCCTTGGCGGTGCGCCGGGTGATCGACAATTTTGGCGGGGTGGATGGCGCGTTGCTGGACCGCTATTTTGCCGCCGCACTGGGGATTGCGGCCTTGTTGGCGGTTGGGACGGCGCTGCGCTATGCGCTGGTGACGCGGCTGGGCGAACAGGTGGTGACCGACATCCGCAAGGCGGTGTTTGCCCGTGTCATGGGATTGAGCCCGGCATTTTATGAACGCATCATGACCGGCGAAGTGGTCAGCCGGATCACCACGGATACCACGCTTATCCTGTCGGTCATCGGCTCGTCCATTTCCATCGCTCTGCGCAATGTGTTGATTTTCCTGGGGGGTATGGGGCTGATGCTGTTGACCTCGCCCAAGCTGACGGGATTGGTGTTGTTGATTGTGCCCGCGGTTGTGGTGCCGATCCTGACGCTGGGCCGGCGGTTGCGCAGCCTGAGCCGGGAAAATCAGGATTGGATTGCGGCCTCTTCTGGCCGTGCCTCGGAAAGCCTCGGCGCGGTGCAGACCGTCCAGGCCTTTACCCATGAGCTGTTGACGCAAAAGGCGTTTTCCGATGTCACGGACAAATCGCTGGACGCCGCCAGGCGGCGGATCATCACGCGGGCGATGATGACCGCCATCGTGATCTTTTTGGTGTTCACCGGCGTGGTCGGGGTGCTGTGGATCGGGGCGCATGATGTGCGCGCCGGCGACATGAGCGCCGGCAGCCTTGTGCAATTTGTGATCTATGCGGTGATGGTGGCGGGTTCGGTTGCCGCCCTGTCCGAGATTTTCGGCGAATTGCAGCGGGCCGCCGGGGCCACGGAACGGCTTGTTGAATTGCTGCATGCCAGGGATATGGTCAATGATCCCGACAGTCCCTTGCCATTGCCCGCCAATATTCGCGGTGCGATCCGGTTTGAAAATGTGACCTTCACCTATCCGCAGCGCCCGGATGTTTCGGCGCTGGATCAGGTGTCGCTGGACATTCAACCGGGGGAAACCGTGGCGCTGGTCGGCCCGTCGGGGGCGGGCAAGACCACGATCATTCAGATGCTGCTGCGGTTTTATGACCCGGCATCGGGGCGCATCACATTGGATGGGGTCGATATTGCCGCCATGCGCCGGGATGCCTTTCGCGGGGCCATGGCATTGGTGCCGCAGGATCCTGTGATCTTTGCCGCCTCGGCGCGGGACAACATCCGCTTTGGGCGGCCAGAGGCCAGCGACAAGGATATTGAGGCGGCGGCACGCGCGGCGGCGGCGCATGACTTCATTTCGGCCTTGCCGGATGGCTATGACAGCGGGTTGGGCGAACGCGGCGTGATGTTGTCGGGGGGGCAGAAACAGCGGATCGCCATCGCCCGCGCCATCCTGCGTGACGCTCCGGTGCTGCTGTTGGACGAAGCGACAAGCGCGCTGGACGCCGAAAGCGAACGCGCGGTGCAAAACGCGGTAGACGCCCTGAGCCAGAATCGCACCACCCTGATCGTCGCGCACCGGTTGGCCACGGTGAAAAAGGCCGACCGCATTGTGGTGCTGGATCAGGGGCGGATCGCCGCCATCGGGACGCATGATGCGCTGGTCGCCGAAGATGGGCTTTATGCCCGGTTGGCGCGCATGCAGTTCACCGATGGAATCGCCGCAGAATAGGCGAATGCGCAATTGGAACGCAGCGTCGCATTTTTTGCGCCGGTGCGTCACTCTTGCGTGGTAGGATATTCACACGCATCCTGTCGGCAAAGAATGAAGCCCGCATCAGACGGGCCATGGGAGGACTATCATGGGATTTGCATCAGCTGCCGATTGCGTTGCCATTGAAACTGAAATGCCTTGGGCTGCGCGTCAGGAACCGGCGACAATTCACGGGATGATCGACCGGGTTGCGACACGGTTCCCGGACCGGCCCGCCATCAGCTATCAACTTCTGTCGGGACCAAAGGACCCGGCCCAGACCGTGACCTGGTCGCAATTGCAGACCAAGGCCAATCAGGCGGCGAATTTGTTTCGCAGCCTCGGCATCGGGCCAAAGGATGTGGTGGCCTTTGTCCTGCCCAATTGTCTTGAGACCTCTTATGTGCTGCTGGGCGGCATGGTCGCGGGCATCGTGAACCCGATCAATCCACTGCTGGAGCCGGAACAGATTTCTGCCATCCTGCGCGAAACCAAGGCACGTGTTGTGGTCACGCTGAAGAGTTTCCCCAAAACCGACGTGGCGCAAAAGGTCGCCCGCGCGGTCGCAGAGGCCCCGGATGTCGGCCATGTGCTGGAGATTGACCTCAACAGCTACCTCAGCCCGCCCAAAAGCTGGCTGGTGCCGTTCTTGCGGCCCAAAACCCCGGATCGCCATCACGCCAGGGTTCTTGATTTCGTCGCGGAAATGGCGCGCCAGAACAAGGTGCTGGATTTTGAAGATCCGCAACAGGATCGGGTCGGGGCCTTCTTTCACACCGGCGGCACCACCGGCATGCCGAAAGTGGCACAGCATCTCTATTCCGGCATGGTCTACAACGGTTGGCTGGGCGCACGGCTGTTGTTTTCGGAAGAAGACAACATCATGTGCCCGCTGCCGATGTTCCATGTCTTTGCCGTGCATGTCATCCTGATGGCGGCATTGTCGTCGGGGGCGCATGTGGTGTTTCCAACACCCGCCGGCTATCGCGGCGAGGGGGTGTTCGACAATTTCTGGAAACTGATCGAGCGCTGGAAAATCAGCTTTATCATCACCGTGCCAACCGCGGTATCCGCCCTGATGCAACGACCGGTGGATGCCGATATTTCTTCGGTCAAAACCGCCTTTTCCGGCTCGGCGCCGATGCCCATGGAATTGTTCAAACGGTTCGAATCCTCGTCGAAGGTTCAAGTCATCGAAGGTTACGGCCTGACCGAGGCCACCTGCCTGGTGTCCTGTAACCCCACCGAAGGCCAGAAGAAAGTCGGCTCTGTCGGGCTGCCACTGCCGTATACGCATGTGAAAATCGTCAAACGCGCGGGCAATGGCCCCGAGGCATGCGGCGTCGACGAAATCGGCGAAATCTGTGTCGCCAATCCCGGTGTCTATGCCGGATCGACCTACACCGAGGCCGACAAAAACCACGACCTGTTCCACGAAGACATCTACCTGCGCACCGGCGATCTCGGGCGGATTGATGGCGACGGCTATCTTTGGATCACGGGCCGGGCCAAGGATCTGATCATTCGCGGCGGTCACAATATCGACCCGGCCGAGATTGAAGAGGCGCTGCTGACCCATCCGGCGGTGGCATTTGCCGGGGCCATCGGCCAACCCGACGCCCATGCCGGCGAATTGCCCTGTGCCTTTGTCGAACTGGTGGCAGGATCCGAAACCACCGAGGCCGAGCTGCTGGCACATTGCAAGACCCATGTGCATGAACGGGCAGCGCATCCAAAGCATATCACCATTCTGGATGAATTGCCGAAAACGGCGGTGGGCAAGGTGTTCAAACCGGATCTGCGCAAACACGCCATCACCCGCATCTACAACGCCGCCTTGTCCGAACGTGGCGTCAATGCCCATGTGGCCGACGTGATCGACGACAAGAAACGCGGTCTGGTGGCGCGTATTGCGAAATCCGGTATCACCCGCGAAGAGGATGTGAGCCATGTGCTGGGGGCCTATACCCGACCCTGGGAATGGGCAGAGTAGGCGCCGCTGCTGACTGTGCCGGCTTAACCCTTTCGCCTTTCATCTGACCGAAAATATCCCGGGGGGTCTGGGGGGCTGGCCCCCCAGCCTGTCGGCACGCAACGGCGTGACGATTGCCCGCACTATCGCCCGCCAGCTATCCAGACCGCTAGCCGATTGCGTTTTCGCGCAGCACTTCCAGCGATACGATTTCCAGCGCCTTCTGATGGGTCGCCGCCAGATTGACCTTGGGCGCACAGCCTTCGTCATGGGCCTGAAGGAACCTCGCGGCGCAGAGACACCATTGATCGCCCGCCATCAAACCGGAAAACCCGAATTCCGGGCGCGGCGTGGTCAGGTCGTTGCCGACATATTTCGAAAACGCCAAAAATTCCGCAGTCATCACGGCACAGACCGTATGGCTGCCCTGATCTGCGGCGCAGGTGTTGCAATGGCCATCGCGAAAATATCCGGTCAGCGGGTCAATCGAACAGCTGGTCAGCGGGGCGCCAAGCACATTGACAGAGGGGTCTTTTTCCATGGGGTATCCCTTGAATGATCTCAGCGAAATTTGTCGGCCAGCTTTTGCAGGGCGGTGCGAGTGTCTTCGGGTGCCGGCTCTGCGGTCCGCTCCTTCACCTTGGCAGGTGTCTTCGCGGGCGTTGTGCCGACGGTGGCGGTGGCGGTGCGGTTGGCACTTCTGTTGGAATTGCGGGGAGGGGCCACTTGCAGTACGATGGCGTTCAGAAACTTGCCGCTGTCGCCATTCGCAAGGTCCGGTGCCCCCCGGCCAAGCCCATCCAGAAGCGGCACCAGCCAATCGTCATCGGCGCGGGCAAAGTCATGCAGCACATAGCCAGCCACCATTTCCTTGCGTCCCGGGTGGCCGATCCCCAACCGCACGCGCTGGTATGCCTCGCCGATATGGCCGTGGATCGACCGCAGACCATTGTGCCCCGCATGGCCACCGCCCATCTTGACCCGCACCTTGCCGGGGGCGAGGTCCAGTTCATCATGGAACACCGTGATGTCGCTTGGCTCCAGTTTGTAAAACCGCATCGCCTCGCCAACTGCCTGGCCAGAGCGGTTCATGAAGGTTTCCGGTTTCAACAACAGCACCTTGTCACTGCCCAGCCGGCCCTCGGCGATCTGGCCCTGAAATTTCGCTTTCCAGGGGCCAAACCCGTGATCAGAGGCAATTCGGTCCAACGCCATAAAGCCGATGTTGTGCCGGTTGCCTGCATATTGCCCACCGGGATTGCCCAATCCCACAAAGATCTGCATCGCCATTGTCCTTTGTCCCTCGCCACAGCTTGCCCTGCCACAGCGCCCTGTTTCAACGCAAAAAGCCCCGAAGGTGCAACCCCGGGGCTTTCAAAGATCATGCTGGCCAACCACTTTGACCACGGGTCAAAGAGATCGGCTTTGGGCGGGATTAGTCTGCCGATTGCTCGGAAGCGGGCACATCACCTGCTTCGGCATCTTCGTCTTCGTCATCCGCAGATTTCAGACCCGAGGGGGCGGAAATGTTGCAGATCACGAAATCGCGGTCTGTCGTCGGCTTGGCGCCTTCGGGCAGGTTCACGTCCGAAATATGCACGATGTCGCCAATATCCAGGCCGCTCAGATCAACTGTGATCTGCTCGGGGATATCGCCGGCGGTCACGATCAATTCGACCTCGGGGCGGACAACGGTCAGCACGCCACCTTTTTTCAGGCCGGGCGCGGTTTCTTCGTTGATGAAATCGACCGGAATGAAGAGGTTGATCTTGGTGGTGCGGCGCAGACGCATCAGGTCAAGGTGCGTCGGAAGGTCTTTGACCACGTCGCGTTGCACGTCGCGGCAAATCACCCGCACGTCTTCCTGGCCTTCAACCTTGAGGTTGAAGAGCGTCGACTTGAACCGGCCAGCGCGCAGTTTTGTCAGCAATACGTTGAACGGAATCTGGATCGGAAGCGGATCGTTGTCGCCGCCAAATACGATTCCTGGAACCATGCCGTCGCGGCGTGCCTGACGAGCGGCGCCCTTGCCTGTCCCCGTCCGTTCCAAAGCGTGAAGATCTGGGATCTCACCTGCCATGTGTTTATCTCCTGGTTTAGGGCGGGGATCCTCCAAGGCTGTATCCCCGCGTGAAGACGCGCCTATAGACCGAAAAAGCCGGTAATAAAAGTCATTTTTGCACCCTTGCCGGGGGATTGGGCCGGGTTTTTGCCGGGAAGAGGCCGGGAAGAGGCGGGGCAGAGTTTGGCGATTGCCAAACCTGTAGACCCATGGCACGGATTGGCCATGATTTCACGCGACGATATTGCGGCCGCCCGCGCGCCTCTGGCCTGTTTCATGACGGTGGGTTTGGTGTTCGGTGCATTTGCCGCGCAGGTGCCCGCCATCAAGGCACGGATCGATGTCACCGATGGGATGTTTGGCATCTGTCTTTTGGTGGCGGCGTCTGGCTCGATCCTGGCGATGTGGTTGGCGCCCCGGCTGGACATGCAGCTCGGACAGCGGACGCTGGCCGCGTTGGGGCTGGTTGCGGGCTGTCTGGTGGTCTCTTTGGGGATCGCGACAGGGCCCCTGGGCTTTGCCTTGGCGATGTTTTGCGTTGCAGCGGCAAGTGGGGCGCTGGATGTCATCATGAATGCGAGAGTGTCCGCCATTGAGGCCCGACGCGCGCGACCGTTGATGAATTTCGCCCATGCAACCTTTTCCATGGCGTATGCGGTGGCGGCGTTGGTGTCGGGGGTGCTGCGCGAAGGGGGCTGGTCGCCGATCGCGGTTTTCGCGCTTTTGGCGGTCGTCAATCTGGGGTTGGTTCGGGTGGCCATGGGCGACCGGGCTGCGCCGCTTGCCGAGGACAGTGACGAGGCCAGCCATTTGCCCGCAGCGCGCGGTTTGCTGCTGTTGGGCGGCTTGGTGATCCTTGTCGGCTTCATGGCGGAAAATGCCACCGAGGGGTGGTCGGCCCTGCATCTGGAGCGCACCCTGGGCGGCGGCGCGGCAGAGGGCGCATTGGGCCCGGCGATCCTGGGGGCGACCATGGCGTTGGGTCGCCTGGGCGGTCAGGCGATGGTGTCGCGGTTCAGCGAGGTCGCGGTCATGGCAATTGCGGCAGCGGTTGCGGCGTTTGGTGCCTTTGTTGCCGGTTTCGCCAATGGCCTGACCATGGCCTATATCGGTTTTGCCACTTTGGGTGTCGGGGTGTCGGTGGTGGCGCCGATGGCATTTTCCCACGTCGGGCGGAATGTGCGCGACCGGGTGCGCACCGCCGCCATCGCGCGGATTTCCATGATTGGCTACACTGGTTTTTTCATCGGCCCTCCGATCATGGGATTCGTGTCCGAGGCTTATGGCCTGCGCATATCCTTTGTCGCGATGGGCGGTGCGCTTTTGATTATCACATGCATTCTTGCGCCGCTTCTGGCCGCAGGTCAAAGGAGACGCCATGCTGGTTGATGGATTTCATGATGTGCCAAAGGGCAAGGTCGCGGCGGTGGTCACCCATCTGGAGATGCGCAGCCCGCCGGTGCCGAAATCCGCGGCTCTGCCTGCGGGTCTGACGATTTCGCGTGTCACCGACCCCGACGTGACTTGGTATCGGGATCTGTTTTGCCGGGTGGGGGGGCAGGATTGGTTGTGGTTCTCGCGGTTGCGGCTGGACGATGCGGC
This sequence comes from Marinovum sp. 2_MG-2023, assembly GCF_030548265.1. NCBI lineage: Bacteria > Pseudomonadati > Pseudomonadota > Alphaproteobacteria > Rhodobacterales > Roseobacteraceae > Marinovum > Marinovum sp. 2_MG-2023. Next base: position 21,490 of record NZ_JAUOSD010000009.1, on the reverse strand, counting down.
CTTGAGCGCGGTGCTGGGCGATCCGGGGACCGAAGTGTTCACCGTTGACGTCGCGGGCCGGGCCGAGGGGCTGTTGGAGCTGGATTTTCGTGTCACAGGTGAATGTGAGCTGGCCTATTTCGGGCTGACCTCTGCCTTGATCGGGAAGGGGGCGGGACGGGCGCTGATGACGTTTGCGATCGAGCGCGCGTTTGGCCGCCCAATCGAGCGTTTCCACGTGCACACCTGCACGCTGGACAGCCCGCAGGCGCTGGGGTTTTACCGCCGCAGCGGATTTACCCCGATACGGCAACAGATCGAGATTGCGGATGATCCGCGGCTGATCGGGGATCTGCCGCGGGATGCCGGACCGCATGTGCCGGTTTTCACTGACGAACCCGCCTTCGAAATCTGACCGGCGTTTGCGGAGCGCGTCATTTGCCGTTGTGCGCGCCCCGTTGCCAGCGGCCGCCAAAATCTTCGGGCACCAACAGGATATCGCGGTCCACATCCGCGATGTCGCGTTTGCCGCACAGCGCCATGGACACATCCATTTCGCGGTGGATCACCTCCAGCGCGCGGGTCACCCCGGCTTCGCCCATTGCGCCCAGACCATAGATAAAGGCGCGCCCGATATAGGTGCCTTTGGCGCCCATCGCCACGGCCTTGAGCACGTCCTGACCAGAGCGGATGCCGCTGTCGATATGGACCTCGATCTGATCGCCCACTGCGTCAAGAATTTCCGGCAGAACCCGGATAGATGACAGCGCGCCGTCCAATTGCCGCCCACCGTGGTTGGACACGATGATGGCATCGGCACCAACCTTAAGCGCCATTTTGGCGTCTTCGGCGTCAAGGATCCCCTTCAGGATCACCTTACCCCCCCACAGTTCCTTGAGCTTGGCGATCTTGTTCCAATCCAGCGAGGGATCAAAGTTTTCGGCCGTCCAGGCCATGAGCGAGGACGGGTCGGAAATGCCTTTGACATGGCCGACGATATTGCGGAATCCACGGCGTTTGGTTTGCAACATGCCCAAGCCCCAGCGCCAGCGCGTCGCCAGATCGGCGATCACCTTGGGGGTGAGTTTGGGCGGCGCGGACAGGCCGTTTTTCAGATCCTTGTGGCGTTGGCCCAGGATTTGCAGATCCAGCGTGATCACCAGGGCGGAACATTTCGCCGCGCGGGCGCGTTCGACCAAGCGGCGGACGTAATCCTCGTCCGTCATGGTGTAGAGCTGGAACCAGAAGGGTTTCGTGGTGTGTTCGGCCACATCCTCGATCGAACAGATCGACATGGTCGACAGGGTAAAGGGGACGCCGAATTTCTCTGCCGCCTTGGCCGCGAGGATTTCGCCATCCGCATGTTGCATGCCCGTCATGCCTACCGGGGCCAGCGCCACGGGCATGGCCACATCCTGGCCAATCATCTGGGATTTTGTGGTGCGATTCGTCATGTCGACCGCAACGCGCTGGCGCAGGCGGATCTGGTCGAAATCGCTAACATTTTCCCGAAAGGTTTGTTCGGTCCAGCTGCCGGATTCGCAATAATCATAGAACATCTTGGGCGCACGCGCCCGATACAGGCGCTTCAGGTCTTCAATACAGGTGATCACTGCCATGCCGGGTCTTTCCTGGGAGATGTCGATATTGGTCAGAAACTTTTACCAATACTGGAGTTTTAAGGCAAGAGGCCACAAACGATTTAAGCAGTGCTTTACCTATCTGCGCTACCGTCGCGGCAATAGTACAGGAGACGCGTATGAAGGGTATGGTTTTTACCGAGTTGATGGCCATGGCCGAACAGGCCATCGGTGAAGAAGCGGTTGACGACATCCTGGACACTTTGGAGTTGGAAAATGACGGCGCCTATAGCGCGGTCGGCAACTATCCTTGTTCGGAATTGATGCGGATCGTTGGCGCGATCAGCGATCAGACGACAATCCCGGTGCCGGATCTGCAACGTCAGTTCGGCCGATGGATCCATAGCCGCTTTGTTGAATCCTATCCGGGGTTCTTCAAGGGCAAGGACAATGTCCTTGTCATGTTGGATGCGATCGAAAACGAGGTGCATGTGGAGGTGCGCAAACTCTATCCTGATGCGGAACTGCCGACCTTTGAAACCGAATGGCAGGGCGACAAGGCGTTGAAAATGACCTATAGTTCCGACCGGCCCTTGGTGCCGTTCTGTCATGGCATGATCGAAGCCTGTGTTGCGCATTTTGGCGCGCCGGCGGAAATTTCCGTGTTGGACAATGCGGAGACCGGCAATGAAAATACCGCGCAATTTCTGATCCGATTGACGGGATAGCTGGATGGATAGCGCCGGCCAAAGACATGGCGATGGCACCGGTCCCCCCGCGGAAAACACCCCGACCAGCGGCAGCAGTCAGGGTGATGGCCCTGTTTCGCGTCGCAGGTATCTGCGCGAACGCAAGGCCCGCGAAGAAGCAGAACGCCTGTTGGATCACAAAAGCCGCGAGCTGTTCGAAGCCAATGAAGCGCTGAAATGTCAGGCCGCGACCCTGGAAGATCAGGTGCGGTCGCGCACTGCGGATCTGACCGAGGCCAAGGCCGAAGCCGAACGCGCCAATGACGCAAAAACCGCGTTTCTGGCAATGATCAGCCATGAAATCCGCACGCCGTTGAATGGTGTTCTGGGGATGGCCGAGGCTTTGGCTGACACGCAACTTGCCATGGCGCAGAAGGATATGCTGGATGTCATGACATCCTCCGGCAATGCGCTGTTGTCGATTGTGAACGATATTCTGGACCTGTCCAAGATCGAGGCCGAGCAGTTGGAAATCGAGCGGGTTGGTTTTGACCTGCACGATCTGCTGGAAACCGTTTACCGGCTTTACGCATTGAAGGCGCTGGAAAAGGGACTGTCGTTTGATCGCGACTTTGCGATTACCGGGCAATATCGGGTGCTGTCGGATCCAACCCGACTGCGTCAGGTGGTGTCGAACCTGGTATCAAATGCTATCAAATTCACCCAAAAGGGCGGGGTGACCCTGTCGGCCCAGATTGAACCCGGGGAAAATGCGCATAGCGCGCAATTGGTGGTCGCGATCAGCGATACGGGCCCCGGTGTCCCGCCTGACAAACGCTCAAAGCTGTTCAAACCTTTTTCACAGACCGATGCCTCTGTCACCCGACAGCATGGCGGCACCGGGCTTGGCCTTTGGATTTCGCGCAAGATTTGCCACCTTATGGGCGGCGACCTGGAATTTGCTGCGCCCGATACAGGCGGGTCGGTGTTTACCGCCACAGTGGCGGTTGGCTTGCCAGAGGATTGTGAATTGCGCCGCAAACGCCCGGTGCTGGATGCCGAGGCCGTATTATACGCCCGGCCCTGGCAGGTGTTGGTGGCAGAGGACAACAAGACCAACCGGCTTGTTCTGCATCACCTTTTGAAACGCTATCCGCTGGTCATTTCGATGGTTGATGATGGCGCACAGGCGGTGACCGCCTATCGCAGTGGCGCCTATGACATCGTGTTGATGGATGTGAACATGCCGGTCATGGGCGGGCTGGAGGCCGCGGCCGTGATCCGCGCCTATGAGGATGAGGCCGGTCTGCCGCATTGCCCGGTGATCGCCCTGACCGCAAACGCCATGACCCACCAGGTCGAAGAATACCTGCGGCGGGGCATTGACGCCCATGTGGCCAAGCCGGTCAAACGGGACGTGCTGATCCGCCGCATGGCGGATCTTTTGGTCGAAGGAGTGCCCCCAAAGGAGTGAGGTCAGGCGCTATGCGCGCCATCGGCCAGGGTTTTGACAAAGGCCAGCACATCGGCTGTCGGTTCCCCATCGCCCAATCGTTTGACGATGGCAGAGCCGACCACACATCCATCGGCCACCCCGGCCACATCCGCCGCTTTTTCCGGTGTGTTGACGCCAAATCCGACAATCACAGGCAGATCCGTGCCTGCCTTGATCCGGGCCACTTCCGGTCCGACGTCGCCGGCCTGGGCCTCGGCCGACCCGGTGATTCCGGTGATCGACACGTAGTAAACAAACCCGGATGTGTTCTGCAAAACCTTGGGCAGGCGTTTGGCGTCGGTGGTCGGGGTTGCCAGACGAATGAAATTCAATCCCGCGGCCTGCGCAGGCAGGCAGAGCTCTTCGTCTTCTTCCGGCGGCAGATCAACCACGATCAGACCGTCAATCCCCGCCGTCTTGGCCTGCGCCAGAAAGGTGTCGACCCCACGCGAATAGATCGGGTTGTAATACCCCATCAGGACAATCGGCGTTTCATTGTCGGTTTCGCGGAATTTTGTCGCCAGTTCCAAAGTGCGGTCCAGGGTCATGCCGCTTTCCAGCGCCCGTTGCCCGGCCAGCTGGATCGTCGGGCCGTCCGCCATCGGATCGGTAAATGGCAAGCCAAGTTCGATCACATCCACGCCTGCACCGGGCAGGCCGCGCACCAGCTCCAGCGAGCTGTCGAAATCTGGATCACCCGCCATGACATAAGCGACAAAGGCCTTACGGTTCTGTGCTTTGAGCGCGGCGAATTTGGCGTCGATACGGGTCATGCGGCTGTCCTTCGGATATCTTTCCCTTCATGTGCCGAATTTGTGCGGTCTTGGCAATGGGGCAGGGGCGTCTCTGGCCCTTGTGGGGCGTCCTTGCGGCGTGACCCGAAAGGATGTGACATGTGGCGACGACTTGCGCTTGTCTTCCGGCCCAAATAGAAGCGCCGGGTGAAATTGCCTGCAAAACACGCGGAACATGCACCCGCACTGTCAAAGGATCATCGGTCATGGGCTTCAAGATGGGGATTGTCGGTCTGCCAAATGTCGGCAAATCGACGCTTTTCAACGCGCTGACGCGCACCGCAGCGGCGCAGGCGGCGAATTTTCCATTCTGCACCATTGAACCCAATGTGGGTGAGGTCGCGGTGCCCGATCCGCGGCTCGACAAATTGGCGGCGATCGCCACGTCGAAACAGATCATTCCGGCGCGGATGACCTTTGTCGATATTGCCGGGCTGGTCAAAGGCGCGTCCAAGGGTGAGGGCCTCGGCAATCAGTTCCTTGCCAATATCCGCGAAGTGGATGCCATTGCCCATGTGCTGCGCTGTTTCGAAGACGGCGATGTCACCCATGTCGAAGGCCGGGTTGACCCCGTGGCCGATGCCGAGGTGATTGAAACGGAACTGATGCTGGCCGACATGGAAAGCATTGAAAAGCGGCGCGCTGGTTTGGTGCGCAAGCTGAAAGGCAACGACAAGGAGGCCATCCAGCAGGATCGACTGCTGGCGGCGGCCCAGGAGATGCTGGATCAGGGCAAACCCGCGCGTCAGGTCGACGTCGACGAAGAGGACGTCAAAGCCTGGAAAGGCCTGCAACTGCTGACCTCGAAAAAGATCCTTTACGTCTGTAATGTCGATGAGGCGAGCGCCGCCGAAGGCAATGAATTTTCGGCCCGTGTCGCCGAAATGGCCGCGGCCGAGGGCGCGGGATCCGTGGTGATTTCCGCGCAGATCGAAGAGGAAATCAGCCAGCTCGACGATGATGAGGCCGCGATGTTCCTGGACGAGATGGGCCTGGATGAGGCCGGTCTTTCCCGTTTGATCCGTGCAGGTTACGACCTCTTGCATCTGGAAACCTATTTCACCGTCGGCCCCAAAGAGGCCCGCGCCTGGACAATCCGCGAAGGCACCAGCGCCCCGAAAGCCGCTGGCGTGATCCATGGCGATTTCGAAAAAGGGTTCATTCGCGCAGAGACCATCGCCTATGACGATTATGTCGCCTGTGGCGGTGAAAACGGCGCCAAGGAAGCGGGCAAAATGCGCGCTGAAGGCAAATCCTATATCGTCAAGGATGGCGACGTAATGCACTTCCTGTTCAACACCTGAGGTCTGCAAGGCCATAGCGTCATGCGCGGGGCCCGGTCCGGGCGTCGCGGCGCAATGTGCCGGGACAGCATGGCGATGATTTCCTGTTCCGCTTCACGCGGAACAGGTGTGGCTTGGCCTGTCACACTGGTTTGATTGTGTCTGTTTGATTGTGTTTGGTCTGATCAAGTCTGGCCTGATCATGTTTGGCCTGATCCGTAATGGCCAGACCTGATCCGACCCGGCGAAGAACCGATTGGTTATCCGCCGGGGGGTGCGTGTCAGGGGGCGGCGCTGTCCGCTCCGCTGCGACGTGCTCTGCGCCATAGCGCCAGCAGAAGCGGCGTCATCCACAGCAGGATCGTAACGACCCCCAAAGTCGCGGCAATCGGACGCGAGAAGAACCCCATCAGTTCGCCATCTGCCTTGATCATCGACGACATGAAGTTGTCTTCGACCATGCCGCCCAGAACGATGCCCAGAATGGCCGGGGCGACGGGAAAACCGTTTTCTTCCATGATGTAGGCAAGAATGCCCAATGCCAGCATCAGCGTGACGCCGAACACCGTGTTGTTGATGGCAAAGGCGCCGACCACACAGAACATCAGGATGATCGGCATCAGGATGCGCTGCGGCACTCGCAGGACCTGGCGCGACATCCGGATTGCTGCAAAGCCCAGCGGCAGCAAGGCAAGGTTGGCCAGAAAGAAGGCCATGAAGACGGCATAGATCAACTCGGGGCTCTGAATGAATACCATTGGACCCGGGTTCATGCCCTTCATATAGAGCACGCCGATGACAACGGCGGTGATCGAATCCCCCGGAATGCCAAAGACGATGGCCGGAACCCAGGCGCCGGCAATGCTGGCGTTATTGGCAGCACCTGCGGCGACAAGCCCCTCTGGGTGGCCGGTTCCGAATTTTTCCGGCGTTTTCGAGCGTTTCTTGGCCAGCGCATAGCTGATCCAGGCCGCGATATCGGCACCCGCACCCGGCAGGATGCCGATGATTGCGCCCAGACCGCTGCCTTGGACGATATTCATCTTGTACTTGCGCAGGATCGGTCCAAGACCGCGGAAAACCGGGCTGGGCGGATGATTTGGCACTGTCAGCGGCTTATGGGTCGAAGCCACATAGCGCAGCACCTCGGAGATCGCGAACATGCCGATCATTGCCGGGATAAAGCTGATCCCGGCCATCAACTCGACGTTGCCGAAGGTGAACCGGGGATGCCCGGCTGTGCCGTCGATGCCGATTGTTGCGATGAACAGCCCAATCAACAGCGACACAAACCCCTTGATCGTCGATCCCGACGAAATGATGACGGCACAGGACAGCCCAAGGCAGGCCAGCCAGAAATATTCAAAGGACGAGAATTTGATGGCAAATTTGGCCAGAAACGGCGCGCTGAACGACAGAACCACCGCGCCGACCAGCCCGCCAATCACCGAGGTCACAAGCCCGATGCCAAGCGCCCGCTCGGCCAGCCCCTTTCGGGTCATGGCATAGGTTTCGTCGCAATAGGCCGCGGAGGCCGGTGTGCCGGGAATGCGCAGCAAGGCGCCCGGAATGTCGCCGGCAAAGATCGCGGTGGCAACGGCGGTGACAATCACCGAGATGGCCGGCACCGGATCCATGAAAAAGGTGAAGGGGATCAGCAGCGCCGTGGCCATCGTGGCCGTCAGCCCCGGCATCGAGCCGACAAACAGGCCGAACATCGCCGCCAGCAGCATAACCCCCAGTGTATAGGGCTGAGTAACCAGACCAAAAGCCTGTACAAGGACGTCCCAGGTCATGTTTTTACCACGCTATGGCTTGCAGAATGCCCCAGGGCAACGGCACCAGGAGGATTTTTGCGAAAACGGTGTGAATGATCATCGTGACAAGCACGGCGATCCCGATGCTGGGGACAAGTGCGGTGCCCAGACGTGACAGCAACAAGGTCATAAGGAGCGTCGAGGTCACGACAAAACCAAGGCTGCCCGAAAACAGGATATAAAACACCATGCTGCCGATCATCAGCCCAAGATTGACAACGGTGCGGCGGTCTTTGGACCAATCACCCAATGTCAGCAACGGCACCGTCCGGCGTGTCGCAACGCCCTGAAAGACCAGCAGGCCGCCGCAGATGATCAGCCCGCCGCCGATCAGGATCGGGAACAGATCAGGGCCAAAGTTCTGTCCGTGTAGCTGGGGGAAGGTCCGGGTGTAGAGGATCTCGGCTATCGCAAAAAGGATAAGGAAACAGCCCGGAACAGCATCATTGAAGCGCATTTCGACCTCGCAAAAATTGTTGCAGAGCGAAATTGGGCGGCCTGCCGCCGCCCAATCCCAATCGCATGGCTTTTCGCTAATGTTGGTCTATTTTGCCAAGCCGACCGCAGTCATGACCGCGCCCAGCGACGCGTCGGACGATTCCATCCATCCGGCAAAGTCGTCACCCGATTTCCAGGTCAGACCAAAGCCGCGTCCGTTCATGAATTCCTGGAACTCATCAGAATTCCAGACGTTTTCCAGGGCAACGGTCAGTTTTTGGGTTGCCTCATCCGGCATGCCGACGGGGCCAACGATGCCGCGCCAGGCCGCGAGTTGCCAATCGGAACCGGTTGTCTCCTTCAGCGTCGGGACATCGGCAAAGGCGCCGATGCGTTCGCTTGCCATGACATTCAGCGCCTTGGCCTGACCTGCGGCGATCATTGCCGCGCCTTCGACGACCGAACTGGTCACGATGTCAACGCCGCCCGCAGCCAGCTCTTGCAATCCTGCCGCTGAACCTTTGGAGGGGACCCATGGCACCGCATCGGGGCTGATGCCTGCGTCGTTCAGCATGCCCGCCAATGCCAGATGCCAAATGCCGCCCTGTCCGGTGCCCGAGCCCTTGTATTTTCCCGGTTCCGCCGAGACCGCGGCAAGCACGTCGCTGGCGCTGGTCCAATCGCTGTCGGCACGCACGATCACGCCCGCAGCGTCGGCATTGTAAAGGGCGATCGGGGTATAGGCGGTCCATGTCAGATCGGTCAGACCGGCCCAATGCATCATGCCGATTTCAACCGTGGCGACGCCAATTGTGTAGCCGTCCGGGTCGGCGGTGGCGATTGCAGTGTGCCCGACAACGCCGCTGCCGCCGTCGCGGTTGACCACAACCACGGGCTGACCCAGTTCCGCCTGCAACAGCGTGCCAATCATCCGTCCGGTGGCATCGGTGCCCCCGCCGGCACCCCACGGCACGATCAGCGTGATCGGGCGCTCTGGATATTCGGCCAGTGCCGGGGTGGCCGTCATGGCTGTCATCGCTCCGGCGACGGCAAGGGCACCAAGCGCTGCAAAATTTCGGCGGTTCATCATTTTTATTCCTCCCATTTTGCCTGCATCACCCCCAAAAGCCGGACAATCCGGAGTTGCGGGTCACAGGCAATTTCAAGAAATAGATACTATGAATCTTTGTGGGTCAACAAATTCTTCGCACCTGTTGGCGGTGGCGTTTTTTGCCTATTTTCTTCACGTTTTTCGGCGAATGCCTGCTAGGTGTGCAGCGGTTGCTGCAGTCACGCCAGCGGCGATATCGCGAAGGCGTTCGTGACGATCAGACCGTTTCCTCGATCTGCCGGGCCCCGGTTCGACAGGCCACCAGACTATTGTCGAAACGCCCATTTGCCACAAAAACCCAGTCGCGATCATTCGCATCATTTTCAAAGACTTCGCTGCCACAGGGCGTTTCCCTTGCCCGCCTGCACAGTCGCGTGAAACGTGCAGCCGACCTGGAAGCGCCTGTCACTTGCGAACTATGTCGGATTCAACCTTACCCTGATCTTGCCGGGGTTAGGACCCATTAACCCTGCGCCACTGGGTTGACAGAATTTTTGGCTCACGACGCCAAATGCCACAGGACGTCGAACCCGCTTTATCTCAACAGCTTGGTGTGCCTGGAAATACCGGCGGCAAAAAAAGAAGACACCGGCGGCGTTCTCATCGACTTCCCTGTGCATTTCGTTCTGCGTTCGGCCAACGGACTCGGAAACAGAATGCGAAGCTGGCGCGACGCCGCCAACCTCCCGAAATGCGCCCCCCACGGCTTGAGAAAAGCCATTGCGAGACGTTTGGCTGGGGTCGGCGCATCCCCTCATGAGATCATGGCCGTCACTGGCCACGCTACTCTTGCTGAGGTGACTAACACAAGGGACGCAAGTCGCCCTCCGCATGCCGATGAAGCTTTCACGAGGCTGTGCGGGATCCAAAGGGGGCGCAAACCTAGACGAATCAAATTCTCAGGCTCGCCAATCACCTTCATAAATCCCTGCAAATAAAGGATGAAATATGAAGGTGGCGGAGACGAAGGGATTGCACGGTTCACCCGATTGCGCCCCAGAAGTAAGCCAGAAGTGGCCAAACTTCAAGGGATTAGCGGCGAAGAGCCAAGAGGTCCGCAACCGCCTCGGCTCGAAAACGTACCAAGATTTGTACCAAGTACAACCGATCGAGGTGGCGACAGGGGCAAGGTGAAACCACAGCAGAGGCCTGAGTGTCTCATCTCAAAACAGCCCGGGTTTCTGATGTTTCTCCATGCTTCATCGTCTTCCGACGGAACTCCGTCGGGGGACGCAACGCCGTACTCATGTTAGGAAGCCAAAAGCAAAGAGCATCGGAGATTGACATGACGACTAAGGACATAGCGCCACCGGAATTTGAAACCAAAATTACGCCTGAGGAGATTAAGGCCTCGGAGAGTATCGGCTTTGGTTTACATCTGCGGGCAAAATTCACTTTCATATTGGCGGTAGGCGTGTTCGGTCGAGGGGCCAAATACCCGGCGATCGCGCAGCGGATGTACGCTACGCATAGTTTTACCGAACAATACCGTGACGATGAAGGAAACACGCGCCAGCGCGAGGTTTTGAATGACGTCTCCGCCCGAAACCGTTTGGACAATGTCATGAAGGGAAATGACAAACCGCTGATCCAGCGCGAGCTGGATTTTTTGGCGCTTTGTTTCGCCCGTGTGTTCGGCCAGGACGCGATTGATGCGCTTGATCCTGAATTAATACGGGCCGGTACGCTTGAACAAGTGTTGCGACAGCTTTCCGGGGTTCAAATCAAAGTCAATTGGAGCGGTGCTGATCCAATCATGGTGCTCAAGTCGCTAGCGGCAAGTTCTCCCATGGGGATCGAGCCGCAGATTGTTTCTGGCAAGAATCTGCGATGGATGGATCTTGAAGATGGGGGCGAACCTGTCAGCATTGCCTCTGAAACGATCCTTCCAATCAAAAGTGAATTTGTTCTTGAGATTGACGCAGAGGTTGCGAAGGATCGACCGCTGGTTATAAATTTCATTGATGATCAGGAAGAGGCCACAGCCGATGGTCGCCCCGTGAGAGCTCAGATATTGCCCCTACCCATTCGCAAGGGGGACGGTTACGGAAATTGGCGAATATCAAAACGCGGGCGACCCTTTATGATGGGTAACACGCCCGGACGGTACGGGTTTTGTGCCATATCCGGAGCCGGTTTGGCGTTGCACAACATTCATGGTTCGGCAAACGTGCGGAAACCACTAACAAACTCAGATCTCCTGAACATAGCCGCTGAACTTTTGGCTCAAGCCGCAACATCTACCCCAGCGCTTGTGGGCGTCTCGACCTATCGGCTGGTTACGCCAGATGGAGCGTGAAGCCCGCCCAAAAGTAGGGATGTCTAAAGGGATATGGTTCTTCGTCGAAGACGTGGCTGTCACCGTCGATGAAACGTGGAAAGCTCTCTTGGATTGGATCGATTTTGGCTTCCTCAAGAGATCGCATCCATTTCTGAGTTTGATGAAAGCTCCGAGAGGCCAACATTCCATTTTTGATGTTGCTGTAAAACTCTTGCACAAAGAGCCGGGTCGCGAAGTCGTCAACGGGCCATTGTGTCCCAAGCACCGCTCGCGCACCGGCTTTGATAAATGCCGAAGGGAGACCAAACCCTTCGTGCGGCATACTTTCAAAATCCGGAACACCACTGAGGCACGCGGCAATGCAAACCAAAGGCCAAGACTGCAAATGGGCATGCTCATATATCCACAGAGCTGTAAGAATTTCACCGTCTGGGCATATGACGCCTGATCCATCAGGATAGTCAGGATTGAACTGGCCATGACAAGTTACGTGAATCAGATCAAATTGTTCGCCGGACGACAGCATGTGTTGAATGTCGCTTAGTCGGTCAACGGGGGTGTAGGACTTTGACATGCCCTTTATTAACGCAGCTTCTTCATACGACTGGTCAAGCTTGGGGTCACAAAGGTGGAGCACCCTATCCAAGACGGTATTTTCTTCTTGATGCGCGCATGGACCATGCAGGACTCTGGCCTGATCAACCAAAAGGCGTCCTTCAGGCCCCGGCAGCTGGATAGCGGAGACTGGAAAAGTTGACCAAGGTCCGGATGCGAAAACAATGATTTCTTCAAAGCCTTCGTCGACGATATCCGAAGTGACTGGGTCGAGATTGCCGGATACGAGATGAATCCAGCGTTGGATATGATCCGCAAACTCAGCAACCCCTCCAGGGTCAGACAACACAGCCAAGCCGCTAATTGCGTCTTTGAGTTCACCCAGGCGCGACGCTTCCCAAGCCTCAAACCCTAGTCCTTCCAGTGGATATCGGATGCAGTCGTCCCCAAAAGCCAAAAGGATAGACCCATAATTTTCGGTCGCGGGGTTGAGAAAATGAATCTCGGCTGCGTTTGGCCCGTGCTCTATGGGTGTTGGATCGAAATCGGACAAAAACCCAAACAATCGGCGCGCGAACAGCAACCCTTCCACTGGTCCTTGATGTTCGAGGTAGCCCAACACTCCAAGGTCAAGGGTCAGGGACAAAAGAGACAGAATGTGCCGTCGTTCGAGGTGGCTGGATCGGGTTCCCAAATAGTCTTTTGCCGCGCTAAAAGCATCTTCTGCGATTTCGATCATCCCTTCAGATTGATCTAACATACCCGCAATTTGTCCAGCGACTTCCCGATGCTGAAACCACCATTGCGGCGTGTCTTCGAGGCTGAAGAAACGCCCCGCGACATCATGATCTTCGATTGCGTCCGGTAACCGGTTAATCATCGGGTGCTGCGAGAGATGTACGAAGATCTGTGCGCGTATGAGGTGTAGCAACGCTCCAGCCACAGATTCTTGAGCATCCGCTAAGGATATTCCCTCGGCAAGCAGCTCTTCGGCTTTTTTGAAGTTGGAGACCCATTCTCGACCCTCTCGGGCAGCATAAGCGCGTGCCAATACGCTGATGATTCCAGTTTTTAGCTCTACCGGTGCCACGTCGCTGACTAACGTACGTGCCTTGCGCGCATAGCGGATTGTCGCGCCAACCGCAGCAAAGTCGCCTGCCTCGACCCTAGTGAAGCAAACTGTCGCGAGTTGAAGGTAGATTTGAGCTTTTGCATTCGGATCCTTGGCTCGTCGAAAGGCCTGCAATCCCTGACGATAGGCCGTTTCCGCCGCGTCCAGGTTGGCGGAGGGCTCACCTTCAAGGCGATCCTGATAAAGAGTACCCAAGATCAAGTTCAGGTTTCCACGTTGAGCGGCCCCCAATTTGACGGCACTGTCTTTCAGAAGCGCCTCCGCATCCTTGATTGCCGTGTCTATGAGCTCATACCTACGATTGCCAACCAGTTCGGATATGGCATGGCAACGACGAATGGTTGCCTCACGCCACCCTACTTCATCGTCAAAACGCTTGAAGAGGTCTTCTGCCTGCTCCAGTTGTTGAATAGCTTCTTCGAGACGCTGTTCGTATTGCGCGTCGCTCCAGTCGACCAGTGCCGACGCATGACCAAGCAGTGCATCGGCAAATTCAGGTGTTCCCACTGCGGCCAGATCCAATGCAGTTGCAAAACAGGTCTGCGCCGATGGGCCATCCCAGGGTTCGGGTGCGCCGTCTGAGAGCAAAACGCCCAACTGCAGCCAGGCACGAATGACGTCATCGGCACGGGCGCTCGGGTCGGACTGAAGAGCACTCCAAAGTTCATCTATTTCGGTCAGGGCAAGGCCTCAGAAATGGTTTTTTGCAGAGGGATTGGGGCCTTGTTTATCAGCATTTGCAAGCACGATATTCCAAGAAAAGCGCTCCGCCAGAATTCTGGCGGAGCGCGAAGCTGCTCGGTGGTCGTGTGGCTTACTCACCAAAGACTTTGTCGGTGAGGTCTTGGCCCAGATCGCGCCACGGTTCCCAGAATGGGAATGGGCTAAGGCCGAATTTTTGCGGAGGAAAGACATCCAGATAAGCGTGATTGTCGACCATCGTTACATAGCCCCCGTTAGGGGCCACGATCAGGTATTCGCCATCCGAGGAACGGATATCTCCGATCATGCCGCATTTGTAAGGCCATGTGGGCAGTTCGGTCAAAGATTGACCTTGGGCCAGCACGACAAAGCGGTCGTTTTCGTCGAATTCCACCCCTGCGAAGCTTCCCCACTCGGGGACTTCGTACACACGGTGCTCCCAATCCGCGACTAGGGGGTTGTGAGGACCTTCGAGGATATGGTGTGGGACTTGCATTGGGCCGACCATGCCATCGGGCCAAATGACCGAAATGGCACCATCGCCGAGCGTGGCAAAATGCATGTTTTCGCCATCCAGCAACACCAGAAGGGCCGTAGTGACTCCTTCGAGGTCTTCGACGCGTGCGGCTTCGCGGGCAGCTTCGATAGCCGCGTCGAGATCCGCCCGGGCCAATGTAGCGGTATCGTTCCAGCGTGCAGACAACGCGTCCGAAATCGCCGCAACCGCCGATTGAGAGGCTTCATGCCCACCGCCGATGCCACCAGCTCCATCGCAGACGATCATCACCGCCACGTCATCAGCAAAGCGCAGCACCCGCAGGGCGTCCTGATTTTCTTCGCGTACCTGCCCTTGACGGGTGGCAGCGTCCACCGCCCATGTCGTCGCTTTTTCGCTTCTGTTTGGATTTGGCAGGGTGTCCGCAAATAGGTCGGCTTGGGCGGGAGGTGCGGTGGCGGTCGTCGCTTTCAGAATCGCCCGTCGCTGCATCATCGCGACAGTCTGGGTCATCAACAGCGCCCCGAGCATTCCAGAAGAGAATACCGGATCGTCGAATCTGATCTGCCCCAGCCAGTCCAACGCTCTGGTCGCGAGGTCAATCCCCTCGGCGGGCGAGGCCGCTGGCCATTGAAAGATTGGCGGCTGGTGATCATGTGCTTTGGCCTGCTCGGGCCATCCGGCCCATCCGATGAGCGGTGCAAGCCAAGGCAGCACACGGGATCGATCCGATCCGTTACGACCATTCCGGTCGGACAGCAACAGCGCGGCTTGGTTCTTGCCAGTACGCCCGCGCAGATCCAGCACCCGCGACGGAAATTCGTTTCTTGTGGGAAGCCGCTTGTCCGGGTCATCAATACAAAATTCACGCGTCTTTAGACGATCCTTGAAACTTTGGTCGATGGGAAATCGGGTCAACTGGGTCATGGCACTCTCCGTGATTTGAGCTGCTCTCCAATCTTCACAGATCGAGGCGGAGGTCAGGAGGCGGAACTCCGTCGCTGCTACCGGTCGGGTGGCTCGGGCTATGAAACCAGTGGCTCATCACCCAAACAGTAAAGGAGACAACGATGACCATCAGCCAACACCCCGCCGCGACCATTCCGCTGGGCCAAACCAGCCCCGCGCCGGGAACCACTCTCCCGTCGGGCAGCACGGCTCCAGCCGCCCAGGCGTTCCCGCCGCTGAAGATGACGGTGAAGAAGAAACTGCCCACCGGCGTTGCGTCCAACGTCAAGCAACGTGTGTTGTTCCTGCTCGATCATTCCTCGTCCATGTCGGGCGAAAAGATTCAGGAACTGGAAATGGCCATGGGGTCAATCTTGTTGCAGCTGGCGGACCCCTCAAACAAAGGTGGTTTCTTGGTAACAGTCATCCCATTTAACCATGCCAGCCATGTTTTGTGCGCGGCTGAGGCGGCAACTTCTGTGCCAGCCCTGAACCTGATCGCTTCTGGCGGCACCAATTTTGACTCGCCGATCCTGGCTGCGATTTCCGAGATCGAAGCTTTCAAAGCCCGTCCCAACCCGGATGGCTGGCAGTATTTGCAGCCGCAAGTTCTGTTCCTGTCGGACGGCCAATCACGGGTCAGCGACAAGAATATTCAGGATCTGCAAGAACGGGCGAACGTCACAGCGGTTGCCTACGGGGCTGATGCCAATCAGGACATTTTGTCCCGGATCGCCAGTGACGGCCAGGTGCATATTGTCGGGGACAACGGCGGCGCGCTCCGCGACTTTCTGGCCGCCGTCGGCGCGACTATGGTCTCGACCATCAAGGCGGCCATGTAGTTGTTTCATTTTCCCAAGTAGAATTGGAGGGCGGCCATGGGGCGCCCTCTTTCCAATTCCACGCCTGAACGCGCCGCCGAAAAGTCACGCATGGGGTTACGGTATGCTCATGCTGCATTAACCCAATATTCATGACTGCAAATGAACCACCAAGCGGCGGACTCGACGACCATCAAGAAAATGAACGCCGCATCGGCATCGAATCCGCGCGTGGTATGTTAGGAATGATCGCGCGGAACTATGAGGATGATGACGTCTTTGAAGCCTTGGAAATACTCTACGGCATTGCCGAAGAAGCCTTTGAGCGGCTCGCTCAAGATCCAAAGCAAAATCCCCCGGACGATTGATTGCCTCGTACTAACCGCGTTACTGGCGTCCGCGTTTTCGATTGAGGCGACCTTGTTTTCGTTTCTTTTTCAACATTGCCTGTGATTTCTTAGTGACGTCATTGGTACTGGTTTCGACAGATTTGAAATTTTCATCCACCCATGCGGCTAAATCGTCAAACGACAGTTTTTCTACGCTAAACACCTGTTCAGCGACCTTTTTAACTCGGTCCAAGTCAACCTTGCCGCTATTGTCGATCAAACCCAGCCGACGAAGATCGGCTCTGTGTAGAACCGTATTTGCCACGTCCTTACTGCCAAGCACCGCGCTGCGCGTGGCTGCCAGCAAACGATCAAGCATCTCCTTGGCATCCGCTTGAGAAAGCTCACTTTGCGTAGGGCGATCCTTACTGGCGAAATAGGCGTCAATGATCACATGAATCATGTCAGAGTCGCAACTAGAGCTTTTTATCAACTGGCCATCCTTGCCAGTTGAAACCGCAATGCTCCGTATGATATCTGGGGCGGGCATTCCGTGTCGCCACAACCCAGCCACTAAGCCCGTTTTCAAAGCCAGCTTGGGCGTATGCTCCCAATACGCCGCAACCACCGTGAACAGCGCTTGAATCCGCAGTGTTCGAAGATTGCCGTCCGCTTCTCTCAACTTCAGGTGATCCAAATCGAAGGCTGGCACCTGTACTTCAGCGGGATTTGCTTTGGTGACACCGGTCATATCTATTGACTTCATATAAGCTTGCATCGCTTCTGCCGAAATCAACACCATATTCGCCAGCTCAAAAAAAACTGACTAATAGATTTAGAACCTTTCACTTCATCATTAGACCGTCCGCGCAAGCTAGCCGGTAATATCGTATCTATCTGGAGAACACTTCTTGTCTTCCCAAAACCAATATAAACGGTGCCGTCCTGGCCTTATACAGATGAGGATGATTTGATTCACTTATAGGGGATAAAGGTTAGTTTTGTTTATTATGACTGACCTTAGGCAGAAGGCAAATTAAGCAAATCCGCGCCGCGTCCACCAATAGCTCTAAGATTAGGATAGCCATTGGCGGCATCCTCTGGGTATAGGTTGTTATAAAGTGCTAAATAGTTTGGGCTTTCCACCCCTCCCGTGTTGATAAACGGTCGCGCTCGATCCAGATTGGCCTGAATATCAGCGCGGTCAGACCCAAACATGGCTGTCATCAAGCCGTTAGCCACTTCAGGATCCATACGATTAAAGGCGCCTAAATCACCATCAGGGGTCAAATGGAGTAACCCTTCCCGAAAGGCATTCAGGTCTCCGTTGGTTAAAAACCGTCCACCTAAAGTGGTATTTTCGCCCATAAAGGCTTGCATGATGGATTGGGTCATATCGTTTTGCCCCAACGAGGCAAAATCGGTTTCCGCCGAGACTCCTAGGCTTGAGTCCCCCCGACCATGAAAATGTTCTAAGACTCCAGTCATCCCACTATTGCGGAACACCGTGTTCATCATTTGCTCGTTCATACGGTTGTTCACCTCTGCCGCAGGAAACGCCCCCGACTCTGGCACTTCAACCGAACAGGCTCCCCGCCTTCAACCACGCCCTCCACTCGGTGTTCGGCACCACCAGGAGACACCGGAAACACCGTTATTGGTGGGGTGGTGGATAGCACCAGCGGGTTTTCGGGATCAAAAGGAATCGGTTCTTCCCCGACCACCACCTCCCGTTCCACGAAGTTGCCAGAGCCTGGCGGCTCTTCAACGGTTTGGATTTCCCGTATTTCACGCGTTCCCCGGCCTTCACGAAGTGTCGTTTGCATTTCGGAAGCGTTACGCGGTCGCGCCGGACGCGTGGGCGTAATGCCAAATTCGGCGGCAATCGCGTCTTGGGTGGCTTGGCTCACGCCATTGTCGTAGTCGGGCGAACTAAAAATTGCCGTCTGAATAAACTGTACCGGGTCCGGTACCCCTTGGCTCATATCCAGCTGATTAATACGTGCTGCGATAACTTCACGATCTGCTGGTACAGCTGCCGCTAAATCCAAAATTCGGATAAAACTCTGCAATTTCACCCGCTCAGAGGCTGGAACAGCTTCATTATTCGCCAACTCAGCAATAATTTCGGTGTTGCTTTTCCCTTCAGCCTGCATTTCACGAATGATATCAGCATATCGATCAGCCGTTTCTACATCTTCATCGGCATTTGTTTCAGCTCTAACCTCTTCGACATCAAGTGCTGCAGCTTCTGCTATCTCGGCATCAAGTACTTCCGCTTGCTCTTGCTCCACAAATCCACGCTCCACCACTCTATCTAGGCGGCGGCGCTCCTCTGCCGTCACATCATAATCATCACGACCACGTTCTACCTGCGTTTGTTCATGGGCAAACAGGATTTCCGTTAGTTGATCGGCCACTGGGTCGTTTTTGGGTTCGACGCCAAAATAATCAAACTCAGCTTCTACCCACAGTTTGATATCAGCACACCGTCGCTCAGGGTCTTCCGCACGTGCGTGATCAGCTTCGAGGTCATGCACCACGGCTGCGGCCGCTTCACCCTCAGCCATTACCGCCTCGGCAGGACGTTCGGGAGACGAAACCGTTGGCACTGTTTCACCTGAACTGGGTCCAATTTCTGGCATTCTAAAAAAGATTAATCACGTGATTATACCAGAAACACGACTTTTTATCAAATTAGCTCCTAAAGATCGTTCTCTTCGCGTGCCCCTTGAATCAATTCTTCCGTCATAGCGGCAATCCGTGCTTGGGCTTCAGCACTACGTGCTTCTGCTGCCGCTATAGCAGCTCGTGACTCAGCACTTCTTACGTTTGCCTCTGCTATGCCAAAATCCCGTTCAGCTGTCTCAGCGCAAAAGGCGCGCTCATCATCCCAATCATATCGTTCATTGCCTTCAATTTGACCATTCTCATCGGCATCTGCAAAGGCGAAGCCCTCTTGAAGGCAACCTTGTAGCGCTGCCAAAATATCGGCCTGTGTTTCGTAGGCGACCCGTGAAACATCCACCGATATTTCCCCGTCTGGATGTGGCAATGTCAATTCAATTGCCTGCGCGTCAGCCTGCTCTGCCGCACTAAGGGCGGTCGTTAGTACCAAAGCTCCGGCAGCCAACGTTCCAAATTTTGCCATTTTCAAAATTTTAGTGTTAACTCTATTTTCTACCGAAAACCGTTTTAAAGTCAAATTTTCTTGACAAAAAAAGTTTGACTTGGGGGGCATTTTGACCAGTCCGATGACCAAGCCACTTAGCAGGCTTTTTGTTTAGATACGGTAAAAACCGTCGTAGGCCTATCCTGTATAGCCCGTCAAAAACTCGTGCCTTAGCGCCGCTTGTTCCGCCTGATGCTGATTGATGCCCAGATACTCGACGGTGTGCGTCAGTGACTTGTGCCCGAGCAAGCGCGACACTAGGGTGATGTCTTCGCCCGCCCAATACATATGGGCTGCCTTGGTACGCCGTAGTGAGTGCGTGGAAAAGTCGGCGGGGTCGTACCCCAGCCACTCGGCCCATGATTTGACCAACTCGGCATAGTGGGGCCGAGGAATCGGAGCCGCGCCCATCGGCTTGGTGCGGGTGAACAAGTAGTGCCCCGGTTGCTTGCCGCTTTTGTTCAACCAGTTTGCCAGATACTGCCGAGTAGTCGGGGTCAGTACCGGTTGCACCACGTTCCCTGTTTTGCGTTGCGCTTGTACGAGGCGGGGTTTGATCACGCCCGTCGCCGCCTGAACGTCTTTCACCTGCAGAGCCAGCAGATCTGTCGCCCGCAACATCGTATCGAGCGCTACGCCCAAGAGTGCCAGATCGTGCCAGCGTTCCCGCTGGGGCAGGGATGCTTCCAGTTTTCGAATGTCGCTCAGCGCAAGGGGCCGTTTCTGCCCTATGATCCGGCCACGGTTCCACGCGCTCTTTTTTGATGGGCGGCTCAGCCGCATGATTGTTAGGGGTTACAGTTTCGCTACTGCCAAAAGCGAAGGTATTTTGAGCCGATGAACCCGGGGGGCGACGGCTAGGCTGTGGCTCCAGCAGAGGAGACAACGCTATGAAACCTGTAAAAGCTTCGCCACATCAGGATACGGACAGTTTCGCTTTTGGCAAAAGCAAAGGGGCGATGTATGCCGTACCCGTCGCTTACGACTAAAACAGACACTCCCCCGCCAAACAGCCAGTGCAATTTTGAAAAATCGTTTATTCGTGATAATGTCAGGCTGAATTTAATTTATGAAAATGAGGAAATCATACTGGTGGCTGGCGGCTTGTTTCGGGCTGTTGGTGCTTGGGCTTGGCAGCATTTGATTCTATTATGCGCAAAAGGAAGACACAGGGCCGCTGCCAATTGACAGCGCATCCAACGCGAACAATGTAGCGGCTGAAAGTTCACGCACCTCGCCTGTTCTGGGCAAAACCATCCCAGGTCTACCGGAGGACTGCAACGACAAATTAATCTCAGTTTCCGGCTGCGACTGCATGACAGAAATCACCACCGATCAGGGCAACACCTATCGGCTGGTAGAGATTGGGGACCAGTGCTGGTTCGCGGACAACCTCAAGGAAACTCCCAGCACGAATCAAGGCTGGTACGGTTTTTATGACGAAGTTGAAGAAGAACCCACGCCCGGTGAAGGAATGCTTTACACTTGGGATGCAGCCATGAACGGTGAAGTCGAGGAACGAACTCAGGGCGTTTGTCCAACGGGGTGGCATGTTACTAGCCAATGTGAAACTGAACTCTTCCGTTTCGAAAGTGAGATAGGCTTAGAGGACTTTATGGTAGTAAAGTCCAAACTGATATACGTCGGCGTGCCTCCAAGTGAGTTCGCGGCAGGAGAGTTAATTCTTCAAAATGGAAAGTTTCGTTTGAGAGGCGTTCTGAGCTACCCCCCGAAATTCGGACACTGACGTAAGCTGCGATTTGTAGTCTGCTGATCTTCAACACGAAGGAGATCAGGTATGTCTAAACGGAAGCAACATCACCCAGAGTTCAAGGCCAAGGTCGCATTGGAAGCGCTGAAAGGCGAAG
>NZ_JAUOSD010000084.1:0-540 GCF_030548265.1 Marinovum sp. 2_MG-2023 | reverse complement strand
TGCAGACAAATGGCATCTAGACGAAGTCGTCGTTCCGATCAACGGCGTGAAGCAGTGGTTATGGCGTGCGGTGGATGCGAACGGGGACGTGCTGGATATCCTTGTGCAGCCGCGCCGAAACGCCAAAGCTGCCAAGCGTTTCCTTACTCGGCTGATTGCTCGCTTTGGCAAACCGCGTGTCGTCGTGACGGACAAGTTGCGGAGTTACATCAAACCGGTCCGGACCCTCGCGCCAGAAGCGGATCATCGGGCACACAAAGGGCTCAACAACCGCATCGAGGGTTCGCATCGACCGACCCGCAAACGAGAGAAGGTCATGGGACGGTTCAAATCGATCCGACAGACGCAAAGGTTCCTCGCGGCCCACGATCAAATCAACACCATGTTCAAACCCCGACGCTACCGCCTCTCCACCGTCTCATACCGCCAAGCAAGGTCCGATGCTTTCGACCTGTGGCACGATTATGCGTTCGAAATGACCGCCTGAGAAAATCACCCCTGGGGACCGTCACAGGTCAATGCCGTCAAGTTGGCAATGCC
>NZ_JAUOSD010000083.1:0-551 GCF_030548265.1 Marinovum sp. 2_MG-2023 | reverse complement strand
CGTCCGCCGTGCTGAGCGCGAAGCGATGATAGACCCATACGGCATAAGCCACGACTTCACGGGGGAAACGGTAGCCCCTTAGGCGCGGCATCTCAGCTGGTATCCTCATGATAGAACGCTAGACGTACCAAGATGCGGCAGCAAGTTGGCAATGCCCGCAGGGGTTGGTGATCGACCTCCGTGCCGATCTGCGCGAGGGCAGAGGCGAGGTCAGGGTGGGAGATTGAGAGAGCCGGGCCTGCCGGTTTGGGCTTGGTCATGGGGATTTTCCTTTGGATCAGGGTCTGAGTTCCAAAGGACAAAAAGCCCGCTTTGACTTTTCAGGGTGACCGGCCCGAAAGCTATTAACAAGGGCGGGCCGTCAACGCGGTCCGCCCTCCTCAGCAACAAAGAGAAAGCCACGCAGCAAAACCGCCGAACTTGTTGATCAATAGAGCCGACATTGAGGCAGCGCGCGGCGATCGACCGCTAGGAGCCGATTCTGTTGAAAAACTGACGTTTGCGAATGCAGAACTGGGACTTCCAAATTCGGCGCAAGCGCCTTTGAGGTC
>NZ_JAUOSD010000082.1:0-566 GCF_030548265.1 Marinovum sp. 2_MG-2023 | reverse complement strand
GGTAGTGTCGCAAAGTTACGGATTTCGGTTGCGTTGCTGGGCGTGTAGAACCAGACCCGACCCTTTCCCGAGACCGCGTCAGGATTGACGAGTTGATCAGTTTCAAAAGTGCGCAGTAGCCGAAATCCGTGATTCTAAATGCTGTTTATTTCTATGTTCGTTTTCCCGTAACATGTCGCGACCTCGAAGAGATCATGGCAGAACGCGGCGTTGATTTGGATCATGCGACGCTCAACCGGTGGGTCGAAAAATACGCGGGCGCCATTTCTGAAGAAGCATATCTGTGGAATTCACCGATTGGCCGCTCGTGGCGAATGGATGAGACCTATGTCAAAGTAAAGGGCAAGTGGACATACTTGTACCGCGCAATCGACAAGGAAGGAAAAACCCTAGGCTTCATCCTGTCGGAATGCCGCGACGAAGCCGCAGCAACTGGTTTTTTCGCGAAAGCCGTCGGCAATAACGGCTGGTATCCGTTGATCACTGTTCGGCGTACGAAATACCTCAACAATTTCATTGAGCAGGATCTTCGGTTCATCAAAAAAATTTTCCGGCCGATGCAGACT
>NZ_JAUOSD010000081.1:0-593 GCF_030548265.1 Marinovum sp. 2_MG-2023 | reverse complement strand
TCATAGACCCGCGCGCCGATCAGCTTCAGCTCGCGCCAGAAGAACTGGAACATGTCGACAACCGGCTTTTTCGCATGGATCGCCACCATGCAGATGCGCCCGCGTGTGGCCGCGACGGCGGTCATCGCATCGACACCGGGTTGCGAGCCGGAGACCTCGAACACCACTTCCGCGCCCTTGCCACCGGTGCGGCCCTCGATCTCGGCCTTCAGGTCGGTTTCCATCGGGTTGACGGTGTCAAAACCCAGCTGCTCTGCGATTTTCAGACGGTGCGGATTGACCTCGGAGATCACAACCTTGCCGCCCGCATCGCGCGCCACCATGGCAACCAGAATGCCGATGGGGCCGCCGCCGATGACGACAACATCCTCGCCCGCCTGAAGCCCGGCCATGCGCACATCGTGACAGGCCACGGCCACCGGTTCGATCAGCGCCGCATGGTCCAGCCGCATCCCGTCGGGCAGGGCGTGCAGGGTGAAGGCCGGCACATTCCACAGCTGTTGCAGCGCGCCATCGGTGTCGAGCCCGATGAATTTCAGGTTGTGGCTGATGTGATGATACCCCGCCTCGGTCGCCGGATTGGGCGCGCCGGG
>NZ_JAUOSD010000080.1:0-598 GCF_030548265.1 Marinovum sp. 2_MG-2023 | reverse complement strand
CTACACCGCCGAAATGGTGACGTGATCGACCGAACATCAGAACTTTAAAATCCAAGAACAACAACTTGGCAATCCCATCGGCACAAATGGCGTGCCGGATCGGGTGGTGATTGACAAGAGTGGTGCCAATTTGGCTGGCCTGCAGGCGGCGAACGTAATCCTGAAATCCACCAGAGCGGGGCGTATCATTGAGGTTCTGCAAGTCAAATACTTGAACAATATCTTGGAGCAGGACCACCGCTTCATCAAAAGGATTACAGCCTCGATGTTGGGCTTCAAGGCCTTCCATTCAGCCGCCGCAACCATTGCGGGCATCGAGACCGCACACATGATCCGCAAGGGCCAGTTCGGCGCCAATGATCGTTCCTCATTCCAGCAGTTCGCCGCCCTCGCTGCATAACCACGTCCTTAAGTTACACGCCTTCAAGCTTACCCAAAGTTTGCGACACAACCCTGAGATGACCACGTGATCCACCCTTTCACAGGGAAGCACAACCTGCTGTCAACAACTTGGCAATACCTTTTCAAAAGGTTGGTAGTTCAGTTCGGCGCGCCGAGGGTCGTGATCACGGATAAATTACGCAGCTACATCAAGCCG
>NZ_JAUOSD010000008.1:0-178833 GCF_030548265.1 Marinovum sp. 2_MG-2023 | reverse complement strand
GGCGGGGTTTTTGGGGGGGGCCCGTTTTTTGGGGGGCGCGGGGGGGGGGGGGGGGGGGGGGGGGGGGGGGGGGGGGCGCGCCGCGGGGGCGCCGCCCCCGGAACCCCCGGGATATTTTTGAACAGAAGAAGGAATGGCGTTTTCATGATCAATCTCCTGCTGCCCGGCCTTTGAGGGCGACGATGCCCTTCGGGCGGAACTGAATGAACAGGATGATGAAGAGGATCATGTAGGTCTGGGCGGCGAGGGTGTTCGAGGGGTTGAAGAATTCGATCCCCTTTTGCAGGAAGCCGATCAGGGTGGCGCCCGCAAGCGTGCCCCAGACGTTGCCGACACCGCCAACCACCACGGTCATGAAGCTCTGCACGATGTAATCGGCGCCCATTTCCGACGTCACCTTGGCATATAGCCCGATGGCGACACCGGCGATGCCGGCGATGCCGGAGCCGAGGCCGAAGGTCAGCATGTTGATGCGGTCGGGGTTGATGCCCATCGACGACGCCATGCGCGGATTTTGGGTCACGGCGCGGACCTCTAGCCCGAGGCGGGTTTTCTTGAGGATGAAGAGCAGCAGCGCGAGGAACATCAGCGCGAGCACAAAGATGGCGATACGGATGTAGGAGATCTGCACCACGTCGTTGATCACCCATGCGCCGTCGAGCCAGCCCGGTGAGGTCAGCGGGCGGGCCTGGGTGCCGAAGATGTTCTTGGCCAGCTGTTGCAACGCGATGGAGATGCCGAAGGTGGCGAGCAGGGTTTCCAGCGGGCGATGATAGAGCCAGCGGATCACCAGACGTTCCATCGCAACACCGGCGGCGAAAGTGACGGCAAAGGCCAGCGGCAGGGCGACAATCAGCGACAGGGTGTAATCAGGAATGAACAGCTGCACCACATAGCCGGTGTAGGCGCCCATCATGATGAATTCGCCATGCGCCATGTTGATCACGCCCATCACGCCAAAGGTGATGGCAAGGCCGATGGCGGCGAGGAAGTAGATCGAGGCCAGCGACACCGCGTCCATCGTCAGGTCGATGGTCTGGCCAACGCCAACGCGGGTTTCGACCGAGGCCAGCGCCGTTTCGGCGGCATCGGTGATGGCGGCGTCGGGCTCGTCATAAGCTTCGTAAAACACATGGGCGTCGAGCGCGGCATCGACATCGGCGTCGGTGACCATCTGCGGGACTGTGCCCTCGGCGGCGAGTGCGGCATAGGCTTCTGCGCGGGCGTCATCGCGGCCCAGACGGGCCAGTGCCAGCCCGCCGACACGGCCGTCGACGATATTGGCCTCAAGCGCGGCACGCACATCGGAAGGCGTGACCAATGGCGGCGCAAGATCGGCCGAGACCAGTGCGGCATAGGCCACGTCCCGGTCAATCGTGTCGCCTGCGGTCAGCACACGGGCGATATTCGCGCCCTCTGGCACCTCATTGGCCGCGGTGAATTTCACTGTCAGAATCTGGTTGAGAACTGCGCGGCCTTCGACGCTGAGATCGCGGGACAGGCCCGCGATGGCGGCAATGCGTGCGGCAGTGTTGTCGCCAAAACGCGCGGTCAGATAGGTGACCAGACGCTCTTTGCGGGTCTTCAGGGCGGGATCTGTTTCCCCGGCGATCGACGCGGCCAGCGCCGCAAGCTGTGTCGGATCAGGATTGCGGGAAATGGCATCCAGCGCCTCGCGGCGGCGATTGATATCGGGGTCGGACAGTTGAAACTGGACCAGCGCCGCGCCGATTTCACGACGCACACCGCCGTTGGGTTTGATATTCGACAGGCCATCACTGGACACCGCCGTTGCGACCACTTCGCCGCTGTCAATATCGGTCAGGTCATAGCCATCACCGGATTTGGCAGCATAGAAGAACATGCCATCTGCGTCGCGTTCCCAGACATCGCGTTCCACAAACCGATTGAGAAACCCGGGCACCTGGGGATTGCCGGAGCCCACCAGCGCATCGAGCACCGTACCGATGGAGCGGCGCGACGGCTTGGCGACCAGCGCCTGATGCTCTTGCAAGATGGATTGGATTGTCTGGGCTGGGTCGGGCGAACCGTCCTGAGCCGTCGCCGTGATGGGCAGACACAGCAAAGCCAGACACACGAGAAGAACGCGGTGCATAAGGGGGGCCAATTCTTGCGAGGAAAAGGAGAGCGGGAGCGCGACCAAAGCCGCGCCCCCTGGGAGGAGACCGTTTAGATCAGTAGTTGGATTTGATCTGTACGCAGGTTTCGGTTTCGGTGTTGTACATACCGCAACCCAGATCTTTCCAATCGGATTTCAGAACCGCCGATTCCGGCAGATAATCGGTCCAGGCATCGCCCGGCACTTCCGAGGTTTGGCTGATGATATCGAACTGGCCATCGGCGGTGATTTCGCCAATCAGAACAGGCTTCGACAGGTGATGGTTCACCAGCATCTCGGCGGTGCCGCCGGTCAGGTTCGGGAAGGTCTGGCCATACATCGCGGTGCGCACGGCATCGACATCGGTGGTTTCAGCCTCGGTCGCGGCGTTCACCCACATGTTGAAGCCGATATAGTGTGCTTCCATCGGGTCGTTGGTGACGCGCTCTTCGCCCATGCGGGCCTTCCAGGTTTCGATAAACGCTGTGTTGTCGTCGGATTCTGCCGACTGGAAATAGTTCCAGGCCGCGAGGTGGCCAACGAGGTTCGATGTATCAAGGCCAGAGAGTTCTTCTTCACCAACCGAGAACGCCACAACGGGGATGTCATCCGCCGAAATGCCAGCCGCTGCCAGTTCCTTGTAGAAGCCGATGTTGGCGTCGCCGTTGATGGTGGAAATCACGCCAACCTGTTTGCCGTCGGCGCCCAGCGCGACAACATCCGCCACAATGGTGGCCCAGTCGGAATGACCAAACGGCGTGTAGTTGACGAAGATATCTTCTTCGGCAATGCCCTTGGACTTCAGATAGGATTCAAGGATGTTGTTGGTGGTACGCGGATAGACATAGTCGGTGCCGAGCAGGGCGAATTTTTCAACGCCCAGTTCGTCGAGGAAGTAATCTGTGGCCGGGATCGCCTGTTGGTTGGGGGCGGCACCGGTGTAGAACACGTTTTTCGAGGATTCTTCGCCTTCGTACTGCACAGGGTAGAACAGCAGGCCGTTCAGCTCTTCGATCACCGGCAGAACCGATTTCCGCGACACGGAGGTCCAGTTGCCAAAGATCACGTCAACTTCGTGAACCGACAGAAGCTCACGTGCTTTTTCGGCAAACAACGGCCAGTCGGACGCAGGGTCAACAACAACAGCCTCAAGGTCACAGCCCAACAGGCCGCCCTTTTCGTTCTGCTGCTCGACCAGCATTTCAATGGTGTCTTTCAGGGTGGTTTCCGAAATCGCCATGGTGCCGGACAGCGAATGCAGAACCCCGACTTTGATCGGGCAATCGGCGGCCAGCGCGGGCGTAGCAGCAAAAAGCCCAAGCGCGGCAATGGATGTCATGGTCTTTGTGAAACGGATCATCAATCTTTTCTCCCCGCAGGGTATCTGCCTTGCCATTGCACCGAAATGGGCGCGGACATAGATACAGACCCTGCAACGTCGTTGTTGCGAAATGTGTGGCGGCCGGAAGAATGCCAGTTCAGCGGTCGTCACACGCCCATCACGTCGGTTCATCCCCTCGGCTGAGCACGGATATTGGTTCTGCATTGCGGCAACGGGATCAATTCTGGCGGCGCGTTTTGGCCGCGATCAATGGTTAATGATTAATTTATAGGCACACCCAGCCACACATGCACAATAATTAGTCTAAATTTCCGGCACGATGTCTCGAAACTGCCGCGAATCTGGCCATTCACCGGTTGGCTATGCTCAATACGTGGCAATTCAAGCAACCAACCGGAATCGTCCCATCACCTTGCAACCCCGTCATATGATTGCCCCCGAGGCCAAGACCCGCGCCGGCAAAACCGCTGCCAAAGATCAGGGTCAGCCGCGTACACGTGGCGAAATCATCCTGTCAGCCAAGCAGCGCGGCCCCGACAGCGTGATTGATGGTTTGCGCCAGGTTGGCGCGTACAAGGCGCTGTTCCCGCGCGGACGCGGGATGCTGCAATCGATCCTGATCAATACATCTGGCGGCGTGACGGGCGGCGATCAGCTGGCCCTGACGGCAGAAGTCGGATCAGGTGCCGCGCTGGGCCTGACCACGCAGGCCGCCGAACGCGCCTATCGCAGCCGCGAAGGCGACTTTGGTCATGTCACCACTGCCATCAAGGTGGCCGAGGGGGCGACGCTGCATTGGTTGCCGCAGGAAGTGATCCTTTATGATGGCTGTGCGCTGTCGCGACGTCTGGACATTGATCTGGCGGCGGATGCGCGGCTCTTGCTTGTGGAACCGGTGGTCTTTGGCCGTGCTGCCATGGGCGAATGCCTTACCTCTGGCCGGTTTCATGACCGGATCACAGTCACGCGGGGCGGCCGTCCGCTGTACCGCGATGCGCTGCACCTGGAGGGGGCAATATCGGATCAACTGGCCCTGCGCCCCGTAGCGGATGGCATGGGCGCGATGGCGTCGCTGGTTTATGTCGCGCCGGACGCCGAAACCCGGCTGACCACCATCCGCAGCCAACTGCCCGCCACCTGCGGTGCCAGCCTTCTGGCACCTGACCTGCTGGCCCTGCGGCTGCTCTGCGCGGACAGCCACATGCTGCGCAAACATCTTATTCCCATACTCGACCTGTTGTCGGGCGATACCCTGCCTGTTTCCTGGAGACTTTGACCACATGCAACTGACCCCCCGAGAAAAGGACAAACTGCTGATCGCCATGGCCGCAGAAGTCGCACGCAAGCGGCTGGCTCGTGGTGTGGTGCTGAACTACCCCGAGGCGATTGCCCTGATCACCGATGCCGTGGTCGAAGGCGCGCGCGATGGCCGATCCGTTGCCGACATGATGGAGGCCGGCGCCCAGGTCATCACCCGCGACCAATGCATGGAGGGCGTGCCGGAAATGATCCACGAAGTTCAGGTCGAAGCAACCTTTCCCGACGGCACAAAGCTTGTCACCGTGCACAACCCCATTCGGTAGGGTGGATTTCCAACCCACCGCCCCCCTTAACAGGAGACCCAACATGACCCGTATGCTTGCCCCCGCCCTTGCGCTTACTGCCACGCCCGCGCTTGCCCATTCCGGCGCGCATCTTCACCCGCATGGCGCGGGAAACTGGCTGACCGTGGTGCTGGGTCTGGCCGTTGTTGCGCTGGCAACCGCGCTGATGGTGCGGCGCAAATGATCCCCGGAGAGCTGTTTCCCGCCGAGGGCACGCTGACGCTGAACCCCGGCGCCGAGGTGACAACGCTGATGGTGGCCAATACCGGCGACCGCCCAGTGCAGGTCGGATCGCATTACCATTTCGCCGAAGCCAATCCCGGGTTGGATTTCGACCGTGATGCGGCACGCGGCAAAAGGCTCGACATTGCGGCGGGCACCGCCGTACGATTTGAGCCCGGCCAACGGCGCGAGGTCAATTTGATCCCGGTTTCCGGTGCGCGACGAATTTTTGGCTTTAACCAGCAGGTGATGGGCGATCTCTGACGCGCCCGCGCCCGCATCTCAGGACGCCATAATGCCCCATGCTATCGAGAAGGTTCGCACCGATTCCCAAATCGCCGCCGCACGTGCCATGGTTTGGGAATTCTTTGACGTGCTGCGCGAGCGCTATCCCGACATGCTGGATATGATCGACGATTATATCAAAAATCAGGATGTTGCGGGCGAGCTTGCGGCCTTTGACCGGTTCTTCCTGCCACCGCATGGCGAATGTTTTCTGGCAATGCTGGATGGCGCGCCCGCCGGTCTGGTCATGTTGAAACCGCATGGCGACACCGGCGGCGAAATGAACCGGATGTATGTTCGGGCGTCTGCCCGTGGCAAGGGTCTTGGCCGCAAGCTGGGCGAGGCGATCATCACAGAAGCCCGCGCCCTGGGCTATGACACCCTCTGGCTTGATGCGGTCTATCGCCATGTTGAGGCATTGCCACTCTACGAAAGCCTCGGCTTTGAATATTTTACCGATCCCAGCGTGTTCCACGGCGACGACGATCGCATCCTTCACATGAAACTATCCCTTCAATAGAGAGCCCAGACATGCCCGCCACGATCAAACGTTCCGATTACGCCGCCATGTTCGGCCCCACTGTGGGCGACCGCCTGCGCCTGGCTGACACTGATCTTGTTATCGAGGTAGAGCGGGATTTGACCGCTGAACTGGCCGGCAGCGCCACCTCTGGTGGCAGCGGCGCCAATGCGCTGGCCTATGGTGAAGAGGTCAAATTCGGCGGCGGCAAGGTGATCCGCGACGGGATGGGCCAGGCCCAGACCACGCGTTTGGACGGCGCAGTGGACACTGTGATCACAAACGCACTGATCGTCGATCACACCGGCATCATCAAGGCCGATGTCGGGTTGAAAAGCGGGCGGATCGTGGCGATTGGCAAGGCGGGCAACCCCGACACGCAACCCGGCGTGAACATCATTGTCGGGCCGGGCACCGAATGTATCGCGGGCGAAGGTCGCATTCTGACCGCTGGCGGCTTTGACAGCCACATCCACTTTATCTGCCCGCAACAGATCGAGGATGCGCTGCATTCCGGCCTGACCACCATGTTGGGCGGCGGCACCGGCCCCGCGCATGGCACGCTGGCCACCACCTGTACTCCCGGCCCCTGGCATATGGGGCGGATGTTGCAGGCGGCGGATGCCTTTCCGATGAACCTGGCCTTTGCGGGCAAGGGCAATGCGTCTCTGCCTGCCGCGCTGGAGGAACAGGTGCGTGGCGGGGCCTGTAGCCTCAAACTGCACGAAGATTGGGGCACCACCCCGGCGGCAATTGATTGCTGTCTGTCGGTGGCGGATGCCATGGACGTGCAGGTGATGATCCACACCGATACGCTCAATGAATCCGGTTTTGTCGAAAACACCGTGAAGGCGATGAAGGGCCGCACCATCCACGCCTTTCACACCGAAGGTGCCGGGGGCGGCCATGCCCCCGACATCATCAAGATCTGTGGCGAAGAGCATGTTCTGCCCTCGTCGACCAACCCGACGCGGCCCTTTACCGTGAACACGATCGAAGAACACCTCGATATGCTCATGGTCTGTCACCATCTGGATAAATCCATCCCCGAAGACGTGGCATTCGCCGAAAGCCGCATTCGCCGCGAAACCATCGCCGCCGAGGATATCCTGCACGACATGGGCGCGTTTTCGATCATCGCCAGCGACAGCCAGGCGATGGGCCGGGTCGGCGAGGTGCTGATCCGCACATGGCAGACCGCCGACAAGATGAAGAAACAGCGCGGGCGGCTGGCCGAAGAGACCGGCGACAACGACAATTTCCGCGTCCGCCGTTATATCGCAAAATACACCATCAACCCCGCCATCGCACATGGGCTTTCGCATGAGATTGGCAGTGTCGAAGTGGGCAAACGCGCCGATCTGGTGCTTTGGAACCCGGCGTTCTTTGGCGTGAAGCCGGAGATGGTCTTGCTCAGCGGGACAATTGCCTGTGCGCAGATGGGCGATCCCAATGCGTCGATCCCGACGCCGCAACCGGTCTATTCCCGACCGATGTTCGGCGCTTATGGCCGGTCTGTCGAAAACTCTGCCGTGACCTTTGTCTCTGCCGCCGCCCAAGCCGAAGGAATCAGCGACGCGCTGGGGCTGGCCAAACAGACCGTCGCGGTGACAAACACCCGCAAGATCGGCAAAAAAGACCTGAAGCTGAACGACGCCACCCCGCATATCGAGGTGCATCCAGAAACCTACGAGGTGCGCGCCGATGGCGAGTTGCTGACCTGTCAGCCGGCAGAAGTGTTGCCCATGGCGCAGCGCTATTTCCTGTTTTAGCGCCCCCACCGGCCCAAGCCCTGCCCAACAAAGTTGCCACCAAAGCGCCTGCATTTCTGAAGGACAGCAGTCATGACCCTGCCCGCCACCCAAACCATCGTAACGCGCGCGCATGCGCCCGACTGTCAGGATCTCGTGACGCTGTCTTATGATGATCGTTTCTTTCGCCGCAAGGTGCTGACCACGGTCCAGGGCACGCGGTTTCTGGTGGATCTGGAACACACGACTTCGGTGGATCATGGTGACGCCTTTCAATTGCCGGATGGCACGTTGATCGAGGTGGTGGCCGCCGAAGAAGACCTCTTTGCCGTGACCGGTGATCTGACGCGGCTGGCCTGGCACGTTGGCAACCGCCACACCCCATGCCAGATCGAAGAGAGCCGTCTCTTGATCCAGCGCGACAAGGTGATCGGCCATATGCTGGAACATCTGGGCGCGACGCTGACCGAAGTGTCGGAACCGTTCACGCCAGAGGGCGGGGCCTATGGCCATGGCCGCACCCAAGCGCATGAACATGGCGCGACGGCGCATTCCCACGGGCACGAACACAGCCACGGGCACAATCACAGTCACGAGCATGGGCACAGCCACGCACAATCGCACCAAAACGCCCATGCGCATGACCATGAACACTGATCTTCTGACGCTGCAACAATGGCTTTCGCCGTCCTTTCCGGTTGGCGCATTCGCCTATTCCCATGGCTTGGAAACCGCCATTCACAACGGCTGGGTGACATCCGCGGACGACCTGCGCAACTGGCTGACGCCGCTGTTGGCGGATGGCAGCGGGCGCTCTGATGCGGTGCTTTTGGCCTGCGCCTATCGTGCCGACACGGCCGCCGAGTTGGAGGCGGTCGAGGCCAATGCACGGGCCTTTGCCCCCGCCGCCGAACGGCTGACGGAAGGCGCGTTGCAGGGCGCGGCATTCGCCCGCACGGTGCGCGACGTCTGGGGGTTTGATCTGCCGGACATGATGCTGCCGGTGGCGGTGGGGCGCGCGGCGCGTCTGGCGGGCCTGCCGCTGCACACCACCAGCGCCATGTATCTGCATGCGTTCATCGCCAATCTGACCTCTGCCGCGATCCGGCTTGTGCCGCTGGGCCAGACCGAGGGGCAAGCCGTGCTGGCCACCCTGACGCCGCTTTGTGGTACAATCGCAGACGCAACAGCACAGGCGACGCCCGACGATATTTATTCCAATTGCCTGCTCTCGGATGTGGCGGCAATGACCCATGAAACCCTCGAACCAAGGCTTTTTCGCGCATGACCACGCTAAACGGACCTCTTCGTATCGGCATCGGCGGCCCTGTCGGTGCAGGCAAAACCACATTGACGGCCAAACTGGCCGGTTTGATGCATCCGGGCTATTCCATCGCCGCGATCACCAACGACATTTACACGCAGGAAGACGCCGAGGCGCTGATGCGGATGCAGGTTTTGCCCGGGGATCGGGTGATGGGCGTGGAAACCGGCGGCTGCCCCCATACCGCGATCCGCGAAGATGCCTCGATCAATCTTGCGGCCATCGCCGACATGCGGGCCAAGCATGCGGATCTTGAGGTGGTGTTGGTCGAATCCGGCGGCGACAATTTGTCGGCCACCTTCAGCCCGGAACTGGCGGATTTCACCATCTACGTGATCGACGTGGCCGCAGGCGAGGAAATCCCGCGCAAGGGCGGGCCGGCCATCACCAAATCCGACCTGCTGATCATCAACAAAACCGACCTCGCGCCGCATGTCGGCGCGTCACTGGAGGTGATGGAACGCGATGCGAAACGGATGCGTGGGGATCGGCCGTTTCTGTTTGCCTCGTTGAAACACGGCAAGGGACCGCAAGAGATTTTGCAGGCGATTTGTGATCTGGCCGGATTGCGTGAGTTGGAGGCGATCCCGGCGGAGTAGAACGCCGCAGTCCCGGACTTGATCCGGGACCTCTTCTCAAACCTGCGGGAGGTCCCGGATCACGTCCGGGACTCTGACAGAACCTCTGGAAACGTAAAAGCCGCCCGTTTGACCGGGCGGCTTTTATTTTGTCAGGGCTGATCAACTCAGCCGATTATTGCGTTCAGTGTCGCGCTTGGGCGCATCACTTCGGCTTTCTTTTCGACGCTTGCCAGATAATAGCCGCCGATATCCGCCGCGCCGCCCTGAGCCGCTGCCAACTCGCCGGTGATTTCAGCTTCCTTGCCTGCCAGTTCGGCGGCGATGGGCGCGAAATGCGCGGCCAGTTCGGCATCGTCGCTCTGCGCCGCCAAAGCTTCGGCCCAGTAACGCGCAAACCAATAGTGGCTGTCGCGGTTGTCAGGCTCGCCCAGCTTGCGCGACGGCGATTTGTCATTGTCGAGAATGCCCTGCGTTGCGGCCTCGGCCGCCGTGCCCAGCACACCCGCTTTGGCGTTGCCCTTGCTGTCGGCCAGGAAATTCAGGCTCTCGCCCAGGGCACAGAATTCACCCATCGAATCCCAGCGCAGGTGGTTTTCCTCGACCAACTGCTGCACGTGTTTCGGCGCAGAGCCACCGGCGCCGGTTTCAAACAACCCGCCGCCCTGCATCAGCTTCACGATCGACAGCATCTTGGCCGATGTGCCCAGTTCAAGGATCGGGAACAGGTCGGTCAGATAGTCACGCAGCACGTTGCCGGTGATGGCAATGCTGTCCTTGCCTGCGGTGATGGTTTCCAGCGAGGCGCGGGTCGCCTCACGCGGGGCCATGATCGCAAACTTGTCGGCCACACCTGCCGATTCCAGAACCGGCGTCACATATTTGATCAGCTCGGCGTCATGGGCGCGGTTCGCGTCCAGCCAGAAGATCGCCTCGGCACCGGTCAGGCGCTGACGGTCCATCGCCAGCTGAATCCAGTTCTCGATCGGCGCCTTTTTGGTTGTGCAGGACCGCCAGATGTCACCGGCCGCGACGTCATGGCTGTGCAGTACATCGCCATTGGCCAGAACAACGCGGATTGCGCCATCCGCCGGGGCCTCAAACGTGGTTGGGTGGCTGCCGTATTCTTCGGCTTTCTGCGCCATCAAACCGACGTTCTGCACCGACCCGGCAGTCGCCGGGTTCAACGCGCCGTTGGCTTTGAAGAAGTTGACCGATTCCTCATAGACCGGCGCATAGCAATTGTCGGGGATGACACAGTTGCTGTCGCCCTCGTTGCCATCCGGGCCCCAGCCCTTGCCGCCGGCACGGATCAATGCAGGCATGGAGGCGTCAATGATCACATCGGACGGCACATGCAGGTTGGTGATGCCCTTGTCGGAATTCACCATGTACATTTGCGGGCGGGTCGCCTCGACCGCGGCAATCTCGGCCTGAATCTCGGCGGCATTCGGCATCTCGGCGATGCGCGCCAGAACGTCACCCAGACCGGAGTTCGGGTTCACACCAGCGGCCTCGAGATCGGCGCCAAATTTTTCGAACACCGGCGCAAGCCAAGCCTTGACCGCATGGCCAAAGATGATCGGGTCCGAGACCTTCATCATTGTGGCTTTCATATGCAGCGAAAACAGCGTGCCGTCGGCTTTGGTCGCTTCGATCTGTTCCGCCAGAAACGCCGAAAGCGCCTTGGCCGACATGAATGTCGCGTCAACAACGGTGCCCTCGTCCAGCGGCCAGCCGTCTTTCAGAACCGTTGTCGTGCCATCCTTGGCGACAAATTCGATCTTGGCAGCACCGGCCTGGGCCGCGGTCAGGGTTGCAGAGACTTCGTTCGAGAAGAAGTCATTGCCGGACATCGACGACACTTTGGTCTTGCTGTCGCTCGACCATTTGCCCATGCGATGCGGGTTGGATTGGGCGTATTTCTTGACCGGCTTTGCGGCGCGGCGATCAGAGTTGCCTTCGCGCAGAACCGGGTTCACAGCCGAACCTTTGATGCCGTCATAGCGTGCGCGGATCGCTTTTTCTTCGTCGGTCTGGGGGTCTTCGGGGTAATCAGGCAGGGCATATCCCTTTTCCTGAAGTTCCTTCACCGCTGCCACCAGTTGCGGCACCGAGGCCGAGATATTCGGCAGTTTGATCACATTGGCATCCGGTGTTTTCACCAACTCGCCCAATTCCGCCAGATCGTCGCTTTGGCGCTGATCCTCGGTCAGGTTTTCCGGGAAGGTCGAAATGATCCGACCGGCCAGCGAAATATCCTTGGTGCCGACGGTGATTCCGGCGGCGGCGGCGAATTTGCGGATGATCGGCAGGAACGATGCGCTGGCAAGCTCGGGCGCTTCGTCTACGATGGTATACAGAATGTCGGGATGCTTTGGATCGGCCATGAAATTGTGCCCTTTTCTGACAGTGGAAAACGCGAGCGAAACGCGGGTTGCTTTGGTCGTGACGTCCCGTTTGTGAACGGTTGCCCCGTCCGGGCGCAACCCGGAATTCGCCAAATGACGTCGATTACCGCCGGATTAGCCCAGAGCGCATTCCGTTTCAACAGGACAAAGCCGCGCGGCAGCCCCCGGGCGGGGTCCCGGACGTGATCCGGGACCTCATCGAACGTTTGAAGAGAGGTCCCGGATCACGTCCGGGACTGCGACCGTCGCAAATCGGCCTTAGAAATCGAGTCCCAGATCAAGCGTCTGCGCCGAATGGGTCAACGCGCCGGACGAAATATAGTCCACCCCGGTGGCCGCCACTTCGGCGATGCGGCCCAGTTTCATATTGCCCGACGCCTCAACCACCAAACGGCCCGCCACCATTTCCACCGCTTTGCGCAGGGTCAGCGTGTCCATATTATCGAGCAGCACGACATCTGCGCCGCCAACCGCCAGCACCTCGGCCAGTTGATCCAATGTATCAACCTCGATCTCGACCCGGATCATATGTGACGCATGCGCCTTGGTTGCATCCAGCACGGCACGCACGCCACCGGCGGCCGCGATGTGGTTGTCCTTGATCAGGATCGCATCCGACAGCGAGAATCGGTGATTGAACCCGCCGCCATGCAGCACCGCCAGTTTTTCGACGATGCGCAGCCCCGGCGTGGTCTTGCGGGTACAGGTGACGCGGGTGTCCGTGCCCTTTGTCTCGGCCACGAAACCGGCGGTCAGGGTGGCAATGCCCGACAACCGCCCGGCAAAATTCAGCGCCACACGTTCGCCCGACAGGATCGAGGCCGCCTCGCCCTCGATCTCCATCAACACGTCACCGGGCGCGCAGGGGCTGCCATCGGGGGAATGCAGCGTAAGTTTCAGCGCAGGATCGACCAATCGAAATGCCAGGGCCGCGACCTGCATGCCCGAAACCACACCGGTTTCGCGGGCATTCAGCCGCGCGGTATACCGCGTGCCCGGGGCAATTGTGGTGCGGGTGGTGATATCGCCATAGCTGCCGAGATCCTCGAGCAGGGCATTGCGCACCATTGGTTCCAGCACCAGATCGGGCACAGTCATATGTCCGGTGTTTTGCTCCGTCATCTGGCGTCCTCTTTTGCTACTTTGTCCCGCACCGCCACAGCCTCGGCCAAACTGATTTTGGTCCGTTTGGCTTTGACATCCAGATCCGGGAAATCCTCGCGGAATTGCGCGCCACGGCTTTCTTCGCGCATCAGCGCGGCGGCGGCGATCAATGTCGCGGTGGCGGTCATGTTAAGAAATGTTTCGCTATGGCCCGGCGCCGCCTCCAACCGGGCGATCCCGGTCAGCGCCGAACGCAACCCGGCCGCGTTGCGCACCACGCCCACATGATCGGTCATCAAATGGCGCAATTCCGACACAGCGCTCTCATCGGTCGCTTGCCCGCCCTCTTCGAAATGCAATGCGATCTCGGGCGTGGCCAGATCCGTGCCTTGCAGTGTTTCCGCAATGCCAAGCGCGCAGGTGCGGGCATAAACCAGCGCCTCAAGCAGGCCATTTGACGCCAGCCGATTGGCACCATGCAGGCCGGTCGAAGAAGCCTCGCCGCAGACCCAGAGATTGCCAAGGCTGGAGCGCCCGGTAGAATCGGTGTCGATACCACCCATGTGGTAATGCGCGGCGGCGGCGACGGGAATCGGTTCTACCGCCGGATCAATACCGTTGCGCAGACAGGCGGCGACCACACCGGGAAACAGCGTATTGATTTTCGCGCCCAGCGCCTTGCGGGTATCAAGCATCGGGCGAAGCCCGGCCTGGGTTTGGGAAAACACGGCACGGGCCACAACATCGCGCGGGGCCAGTTCCGCGTCGGGGTGCACCGCCGTCATGAAGCGAGCGCCATCTTTGTTGATCAGCACCGCACCTTCACCGCGCAGCGCCTCGGTCGCGAGGGGGGCTGGATCTTCGCCGACATCTATGGCCGTGGGATGGAACTGGACAAATTCCGGGTCGGCAATTGCCGCGCCTGCTCGTGCAGCCATACCAATCACCTGGCCCCGGATACGTCTTGGGTTGGTGGTCAGGGCATAAAGCCCGCCGGACCCGCCCCCCGCCAGAAGCACCGCCGCACCGCGCAGCAGGATCGGCTGCGATCCCTTTGCATCCGCCCGTTCCAGCATGACGCCCGTTACATCGCCATCTGTGACCTGAACCCCACTGGCGAGAACACCCTCAAGCACCTGCACCGAAGGCGTTGCACGCACCTCGGCGATCAGCGCCTTCATGATGGCGGCCCCGGCCTGATCCCCCTGCACGCGGACAACACGGGCAAAACTATGCGCCGCTTCCCGCGACAGCACGTATCCGCCGGTTTCGGTCCGGTCAAAAGGCGCACCAAGCTTGGTCAGATCAAGGATGTGATCGCGCGCTTCATGCGCGACCTGATCGGCGACAGCGACACTTACGATGCCCGCACCGGCCCGCACCGTATCGGAGGAATGGGCGGCGGCACTGTCCGCCGGGTCCATCGCAGCGGCCACACCGCCCTGGGCCCAGGCGGAACTCGCCCCCTCGCCCAGCGTTTCGGGCGAAATCATCACCACCGGACGCGGTGCCAGTTTCAGCGCAGCATAAAGCGCGCCCAGCCCGGCACCGATGATGATGACGCGCCCGGTGTCAATTGTGTTCACCTGGTTCAGATCCCCAACTTGCGCGACAAGTCGATCATGCGCTGCACCGCCAGACGGGCGTTTTCCGCAACAGCCGGATCAACCTCGACCGGGGTCTGCATGGTGTGCAGCGACCACAGGATTTTCTCAAGCGTGATCTTTTTCATATAGGGGCAGGCATTGCAGGGCTTGGTCAGATCAACTTCCGGCAATTCCTCGGCCACGTTGGCGGCCATCGAACATTCGGTGACCAGCAGCACCTGCTCGGGCCGGTTTTGCCGAACCCAGTCGATCATACCCGTGGTCGAACCGGTGAAATCGGCCTCGGCCACCACTTCGGGTTTGCATTCCGGGTGTGCCACAATCTTCGTACCAGGATTGGCGGCCCGGTAATCGCGCATCTCTTGCGCCGAATATTTCTCGTGCACCACGCATTCACCGGCCCAATAGACCACATTCTTGGTCGATTGCGCGGCAACGTTCTGGGCCAGAAACTGATCCGGGGTCATGATGACGGTGTCGCTGTCCATCGCCTCGACGATTTGCAACGCATTGGCAGAGGTGCAGCAGATGTCAGAGGCGGCTTTGACCTCGGCGGTGGTGTTCACATAGCTGACCACCGGCGCGCCGGGGTATTTCGCCCGCATCTCGGCAATGCCATCAGCGGTGATCGATTCCGCCAGCGAACATCCCGCGCCCATATCGGGCATCAGAACCGTTTTGGACGGGTTCAGGATCTTCGACGTTTCCGCCATGAAATGCACACCGCATTGCACGATCACATCGGCCTCGACCTCAACCGCCTTGATCGCCAGCGCCAGACTGTCGCCCACAAAGTCGGAAATGCCGTGGAAAATTTCGGGCGTCATATAGTTATGCGCCAGAATGACCGCGTTCTTTTCCTTTTTCAGCTTGTTGATCGCTGCGACATAGGGCGCATGGGTCGCCCAATCGGGAAAAGGCACCGCGCGGGCCATTTTCGCATGCAGATCGGACATGGATGCCGCAAGATCAACATTTGGGGCAAGATCATATTGCTCAGCAAGCGTGCTGCGCATTTCTACATGGTCCAACATCGGCGTGTTCCTTTGCCTGTTTCCGGCGGCATTTATGCCCCCAATGGGGAGGAACGCCATACTTATGCGCTTCATGACGCAAGGTCAAAACCATATCGGGGGGAAAAATACACCGATTTCGCCCCTGTTTGCGGTATCAGCTCTGCAATCCGCGCAATCGGCGCATGACTTGATCCAAGGGTAAGGCGAGCACCACGAAGCACCAGCGTGCACCATGCGGCGGGAAAGGCGATACACCTATCTGGCCCCCGAAGTCGGGTGCTACAGAATGTGGCAAAAGCGGCAAAGCCGACTTTGGTGCCCAGGAGAGGACTCGAACCTCCACGTCCTTGCGAACACTAGCACCTGAAGCTAGCGCGTCTACCATTCCGCCACCTGGGCAGGTGTCGTGAAGCAGGCGTTTAATGTGAGCCTCGGGGCGTGTCAACGCAGAATCTGAAAGAA
Organism: Marinovum sp. 2_MG-2023; assembly: GCF_030548265.1. Lineage (NCBI taxonomy): Bacteria > Pseudomonadati > Pseudomonadota > Alphaproteobacteria > Rhodobacterales > Roseobacteraceae > Marinovum > Marinovum sp. 2_MG-2023. The sequence goes on along the minus strand of NZ_JAUOSD010000008.1, from coordinate 162,488 downwards.
TTGCACAAGAAGGTGCTGCTATTCGCCTTGTCACGTCCCTGCCCCGGCGATATTCCCTGTAAAGACACAGAAAACACGAGGCTCCCATGTCCAAACTGGTCACGATCTACGGCGGTTCCGGCTTTTTGGGCCGATACATTGCGCGACGCATGGCCAAAGAGGGCTGGCGCGTCCGTGTGGCGGTCCGTCGCCCGAATGAGGCGATGTTTGTTCGCCCCTATGGCGCGGTCGGTCAGGTCGAGCCTGTGCTGTGCAATATTCGCGATGACAACTCTGTGCGGGCGGTGATGCAGGGCGCCGATGCGGTGGTGAACTGTGTCGGCACATTCGACGCCAAGGGCCGCAACAATTTTGACGCGGTTCAGGTCGAAGGCGCGGAACGTATCGCCCGCATCGCGGCGGAAACCGGTGTGGACCGCATGGTTCATACCTCGGCCATTGGTGCCGACGCCGCGGCCGATAGCGACTATCAACGTACAAAGGCCGAAGGCGAGGCCGCGGTGCTGGCGCATATGCCGGATGCCATGATCCTGCGCCCTTCGATCATGTTCGGGCAAGAAGACGGATTCTTTAACCGCTTTGCCAGCATGTCACGTCTGGGGCCGGTTCTGCCGGTTGTGGGGGCGGACACGAAATTTCAGCCGGTCTATGTTGATGACGTCGCAAAAGCCGCGGTCATGGGCGTGAAGGGCGAGGCCAGCGGCGTTTACGAGCTTGGCGGGCCAGAGGTCGCGACCTTCCGCGCGTTGATGCAGGAAATGCTGACTGTGATCCGCCGTCGCAAGCTGATCCTGAACGTGCCGTTTGGCGTGGCGCACATGATGGCCTGGGGATTTGACGCCGCATCCAGCCTGACGCTGGGATTGTTCCACAATGGCATCCTGACCCGTGATCAGGTGAAATCGCTGAAAACCGACAATGTGGTGTCCGGCGGGGCCAAGGGCCTGAGCGATCTGGGCATTCGCCCCACCGCCACCGAAGCCGTGTTGTCGGATTACCTCTGGCGGTTCCGGCCCTCGGGCCAATATGACGCCATCAAGGAATCGGCAGGCAAACTGGGGGCGTAAGCGCCCCCAATTGGCATTTGGCTTGGCTCAGAGCTCGAAGCGCGGCAAGCTGTCGAGCGCGTTTTTCAACGCATCGCCCCAGCCCTGACTGATTTGTTGGAATCGCGGGTCTTCCAGCTCGATCCGCCCCACCAGGCCGGTTTTCATGCTGTCGGTGTCATAGAAATGATAATCGAACGGCGCGCCGACCGACAGATTGGCCTTGACCGTCGAATCAAAGCTGACAAGCATCAGCCGCATCGCATCGCCAAAGTCCATCGCCGGATCAAACGCCCGCACCAGGATCGGGCGGCCATATTTGGTTTCACCCATCTGGAAATACGGGGTGTCGGTGCCAGCCTCGATAAAGTTGCCCTCTGGATAGATCAGGAACAACCGGGGTGGCCCGCCCTTGATCTGGCCGCCCAGAAGCATCGTGGCGTTGAACCCCGAGCTTGCGTTCTGGCCCGCCATTTCATGTTCGCTGATCACCTCGCGCAGGGTATCGGACACCAGCCGCGCGACCTGAAACATTGATGGCAATTCCAACAGCTTGGGATTGCGATCATCATGCGCCTTGGTGCGTTCATCCAACAGCGACACAACCGCCTGGGTCGTTGCCAGATTGCCGGCACTCAACAGGGTGATCGACCGTTCGCCGGGGGTTTCCCAGATGTTCATCTTGCGAAAGGTCGAAATATTGTCGAGCCCGGCATTGGTCCGGGTATCGGACATGAAAACGATGCCGCGATCAAGCAACATGGCGAGACAATAGGTCATCAGACGGGGCCTTTACTGCTGAAACTGGCTTTGCGCCCCCGATTGGGCGATGGCGATTTCGACCGCCAGCGCCTCTTGGCCGCCACCGATACGCGTGCCTGTTACAGGCGCGGCATCGGAATAATCAAGCCCTGTCGCAACCCGCACGTAACGTTCATCCGGCGATTGTTTGTTCGAAACATCGAAACCAACCCAGCCAAGCCCTTCAACATGGGCCTCGGCCCAGGCATGCATGGCATCCTGTTCGGTGGTGTGATCCAGCATCAAATAGCCCGAAACATAACGCGCAGGCAGCCCCATTTCACGGGCCCCCGCCAGGAAGATATGGGCGTGATCCTGACAGACGCCGGTTCCGGCCTCGATCGCCTGCTCGGCATTCCAGGCCGAATCGGACGACCCGGTCTTGTATTCAACCCGGTCATAGATCAGCCCCATGAGCCAATGCAGCCGATCAAGGTCACTGTCACCTTCCAGCCCAGTCACCAGCTCGCGGACACCGACGCCCGCACGGGTGCGCGGTGTGACCCGCGCATACATCCAAAGCGGCGACGGACCGGGATGAGGGCCAACAACCCCGTGATTTTCATGGATATCGACCTCGCCGGTGGAATGCATCACCACCTCTTCGATGTCCTTGTCCAGATTGATCAGGGTCACGGTATTGTTGTGATGGTCCTCAAAGCTCAGCTCCTCGTGACCGCCCTCGATCTGGGTGGTCCAGCTCACAACCTCCTGATTGTGGCTGGATTTCGGCATATTGCGCAATTGCTGCAATCCGTAAACCACAGGGGTATCAAACCGATAGCGCGTCGTGTGGGTGATTTTCAGTCGCATATATTCACTCCGAAAACCTGAAATCTATTTCAATTTGCGCGCCCAGCGCGCTGAAATGCCCAAGGATCTTTTGTATGAATTCATGCAACCCAAACCGAAAGATCGCATCAATATCCATATTCAGGAAATCCTGTTCGATACGCGCAACATTTTCGCAAGATGGCGGATGAATGTCATAATTCTTGGCCAGATAGTCGAGGTTGCCGCGGATCTTGGACACACAAAACCCAAGACTGCGGGGCATGCGCCCATCCAGAATCAGGAATTGGGCAATGTCGCGGGGGTGCAGGGTGCTGCCATAGCTCATGCGGAACCCGCCACGGGCCGACACCGACCGCAGGATGGTTTCCCACTGCATGTTGTCGATTGACGACCCCACAGACATGACCGATGGCAACAGGACGTAATATTTTACGTCCAGAATGCGCGCGGTGTTGTCCGCCCGTTCCAGAAATGTGCCGATTCGGGCAAAATCATAGATGTCATTGCGCAGCATCGTGCCGTGGGTCGCGCCCCGTACCAATGCCGTTTTCTGCCGAATCGCCCCCAGAACCTGGGGCAGATCGCGCGCGGGCACCGCCCGGGCAAGGACCGTTTTCGCGTCGATATAGGCGCTGTTGGTTGCCTCCCAGACCTCATGTGTCAGGGCGGTGCGCACCAGACGCGCGTTCTGGCGCGCGGCCTTGATCGCCGACAACACCGAGGACGGATTGTCCGGCGACCGCAGCAACCAATCAATTGCGGCTTCTTTGGTGGTGGTTTCGTGTTTTTCGTCAAAGGCTTCGATGGAACCGGCGGTTTGCAGCACCGATCGCCATTCGGAATCCGTAGCGCCCAGCCGTGTCAGGGCAATGCGTTCGCCGGTTTCCACCAGCCGTGAAGTATTTTCTGCTCGCTCAAGATAGCGGAACATCCAATATAGACCGTTTGCCGTCTTGCCGAGCATCAGTCCTCCAACACCCAGGTGTCCTTGGTTCCGCCGCCTTGCGAGGAATTGACCACCAATGAGCCTTTTTTCAGTGCCACCCGCGTCAATCCACCGGGCGTGATGCGAATGCCCTCGGGGCTGACCAGCACATAGGGCCGCAAATCCACGTGGCGCGGCGCAAGCCCCGCCCGCGAAAAAATCGGCACCGTCGACAACGCCAAAGTGGGCTGCGCAATGTAATTGCCGGGACGCGCAATCAGCTTCTGACGGAATTCCGACAGTTCCCGCTTGCTGGACGTCGGGCCAATCAACATGCCATAGCCGCCAGAGCCATGCACCTCTTTGACCACCAGATCCGCAAGGTTGTCGAGCACATAGGCAAGCGAGTCCTTGTCCGAACAGCGCCAGGTCGGCACATTTTCCAACAAAGGCCGCTCGCCGGTGTAAAACTCAACGATTTCCGGCATATAGCTGTAAATCGCCTTGTCATCGGCAATACCGGTGCCCGGCGCGTTGGCAATGGTGATCCCGCCGCTGCGATAGACATCCATGATGCCGGGCACGCCCAGCTGGCTTTCGGGATTGAAGTTCAGCGGATCAAGGAAATCATCATCAATCCGGCGATAAATCACATCAATCGGCTTGTATCCTTGGGTGGTGCGCATCGCGACGCGACCATCCACAATCTGAAGATCGTGGCCTTCGACCAGCTCGACCCCCATTTGATCCGCAAGGAACGCATGTTCGTAATAGGCCGAGTTATAGATCCCCGGCGTCAACACCGCGACCGTCGGCGACCCACCCGCCTTGGCCGGCGCACAGGCCGCAAGCGAACGACGCAAATCCGTCGGATAGCTCTGGACCGGTTGCACGCGGTTTTGCGAGAACAATTCCGGGAACATCCGCAACATCGTCTCGCGGTTTTCCAGCATATAGCTGACCCCGGACGGCGTGCGGGCGTTATCCTCCAGCACATAGAACTGATCATCGCCGGTGCGCACCAAATCAATCCCGACAATATGGGTATAGATGCCGCCCGGCGGATCGACCCCCATCATCTGGGGCAGAAATGCCTCGTTATTGGCGATCATCTCGATCGGGATACGCCCGGCTTTGATGATTTCCTGACCATGATAGATGTCATGCAAAAAGGCGTTGATCGCGCGCACCCGCTGCTCGATGCCACGGCAGAGTCTCTGCCACTCCTGGCCAGCAATAATGCGCGGGATGATGTCAAAGGGGATCAACCGTTCTTCCGCCTCGGCCCGGCCGTAGACGTTAAAGGTGATCCCGGTCAGCCGGAACAGCTCTTCCGCTTCTCGCTGCTTCGCTCGAAGACGCTTGGGGTCTTCGACATCGAACCAGGCGTTGAAATTCCGGTAGGGGCGCCGCAAAACGTCGTCGCGGCCCCACATTTCGTCAAAGGTCGATGTGTCATTCATGGTTATGACCCTAGCCGCCACAATCCGGCCTGTCTTGTGCTTGTTTCACACCGACAGGCCAATTTGACGGTTTTATCCAAAAATTTCAGGGGACTTATCCGCATCTGCCTTTTTTTTTGGCAGGCTTCGCGGCAAAAAACACCCCCGACGAAAGTCGTCCTCATCGCGGCGCAAGTTCAGTGAAGTGTCAAGGGGTTGGCCGATTATTTCCGCCCTTCAAAGCGCCGCGATTCGCGGTTCTGCGCCGCTGGCCCATTGATACGAGCGCCCGGGAAAATTCAATCGAATTTGAAAAGTTTACGTTTGATTAACCTTGAAACGCAAAAATCCAAAAGCTCTGATGGTGCGCGCCGGAACCAACACGCCAAATCACGGCACATTATGAAGCAGGGTGAAACGGGACGCGGAAAAGAATTGCACCGTATCCGCGGCAACCGGAATGATCGTTAGGTATGGGATTGCTTTATGCCGTCACAGGTTAATCATTACATTCTCGGCAACTCCCTGATCAATCACACAGGTGGGCCGCACACCAATGTTCCGCATTGGGTGGATTACTTTGCCGATGCGGCTGGGCATGGTTATGCGGTCAATGGCAGTTTCGGTTTCCTGCGCCAATTCGCCGAGGCCGACGGCACGCAATCGGGCTGGGGTTTTGCCGGCGTCAATTCCGCCTGGAATGCCGATGACACCGCATTTGAAGATGTCGACTTTGATGTCATTACCATTGCCCCGGCAAATTTCATTCAGGATCAGTCACCTGATGCCAATTACTATGGCGATGACATTTCGCCACTTGTGGCAACCCAGGAAATCGTCGCCGACCTGACCACTGCCCAGCCGGGTGCAGAGGTTTTCATCTATCAGGGCTGGGCCGACATGGCCTATTTCACCGATGATCTGGGCGCGGCAGACAGCATTATCGAAGAGTATTACGCCTATAACCAAGGGGCCTATCTGGATTGGTACGACACGCTGGCAGATGGGATCAATGACGCCGATCCCGATGCCAATGTCACGGTCCTGCCGGTGGGGTCGATCCTGTCGGAATTGCTGCAAGAGGACGGTGTTCTTGGGGATTTGTCGATTGCGGATCTCTATGTCGATTCAGCGCCGCACGGCACGGAAACGCTCTATTATCTGGCCGGAATGGTGCAATACACCGCGCTTTACGGCGAACCTGTGCCCACGGATATTGCGCCGCCCGCGGGAATCGATCCGCGCGTGATTGCCCGCATGGACGACATCAACGACGTGGTGGTGGCCGAATTGCAGGACGCCGGGTTCGACATTGTCTCTACGCCCGAATCAGAGTCGCAGGCAGATGAGACAGAGCCAGACGACACCGCCGAAGCCGAACCGGATCAAGAGACCGACCCCACCGCAACGCCAAATCCGCAGCCCGTACCCGATTCTGCGCCCGACTCCGTGGCCGAGCCGGACACATCCCCAGAAGACGACACAGAAACCACACCGGACCAAAGCTCTGAGCCGGACACGCCAAAGACTGAGACTGAGACTGAGACTGAGACTGAGACTGAGACTGAGACTGAGACTGATCACGAAACCGACGTAACGTCGTCGTCCAAGTCGAAATTCTTTGCCGCATTGTCGGGCCTGATGTCCAAATCCGAAGCCACCGCACCAACACCCGAGGCGCAAGTCCCTGACGAACAAGACAGCCCCCCGGACACCACCCCAGAGCCGGCCCCGGCGAAGTCTGGCCCGACCGAGCAAGGCCAAACCAGCGACGAAAGCGGCGCCTTTTCGGACCTGCTGGATTTTCTTTTGGCCAACGCGGTCCCCCCCAAGGAAGGCGAGACCGATGACACCCCCGAGGCCGAAGAAGAAGATGCGGATTTCCTGTTTTGACGCAAAGCCGCGCCTAGCCCCTTGCGTCAAGCGGTGTCAGAGCGTATATGCCCCATTAATAGCGGCGCGTCGGGCCAGACCTGAAGCACCACCGGGAAATTTCGACGGGCCGCGCGCCCGTTTTTTTGTGCCCGATGGCAGGACCCACAGGACCCGCATGAGTGACATTTTGTCCAATACACTGATCGCCAAAGCCGCGATTGACCGCCGCCTCGCCGAGATCATCAGCCCGGTGATCGAGGATATGGGATTCGAACTGGTTCGGATTCGCCTGATGAGCGGCAAAACCCAAACGCTGCAAATCATGGCCGAACGCCCGACCGGCGGCATCGAGGTCGATGAATGCGCCGATATTTCGACTGCGATCAGCGCGGTTCTGGATGTCGAAGACCCGATTCTCGATTCCTATGCGCTTGAGGTCTCAAGCCCCGGCATCGACCGTCCGCTGACCCGGCTGAAGGACTTTGAAACCTACGAAGGCTGGGAGGCCAAGCTTGAAACCTCCGAGCTGATTGACGGTCGCCGCCGCTTCAAGGGTGAGCTGGCCGGCGTCGAAGGCGACGAGGTTCTGGTGAATGTCGAAGGCTCGTCCGAGGGCGAGGATACCGTGACACTTGGCCTGAAATTCGATTGGCTGAGCGATGCCAAACTTTTGCTGACCGACGATCTGATCCGCGAAATGCTGCGCCAGCGCAAAGCCGCCGGTGGCGACGACGGCGCCGCCGACGAGACCAAACTTGACGATATCGAGACCGACGAGTCTCGCGAAGGGGAGTAATACTCATGGCAATCACCTCAGCCAACCAGCTTGAGCTGCTGCAAACCGCCGAAGCGGTGGCGCGCGAAAAGATGATCGACCCCGGTCTGGTCGTCGAAGCGATGGAGGAATCCCTCGCCCGGGCCGCCAAGTCGCGCTACGGCAGCGAAATGGACATCCGCGTCCATATCGACCGCAAGACCGGTCGCGCCACATTCACCCGTGTGCGCACCGTGGTCGAAGAAGAAGAGCTGGAAAACTATCAGGCTGAGATGACCGTCACTCAGGCCAAACAATATATGGCCGATCCCAAGGTAGGCGAGCAATTCGTCGAAGAAGTGCCGCCGGTCGAAATGGGCCGGATCGCCGCGCAATCCGCCAAGCAGGTGATCCTGCAAAAGGTGCGCGAAGCGGAACGTGACCGTCAGTACGAAGAATTCAAGGACCGCGCCGGCACCATCATCAACGGTCAGGTCAAGCGCGAAGAATACGGCAATGTCATCGTCGACGTGGGCCGGGGCGAAGCAATCCTGCGCCGCAACGAAAAGATCGGCCGCGAGAGCTATCGCCCGAACGACCGCATCCGCTGTTTCATCAAGGACGTGCGCCGCGAGGCCCGCGGCCCGCAGATCTTCCTGTCGCGGACCGCACCGGAATTCATGGCCGAATTGTTCAAGATGGAAGTGCCGGAAATCTATGACGGCATCATCGAGATCAAGGCCGTGGCCCGTGATCCGGGCTCGCGCGCGAAAATCGCCGTGATTTCCTATGACGGCTCGATCGACCCGGTCGGTGCCTGCGTTGGTATGCGCGGCAGCCGGGTTCAGGCGGTGGTGAACGAGCTTCAGGGCGAAAAGATCGACATCATCCCCTGGAACGAAGATCAGCCGACCTTCCTTGTGAACGCGCTGCAACCGGCAGAAGTGACCAAGGTTGTTCTGGACGAAGAAGCCGAGCGCATCGAAGTTGTGGTGCCCGACGAACAGCTGAGCCTCGCCATCGGGCGTCGCGGCCAGAACGTGCGGCTTGCCTCGCAGCTGACCGGTCTTGATATCGACATCATGACCGAGGAAGAAGAATCCAAACGTCGTCAGGCCGAATTCGAAGCCCGCACCAAATTGTTCATGGACAACCTGGATCTGGACGAATTCTTTGCCCAGCTCCTGGTCTCGGAAGGGTTCACCAACCTCGAAGAAGTGGCCTATGTCGAAGTTGACGAACTTCTGGTGATTGATGGCGTCGACGAAGACACCGCATCGGAACTGCAAACCCGTGCCCGTGAGTTCCTGGAAGAACAGGCCCGCAAGGCGCTGGAAACAGCCCGCGAACTGGGTGCCGAAGACAGCCTTATTGACTTTGAGGGTCTGACACCCCAAATGGTTGAAGTTCTGGCCAAGGACGGCATCAAGACGCTGGAAGATTTTGCAACCTGTGCCGATTGGGAATTGGCCGGCGGCTGGACCACCGATAACGGTGAACGGGTCAAGGATGACGGCCTGCTGGAACCATTTGATATGTCGCTGGAAGAAGCCCAGGCGCTGGTGATGACCGCCAGAATCGAATTGGGTTGGGTTGATCCGGCTGAGCTGGAAACCACAGAAGACGACGCAGAAGAGACTGACGAAGCGGATGCTGACGTGGCGGAGGAGGCCCGGGACTAAAGGTCCAGGGCGCGAGAACCGAACATGACCAGTGACGCCGACAAGGTAGATAAGGTACAAGACTCTATAGAGTCGGAGCAGGACACCGGGACCACCGGGCCGAAACGCAAATGCATCGCCACCGGCGAGGTGCGGCCAAAGGCCGAGATGATCCGTTTTGTGGTCGGCCCCGAGGCCCAGGTGGTGCCCGATATTCTGGGGCGTTTGCCCGGGCGTGGTATTTGGGTTCTGGCAACGCGCGCCGCTGTGACAAAAGCGGCGGACAAAAAGCTGTTTTCGCGCAGCGCCAAGCAACCGGTTCAGGTGCCGGACGGTCTGGTACAGGAAGTGGAACGCCAGCTTGCGCGCCGTGTGGTCGATTTGATCTCACTGGCCCGCAAGGGCGGCGGCGCGGTAGCAGGCTATGAAAAGGTCAAGGACTGGCTGATGAAAGACGAGGCCGAGGTTCTGATCCAGGCAAGTGACGGATCGGAACGCGGCAAGACCAAACTGAGCACACCCTATGGTGGCAGCTATATCGGCTGGCTCACGGCGGGTGAGTTAGGATTGGCTTTTGGACGACAAACTGTGATACATGGCGCGCTCGCGTCTGGTGGACTCACGGAACGTGTAGTAGAGGAAGCCGCAAGATTAAAAAATTTGCGCGTGAATGACGACGGTGGCAGCGGCCGCCGGAAAGGAAAATAGAGCTTTATGAGCGATAATGACGGCAAAAAGACCCTTGGTGTGCGTAGCGGCCCCCGTGCGGGAAATGTGAAGCAGAGCTTCAGCCATGGCCGGACCAAGAACGTCGTGGTGGAAACCAAGCGTAAGCGCGTTGTCGTGCCCAAACCCGGCGCAGCCAAACCCGCAGCGGTGGGTGCAGGCGGCGGTGCGGGTCCGGGCAGACGCCCGGCCGGGATCACCGATGCCGAAATGGAACGTCGGCTGAAGGCGGTTCAGGCCGCCAAGGCCCGCGAAGGCGAAGAAGCCGCGCAGCGCGCAGCAGCCGAAAAGGCCCGCGCAGAAGAACGTGAGCGCCGCCGCGCCGAAGCCGAGGCCAAGGAAGCCGAGCAACGCGAGGCCGAAGCCAAAGCCAAGGCGAAAGCCGAGGAAGAAGAGCGCAAGCGCCGCGAATCCGAAGAGGCCGCCAAGGCCGCAGCCAAACAGGCTGCTGACCCCTCCCCTGCCCCTGACGATGCCCGCGCCAAAGTTGCCCCCGCCAAAAAGGTGGAGCAGCGCGCGCCTGACAAAGATCAAGACCGTCAGAACCGCAACAAGAACCGCGGCGACAACAGCCGTCGCTCCGGCAAGCTGACCGTGAACCAGGCGTTGACTGGTGGCGAAGGCGGACGGCAGCGGTCGATGGCGGCCATGAAACGCAAACAGGAACGCGCACGTCAAAAGGCGATGGGCGGTCAGGTCGAGCGTGAAAAGGTTGTGCGCGAAGTCAAACTTCCGGAAACCATTGTGGTATCCGAATTGGCGAACCGCATGGCGGAACGTGTGGCTGACGTGGTCAAATCGCTCATGAACATGGGCATGATGGTCACCCAGAACCAACCTCTGGACGCCGACACAGCCGAGTTGATCATCGAAGAATTCGGCCACAAGATGGTCCGGGTCTCTGATGCTGACGTCGAAGACGTGATCAAGGAAGTGGAAGACAAGGAAGAAGACCTGAAAGGTCGTCCGCCTGTCATCACCATCATGGGCCACGTCGACCACGGCAAAACCTCGCTTCTGGATGCGATCCGCAACACCAAAGTGGTGTCGGGCGAAGCCGGCGGGATCACCCAGCATATCGGCGCCTATCAGGTCGAAACAAAGGACGGCGCAGTTCTGTCGTTCCTCGACACGCCGGGTCACGCGGCCTTTACCTCGATGCGGTCACGCGGGGCCCAGGTCACGGATATTGTTGTGCTGGTGGTTGCGGCGGATGACGCCGTGATGCCGCAGACGATCGAGGCGATCAACCACGCCAAAGCTGCCGAAGTTCCGATGATTGTCGCAATCAACAAATGTGACAGACCTGCTGCGAACCCGGACAAGGTGCGCACCGATCTGCTGCAACACGAAGTGATTGTCGAAAAGCTTTCGGGTGACGTGCAGGACATCGAAGTCTCGGCCATCACTGGCCAGGGCCTGCCTGAATTGCTTGAGGCCATCGCGCTTCAGGCTGAAATTCTGGAACTGAAAGCCAACCCTGATCGCGCCGCCATGGGTGCCGTGATCGAGGCCCAGCTGGATGTGGGCCGCGGCCCTGTCGCAACGGTTCTGGTCCAGAACGGGACGCTGAAACAGGGCGATATCTTCGTCGTGGGCGAACAATGGGGCAAGGTCCGCGCGCTGATCAGCGACACGGGCGACCGCATTACCGAAGCCGGACCATCGGTCCCGGTCGAGGTTTTGGGCCTGAATGGCACACCCGAAGCCGGTGACGTTCTGAACGTTGTCAGCACCGAATCGCAAGCGCGTGAAATCGCGTCCTACCGCGAGCAAGCGGCCAAGGACAAACGCGCGGCTGCCGGTGCGGCCACCACGCTGGATCAGCTTTTGGCCAAGGCCAAGGAAGACGAAAACGTCTCCGAGCTGCCGATTCTGGTCAAAGCCGATGTGCAGGGGTCTGCCGAAGCCATCGTTCAGGCGATGGAAAAGATCGGCAACGAAGAGGTGCGCGTGCGCGTGCTGCACTATGGTGTGGGTGCGATCACCGAAAGCGACATCGGCCTGGCCGAAGCGTCCGGCGCGCCGGTTCTGGGCTTTAACGTCCGGGCCAATGCATCGGCCCGCAACACCGCCAACCAGAAGGGCGTGGAAATCCGCTACTACAGCGTGATCTATGACCTTGTGGACGATGTGAAAGCTGCGGCATCGGGTCTGTTGTCGGCAGAGGTTCGCGAAAACTTCATCGGCTATGCCAAGATCAAAGAGGTCTTCAAAGTCTCCAACGTCGGCAAGGTCGCGGGTTGTCTGGTCACCGAAGGGGTGGCACGCCGCTCCGCCGGGGTACGCCTGCTGCGCGACGATGTGGTGATCCACGAAGGGACGCTGAAAACGCTGAAGCGCTTCAAGGACGAGGTTGCCGAAGTGCAATCCGGCCAGGAATGCGGCATGGCGTTTGAGAACTATGATGATGTCCGCGCCGATGACGTCATCGAAATCTTTGAACGCACCGAGGTCGAGCGCCAGCTCGATTAATCGACCCAATCTGCGTTTACATCCGACCCCCGCGACATGCGGGGGAGGATCGAAACATTTAGCGGCCCGAAATCCTGGATTTCGGGCCGCTTTTCTTTGAGGTCAGGTTCTTGCCCGCGAAAATTGTCCGAGAGGTAGACAAGGAAAAAGGGGCAGATTGCTCTGCCCCTTCCTCGTTTTGCGCGGTGAATTTTGCGTGGTGAGTGTCGCGCAATAGATTCGGTATTCTTGCGTTTCCGCGGTTCAGGCGGTTTTGGACGAAACCGGCCGACCTTCATAAACGCGGGCCCCATCGCGAACCGCGATTCGGCCATCGGACAATTCACTTACGAATATGCCCTGAACGGCAATATACTTGCCCAGAGTGATGGTTCTCAGCATTTTTCTCTCCCCAATGCCATTGTAAACAGATTACGACAAAAAGCATTAAAGTCGAGCTAAAATCCGCGGAAGCACTGCGCAAATATCCGCATGTGCGCGGAAATATTAATCATTTGGCCGAACGACAGCGCCAATCGGGTGAGAGAGACTTTACAACCAGTCCCGCAAGATCGGGATCAGCGGGATATCCGCCGCCGGCATCGGGTAATCCCGCAGGGCGTTGGCATGCACCCATTTCAATGTCTGGCCCTCTTGTGGTTGGGGCACGCCCTGCCATTTCCGGCAGGCAAACAGCGGCATCAAGAGATGGAAATCATCATAAGAATGGCTGGCAAAGGTCAACGGAGCAAGACAGGAGGCCCAGGTGTCTATGCCCAGCTCCTCGTGCAATTCACGGATCAGGGCCGCTTCCGGGGTTTCGCCGGGCTCGACCTTGCCGCCGGGGAATTCCCAAAGCCCGGCCATGGATTTGCCTTCCGGGCGTTGCGCCAAAAGGACACGACCATCGCGATCAATCAGGGCAACGGCAGACACGAGAACAATGTTTTTCATAATACCGCGATTCGTTGACCGGACAGAGCGAGGGGCCAGCCCCTCGCGCTCCCCGGGATATTTGGAAACAGAAGAAGGGCCCGTTCAGGACCGGTAATCGGCGTTGATGTCGATATAGCCGTGGGTCAGATCACAGGTCCAGACCCGACGGGCGCCAGATCCGAGGCCAAGATCCACCGCAATACGGATGTGTTCGCCTTTCATATGTGCCGCAGCCTGCTCTTCGCGATACTCGGGCGAGACCCAGCCCTTGTCCGCCACCAGCACATCGCCAAAACGGATTGTGATCAGGTCGCGATCCGCCGCCGCGCCGCTTTTGCCGATCGCCATGACAACCCGGCCCCAGTTGGGATCTTCGCCCGCGATGGCGGTCTTGACCAAAGGTGAGTTGGCAATGGCCATGGCATGGGTATGGGCCTCGGCGTCGCTGGCCGCGCCGGTCACGTCGATTTGAACGAATTTGGTTGCGCCCTCGCCGTCGCGCACGACCTGATGCGACAGGTCCATCATCACCTCGAACAGCGCCTCTTTGAAGGTCGCATTGTCGGACACATCCACCCCCGACGCCCCGGTTGCCGCCAGAAGCAGCGAGTCGGACGTGGAGGTGTCGCTGTCGACGGTGATGCAGTTGAAGGTCAGGTCGGTCAATTCCGAGACCATGCCCTGTAATTCCGCCTGGCTGATTTTGGCATCCGTAAAGATATACACCAACATCGTCGCCATATCGGGCGCGATCATGCCAGAGCCTTTGGCGATACCTGCGATCTGCACCTTTTGGCCGCCGACCTCAACGTCACGCGCCGCGCCCTTGGGGTAGGTGTCTGTCGTCATGATGGCCCGGGCCGCGTCCGCGATCCCGGCATCGGTCTGGCTGCTGGCCAATTGGTCGAGCACGGTGATGATCCGGTCATGCGGCAGGGGTTCCCCGATCACGCCGGTGGACGAGGTAAAGACCCGCGCCTGGGGCAAGCCGGTTGTTGCGGCAACAGCGTTGCAAATTGCCGCAACCGATTCGTCACCATGCCGCCCGGTAAAGGCGTTGGAATTGCCTGCATTGACCAGGATCGCCGCCCCGGCGGCAGGGTCGCCGCCAAGTTTGGCCTGACAATCCAGCACCGGCGCCGAGCGGGTGGCGGAGCGGGTAAAGACCCCCGCCACCGCCGTACCCGGTGCCAGCAGCGCCAGCATCACATCCTTGCGCCCGGCGTATCGCACCCCGGCCTCCGTCGCGGCGAAAGTGACCCCGCCAATCACCGGCAGATCCGGAAACTTTGCAGGGGCGAGAGGCGATACTTTGAGCGATTTGGCCATGATTTATTGTCCGATAAGATCGAGGTTTTTCAGAATTGCCGTGTCAATTTCTTCCTTTTCGGTGCGCGTGACCTCTGCTGCGTCGGTCAAAGCGTCCAGCTCGGCCTCCAGGGCCTGGTTGCGCACCTTTTCTTCCAATTCGCCGCGCACGGCCTCCAGCTCCGGTGCTTCCTGCACGCGGGTGTCATTCAATTTGATCACGTGCCAGCCGAATTGCGTCTGCACCGGCTCGGAAATATCGCCCTTGCCCATGTCTTTGACTGCATTTTCGAATTCCGGCACCATCATGCCTTCGCCGAACCAACCCAGGTTGCCGCCGTTGGGGCCAGAGGGACCGGTCGAATGGGCCTTGGCCAGTTCCGCGAAATCTTCGCCGTCACGGGCGCGAGTCACCAGATCGGCAGCCTCTTCTTCGGTTTCCACCAGAATGTGCGAGGCATTGAATTCAACACCGCGGTCCGCGCCTTCGTAGCTGTCCGCATAAGCGGCGGCGATGGCCGCTTCGCTGATCGCGCCATCCATCACCGATTGCGCATGTTCCGCCGCGCGCAGCGCGCGCTCTTCGTTGTCCAGCGCCATGGCCACCCGCGCAGAGACCGTATCGGGGCCGGATTGCACCAAAACGGTCTGCTGAATGATCTGGTCCAGGATACCATCCCAAAGCACGTCATCGGGCAATTGCTTCAGCTGTTCCGGCAGGCTGGCGCGGATCATGATCATGTGACCCAGGGTCACTTCGGTGCCATTGATCGTTGCCACCACCGTATCGGCAGTTGGGGCGCTGTGCTGCTCTGCATATGCCGGAACGGCAAGGAGCGCCGCAAAGACCGTGGATTTAAGGCATTTCAACATCATCTGTTCCTTCAATCATTGCCGCAACCATGGGCGACGTTGACACTGCTTGGGGTGGCCCTTACATCGCTTTTGTCCAGCCGGGCACCTGTTTCCCCAAATCCATATGGGTTGCGGCGATGACGGGCAAGGCGGGCACACGCAGATTTGCGCATTATTCGACGGAGAGATTATGCTGGGCTTTGGAAAAATCGCCAGATCGGTGTTTGGAACGCCGAACGACCGCAAGATCAAGGCGACCCGCCCGCTGGTCGACAAGATCAACGCGCTGGAGCCCGAGTTCGAGGCGCTGACAGATGACGGTCTGAAACAAAAGACCAAGGATCTGGCCGATCGCGCCAAGGGCGGCGAGAGCCTGGATGACCTCCTGCCGGAGGCTTTTGCCAATTGCCGCGAGGCCGCCAAACGGGCGCTGGGCCTGCGGGCCTTTGACGTGCAGCTTCTGGGCGGGATTTTCCTGCATCAGGGCAATATCGCCGAAATGAAGACCGGCGAAGGCAAAACGCTGGTGGCGACCTTCCCGGCCTATCTGAATGCGCTGACCGGCAAGGGCGTGCATATCGTGACGGTCAACGATTACCTTGCAAAACGTGACGCCGAATGGATGTCCAAGGTGTATGGCGCGCTGGGGCTGACCACTGGTGTGGTCTATCCGTGGCAATCCGAACAGGAAAAACACGACGCGTATAATTGCGACGTCACCTATGCGACGAACAATGAGCTTGGGTTTGATTACCTGCGGGACAACATGAAATCCGAGCTGAAGGATATGTTCCAGCGCGGACATAACTTTGCCGTGGTGGATGAGGTCGACAGCATCCTGATCGACGAAGCGCGGACCCCGCTGATCATTTCCGGCCCGGCCGAGGATCGCAGCGACCTCTATCAGACCATAGACAAGCTGATCCCGTTGCTGAGCGAAGATCACTACACCATCGACGAAAAGACCCGCAACGTCACCTTTACCGACGAGGGCAACGAATATCTGGAAAACCAGCTTCGGGCCCATACGCTGCTGCCCGAGGGGCAGTCGCTTTATGATCCGGAAAGCACCACCGTGGTGCACCACGTCAATCAGGGGCTGCGCGCCCACAAGCTGTTCCAGAAGGACAAGGATTACATTGTTCGCGACAATGAAATCGTGCTGATTGACGAATTCACCGGGCGGATGATGTCCGGGCGCCGTCTGTCCGATGGCCTGCACCAGGCGATCGAGGCAAAAGAAGGCTGCGAAATCAAACCCGAAAACGTCACATTGGCCAGCGTGACCTTTCAGAACTATTTCCGGCTCTATGGTCGTCTGTCCGGCATGACCGGCACCGCCGTGACCGAAGCCGAGGAATTTGCCGAAATCTATGGTCTTGGCGTCGTCGAAATCCCGACCAACAAGGGCATTGCCCGCGTCGACGAAGACGACAAGGTGTTCCGCTCGGCGGAAGAAAAATACAAGGCAGTCATCGAAGAGGTGAAGGCCGCACATGAACGGGGCCAGCCGGTGCTTGTCGGCACCACCTCGATCGAAAAATCGGAAATGCTGAGCCAGGCGCTGACCCAGGCCGGGTTGAAACACAATGTTTTGAACGCGCGCCAGCACGAACAAGAGGCCCAGATCGTCGGCGATGCCGGTAAACTGGGCGCTGTGACCATCGCCACCAACATGGCCGGGCGAGGCACCGACATCAAATTGGGCGGCAGCGTCGAATTCAAGATCATGGATGCCATTGCCGCCGCCCCGGATGCCGACCCCGAAGAGATCCGGCAACGGATCGAAGAGGGCCACACCGCAGACGAAGAAGCGGTCATCAATGCGGGCGGGCTTTATGTGCTGGCCACCGAACGCCACGAAAGCCGCCGCATCGACAACCAGCTGCGCGGTCGTTCGGGTCGGCAGGGCGATCCGGGGCGGTCGTCCTTCTTCCTGTCGCTTGACGATGACCTGATGCGGATTTTCGGCTCTGAACGTCTGGACAAGGTGCTCAACACCCTTGGCATGAAAGAGGGCGAGGCGATCGAACACCCTTGGGTGAACAAATCGCTGGAACGCGCCCAGGCCAAGGTCGAAGGGCGCAACTTTGACATCCGCAAACAGCTTCTGAAATTCGATGACGTGATGAACGATCAGCGCAAGGTGATCTTCTCCCAACGCCGCGAGATCATGGAAGCCGAAGATCTCTCCGAGATTGTGCGCGACATGCGTCACGATGTGATCGACGAGCTGGTCGATCAATATCTGCCGCCAAAATCCTATGCCGATCAATGGGACATCGAGGGGCTTCAGGGCGCTGCGATCCAGTATCTTGGCATGGATCTGCCGTTGCGTGACTGGGCCGACGAAGAAGGTGTTGACCAAGAGGTCATGCGCGAGCGTCTGGAAGACGAGAGCGACAAATACATGGCGCAAAAGGCCACCGCATTCGGCCCTGAAACCATGCGCAACATCGAAAAGCAGGTGCTTCTACAGACCATCGACGGCAAATGGCGCGAGCACCTTCTGACGCTTGAACATCTGCGCTCGGTTGTGGCGTTCCGCGGATACGCCCAGCGCGACCCGTTGAATGAATACAAGAACGAGGCCTTCCAACTGTTCGAAACCATGCTGGAAAGCCTGCGCGAGGAAGTCAGCCAGAAGCTCGCCCAGATCCGCCCGATGTCGCAAGAGGAGCAGGCCGAATTGATGCGCCAGATCCAGGCACAGCAGGCGGCGCAGAAAGAGCTGGAACAACAGGCCCAGCCCGTTGGTCAGGCCGCCCCCGAACCCGAAGCGCCGGCTCAACCCCAAGGCGAGGCGATCGCCGCCGCCGGAGAAGACGGGGCATTGCCGGGCTTTGACGAAAATGATCCCACCACCTGGGGCACTCCCGGCCGCAACGAACTTTGCCCCTGCGGATCCGGCAAGAAGTTCAAACATTGCCACGGTCGCGTTTGACCGCATAAACGACAATTGATTTTGCAAAAGGCCGGGCGGATTGTCCGGCCTTTTTGCTTTCACGATTTGTGAAGGCGGCGGGAACAATACCCGCATAACCGCCGGATTGTGGTGCAAATGCGAAAATTGTGGCGACAATCGTCCGAATCTCTCCGCGTAACCGCCGCATCTCTGCCCCGTTCTTCCACCATATCAGTCTGCGGAAAATCCCGACGACGGGTGTGGAGTAAAAGATGAAACTTCGGTTCGGTAAAATCATCACTGGCACATTGCCCAAGCTGCCCAAAGGCAAACTGACGCTGGGCGCGATGCCCCTGGGCAAATTTGCTCATGGCAAAGCCACCGGCGGCGCATCTGGTGCAAAAAAGGGCGGTGCCAAATCCACGCTGCGCGGTATCCCGGTCAACCGGGCCACTCTGGCGCTTGGCAGTGGGGCGGCGATCTTTGCCATCGGGTTTGTCATGCAGAACTTCGGCGGTCACCCCGCTGCGGATCAGCTGCGGCACGCCGAAGCCATCGCACGGGTCAACGCGCCCGCCAAAGCACAGGCCAACACACCGGCCAACGCCACATCACCCAATTCCAATCACACCGCCGACCTGAGCACGGCACAGATCTTGCCGCAAACCGCATCGGTCTCCGAACTTACCAGCGCCCTTGGGCTGGCCAATGTCACGCCGACATCTTCTGCGATCCTGCCCGACGACGCGCCCCCGGCCGCATTGCCACAGGATCGAATCGCCGCACTTCAAATCGAGCCGGAGGCCGAGCCAGCCCCGCTGGAAGTCGCGCTGTTGCAGGATGCTGACGCGCCCAATCCGTTTCAAACCTCCCCCGAGGACACCGCCGGAATTCTGGTCGCCGCCGCACCCATGCAAGTGACGCCAGACACCGCCCCCGCCAGCGTGCCATCGACGGCCTGTGACATCACCATGACCGCGGACCCGGCGCCAACCGCCATGGCTGATCTGATGGTCACTGCCAGCTGCCTGCCCGATGCCCGATTTACCCTGCATCACAATGGCATGATGTTTCACGCGCTGACCGACGCCAACGGCCAAAGCAAACTGCGGGTGCCCGCATTGTCGGAAAACGCAGTGTTCATCGCATCTTTTGCCAATGGCGAAGGCGCCGTGGCCCAGATCGACGTGCCTACGTTGGCGTTTTATGACCGGGTTGTCGTCCAATGGCACGGCAATGCCGGTCTTGGATTGCATGCGCTGGAATTTGGCGCGACATATTTTGACAAGGGCCATATCTTCAGCGGGGCCCCCGGCAACATGAAGGATGCCGCCAATGGCACCTCTGGTTTCCTGTCCCGTTTCGGCCATGACACCGGGCCTGCGGCATTGATGGCGGAAATCTATACCTTCCCCACCCGCACCAGCGAAACTGACGGCCAAATTGGCCTCTCGATCGAAGCAGAAGTGACCTCGGCCAATTGCGACCGCGAAATTGATGCCCAAACATTGCAGCTGACACCGGGTCAAGCCCTGCGCACCAATGATCTGACGCTATATATGCCCGCCTGTGATGCCTCTGGTGACTTTCTGGTGTTGAATAATTTGCTCCAAGACCTGAAAGTCGCCCGCAACTGAACAGCGACCTGAGGGCCGAGCCAAATGACCAAGCAATGTGCGGCGTTCTGCGCCGCACTTTTCCTATTTCTGACAGGCCTGGCTCCGGCGGTCTCGGCACAGGATGTCACCCTGACATCGCTCGACGGCGCCGTCGAAATCGAAGGCACGCTGCGTGGCTTTGACGGCGAATTCTATCGTTTGGATACGGTTTATGGCGAAATCACCATTGATGCCTCTGGGGTAAGCTGCGACGGGCCGGGATGTCCCAACCTCGAAGCTTACGTCGCCGAAATGCGAGTTTCAGGCTCTGCCACCATGGGAGAGGTGCTGATGCCGGCCTTGATCGAGGCCTTCGCCCTGCGCAATGACCTGCAAGCCCTGCGCCAGGTCACGGGACCAGAGCGATTCACCTATGCGCTGCGCGACCGCGAAAGCGGCGACACCAAGGCGCTGTTCCATTTTCACAACACCAACACAAACGAAGGCTTTGCCGATCTCCTGGCCGATGACAGCGACATCGTCATGTCCCTGCGCGAGGTGCGCCCCTCCGAAGTGCGCAATGCACGCGAGGTCGGTTTGGGGGATCTGACCGGGGCGAATCGCAGCCGGGTGCTGGCGCTGGACGCGATGGTGCCAATCGTGTCGCCACGCAATCCAATGGCGGCCATCAGCCCGGCCCAACTGGCGCGGATCTTTGGCGGTGGCATTACCAATTGGCTGCAATTGGGCGGGCCGGACGCGCCGATTGTCCTGCATCTGCGGGATGCGCAATCCGGCATCGCCCAATCGGTCCAGGATCGGCTGATGGCGCCCGCGCGTCTGTCGCTGGCGAATGACATCACCCGCCATGCCACCAACAGCGATCTGGCTGACGCGGTGGCCAATGACGTGTTGGGCATTGGCATCGCCAGCTTTTCCGAAATCGGCAATGCCAAACCGGTGCTGCTGTCGGGACGCTGCGGGTTTCAGCTGCGCGCCACCCGGCTGGCGATCAAAACCGAAGATTATCCGTTGACCGCGCCAATGTTCCTCTATCTTCCCGCCCGCCGCTTGCCAAAACTGGCACGGGATTTCCTGACCTTCACCCGGTCCGACACAGCCCAGATCGTCATCCGCCGCGCCGGCTTTGTGGATCAGGCCCCGGAAGAGGTCGCGATCAACGCCCAGGGCGATCGGTTCGCCAATGCGATCTCTGCCGCCGGATCGGAAACCAGCCTGGATGAACTGAAACGCATGGTCACCACCCTTGGCACACGGGCGCGCCTGTCGACCTCTTTCCGGTTTCGCGCCGGATCGGCACTCCTGGATGCGCAATCCCGCTCCAATGTCCAACAATTGGCCCGTGCGCTGGAGGCCGGCAAATACGACACAAGATCCGTGATGTTTGTCGGTTTTTCCGACGGTGACGGCCCCGCCAGCGGCAATCGCGACATCGCGATGAAACGCGCCGCTGCCGTGCGCGACGCCGTGATTGCCGCCGCCGAAACCGCCAATTTCGACCGGGTTGTGGTGGAAACCGATGCCTTTGGTGAAGCGCTGCCCATGGCCTGTGATGACACCGCATGGGGCAAACAGGCCAATCGCCGCGTCGAGGTCTGGGTGCGCTGAACACGCCCACCCACCTTTCATCTGACCAGAAATATCCCGGGGGGTTTGGGGGGCTGGCCCCCATCTGTCATGCGGTTGGGGGACTGCCCCATCTTTCCTGCGGCTTGGCGCACCTGGCCCGCCAACCTCCCACAATCCCGCCGCCTCCCCGACTTACACGCGCCTTCGCACGCTCTGCCCGCGACCTTCCGCAAAGCGACCCCTTGCCGCCCCTGCGCCATCATGGCACCGTTGCAGCAATTGATCCAAGGGGGAGGGAGCCCATGGCAACCACGACCAAAACCGCAGAAGACACCACACATCTTCCCCAGACATTTGAGCCACGCAATCCCGGGATGGAGCTGGACCTGGACTGGGTGCTGGGGGTAGAGGCCAACCGATCCGCCATCGAACGCCGCGCGGCGACCTTGCCGGGGCGGCGCAGTGTGAAAAAGGACTATCAGGCGGCCTGGCTCTGCCGGGCCATTTCCTGCATCGACCTGACGACATTGGCCGGCGACGATACCGAGGGCCGGGTGCGGCGGCTCTGTGCCAAGGCTCGCCAACCGGTGCGGGCCGACATCCTTCAGGAACTGGGGATGGAGGGGCTGACCACCGGCGCGATCTGTGTCTATCACGACATGGTGGCCACCGCCGTCGCCGCGTTGGAGGGCACGAATATCCCCGTCGCGGCGGTCTCTACCGGGTTTCCCGCCGGATTGTCGCCGTTTCACCTTCGCGTGGCCGAGATCCATGAAAGCGTCCAGGCCGGTGCCCGCGAGATCGACATCGTGATTTCCCGCCGCCATGTCCTGACCGGCAATTGGCAGGCGCTTTATGACGAGATGCGCGCCTTTCGCGCCGCCTGTGGCGAGGCGCATGTCAAGGCGATCCTGGCCACTGGCGAATTGGGCACGTTGAAGAATGTCGCCCGCGCCAGCCTGGTTTGCATGATGGCCGGCGCCGATTTCATCAAGACCTCGACCGGCAAGGAAAGCGTCAATGCCACCCTGCCAGTGTCGCTGGTGATGATCCGCGCAATCCGCGAATACCATCAACGCACCGGCGTGCGCGTCGGATACAAACCCGCCGGCGGGATTTCCAAGGCCAAGGATTCGCTGACTTATCTGGCGCTGATGAAAGACGAGCTCGGCGACCGCTGGTTGCAGCCTGACATGTTCCGCTTTGGCGCATCGTCCCTGCTGGGCGATATCGAACGCCAACTGGAACACCACGTGACCGGGCGATATTCTGCCAGCTATCGCCACGCAATAGGCTAAGGCCATGCAGCTCTCTCCGGAAACCGCTGCAATTGCCCTGTTTGCGATGCTTGTCATTGGCAGTTCGCATTGGCGCCGGCGGCGCATTCGCCGCGCCATGCGGGGCTTGCCGACGCGGATGCAACGCCTTCTTGGGCCTGATCCGCTGTTCTTGCCACCCCCTGACGACCGGTTGCCGGATGAGCTTCGCGCCTATGCGGCGCTGCACCGGCGATCCGCCTGGGTGCAATATGTGCTTTGGGGTCTGGCGTTTGTCTGGATTGGCTACATCATTTACTCTGTTCTGAAAGGAACGCCGCAATGAGTGTGAAAGAGATTTTCGAAACCATGGAATACGGCCCCGCCCCCGAAAGCGCCGGTGATGCACTGGCCTGGATCGTTGATCAGGGCAGCCGGTTTGGCATGTACATCAATGGCGACTGGACCGCGGCACGGGGCGAATTCACCTCGAAAAACCCCGCCAATGGCGAAACGCTGGCCGATCTGACCCAGGCCATCCCGAGCGAGATTGACGATGCCGTCGCCGCCGCGCGCAAGGCCCAAGTCAAATGGCAAGGGCTGGGCGGGCATGGCCGGGCGAAATACCTCTATGCCATTGCCCGTCTGTTGCAGAAGCATGCGCGGCTGTTTGCGGTGCTGGAAACGCTGGACAACGGCAAACCGATCCGCGAAAGCCGCGATATCGACGTGCCCTTGGCGCAGCGGCATTTCTACTATCACGCCGGCATGGCACAACTGATGGATTCTGAACTGCCCGGCCGCACCGCGCATGGCGTCTGTGGCCAGATCATCCCATGGAATTTCCCGCTGTTGATGCTGGCATGGAAAATCGCCCCGGCGCTGGCGGCGGGCAATACGGTGGTGCTGAAACCGGCGGAATATACCTCGCTGACGGCACTGCTGTTCGCCGATATCTGCTCCCAGGCCGGTCTGCCCAAGGGTGTCGTCAATATCGTCACCGGCGATGGCGCGGTTGGTGAGGCCATCGTCAACCACCCCGGTATCGACAAGATTGCCTTTACCGGGTCCACCCCCGTGGGCCGTGCCATTCGCGCCGCGACGGCGGGCAGCGGCAAGGCACTGACGTTGGAGCTGGGCGGCAAATCGCCCTATATCGTGTTCGAAGACGCCGATATCGACAGCGCGGTCGAGGGGCTGGTCGATGCGATCTGGTTCAATCAGGGCCAGGTCTGTTGCGCCGGTTCGCGGCTGATCGTGCAGGAAGGCATTGCCGACACGTTCCACAGCCGTCTGCGCGCCCGGATGGACAAGCTGCGGATGGGCAATCCGCTGGACAAATGCATCGACGTCGGTGCGATTGTCGATCCGGTGCAGCTCCAGACGATTTCCGCGATGGTGGACGGCAATACCGCCGGCGAGACCTATCGCGCCAATGTCGACATGCCGGCGCAGGGCTGTTTCTATCCGCCAACGCTGATCACCGGGCTGCACCCCAGTGACACGCTGATGCAGGACGAAATTTTCGGGCCTGTTCTGGTCGGAACCACCTTTCGCACCCCGGCAGAGGCGGTGCAGATCGCCAACAACACCCGCTATGGCCTTGCCGCGACGCTGTGGAGCGAGAACATCAATGTCGCGCTGGATATTGCGCCGAAACTGGTGGCCGGTGTGGTTTGGATCAACGGCACCAATATGTTCGATGCCGCCGCCGGTTTCGGGGGTGTGCGTGAAAGCGGTTTTGGCCGCGAGGGCGGTTGGGAAGGCATGTCGGCCTATACCCGTGATGCGGACGAGGCCAAGGCGCAAGATCCCGTTGTGGCCTTCGCCGGGACCAAAGGGCCGGTCGACCCGCTGGACCGCACCGCAAAGCTCTATGTCGGGGGCAAGCAGGCGCGACCAGATGGCGGTTATTCGCGTGGGGTTTACGGCCCCAAGGGCGCGTTGCTGGGCCATGCCAGCCTCGCCAATCGCAAGGATGTGCGCAACGCGGTCGAAGCGGCCAAGGGTGCGGCATCCTGGGGCGCGACCACCGGACATTTGCGGGCGCAGATCCTGTATTACATCGCTGAAAACCTGTCGGCGCGGGCGGATGAATTTGCCGCGCGCATCGACGCGCTGACCGGCGGAAAGAAAGGCGCAAAAGAGGTCGAAACCTCGATTAAGCGCCTGTTCACCTATGCCGCATGGGCCGACAAATTCGACGGTCAGGCGCATAATGTGCCGGTCCGCGCGGTGGCATTGGCCATGCGCGAACCCGTGGGCGTGATCGGCGCGCTCTGTGATGATGCGCTGCCGCTTCTGGGGCTGGTGTCGGCCATGGGTCCGGCGATGGCGATGGGCAACCGCTGTGTGCTGGTCGCCTCCGAAGCCTTTCCGCTGGCGGCAAGTGATTTTTATCAGATCCTCGAAACCTCTGATGTGCCGGGCGGTGTGGTCAACATCCTGACCGGATCACATGGCGAGCTGGCCAAAACCCTAAGCGAACATATGGACGTCGATGCAGTCTGGAGCTTTTCTTCGACCGATCTCGCCGCGGACATCGAACGCGGGGCGGCGGCAAACCTCAAACGGACCTGGGTCAACAACGCCAAGGCGCGCGACTGGTTTGGCCCCTCGGGCGAGGGTCGTGCGTTCCTTGATGCCGCGACCGAGGTCAAGAACATCTGGGTGCCTTACGGCGCATAAACCGGCGTGAAAATCTTCGGCTGCGCCTTCATTGCGCAGCCGAAAGGCCGGCGTCGGTGGCTAGATCTCTACCACTCCAGCACCACCTTGCCGCTGTTGCCGGACCGCATCGCAGCGAACCCCTGTTCAAACTCTGCCGCGCGGAAACGGTGGGTGATTACGCCGCGCACATCCAACCCGTTTTCCAACATGGCAATCATCTTGTACCAAGTTTCGAAAATCTCGCGGCCATAGACCCCTTTCAGGGTGATCGCCTTGAACACAATGCGGCTCCAATCCACCGGGGATTTGCCCGGCGGGATGCCAAGCAGGGCAATACGCCCGCCCATGACCAGCGCCTCGACCATTTGGTCCAATGCGCGCTGATTGCCGGACATTTCCAACCCGACATCAAAACCTTCACGCATTTTCAGCGATTTGATCACGTCGTTCAGATCCTGTTCAGCGACATTCACCGGCACCACATCCGTCACCCGCGCCGCCAGCGCCAGCCGGTCGGGGTTTACATCGGTGATCACCACATGGCGCGCACCGACATGGCGGGCCACTGCCGCCGCCATGATGCCAATCGGCCCGGCACCGGTGATCAACACATCTTCGCCAACCAGATCAAAGCTGAGCGCGGTATGCACCGCATTGCCCAATGGATCGAGGATCGCGCCGATTTCATCGTCGATCTCATCCGGAAGCGGCACAACGTTGAACGCAGGCAGGCGCAAATATTGCGCAAAGGCCCCCTGTTCATTCACACCAATGCCCCGGGTTTCCGGGTCAAGATGGAACTTGCCTGCACGGCTCTGGCGTGAATGCTTGCCAATCAAATGCCCCTCGCCGGAACAGCGTTGACCGATTTTCAGATCTTCGACCCGCGCGCCGATTTCAACAATCTCACCGGCAAATTCATGCCCCGTCACCAGCGGCACCGGCACGGTTTTCTGCGCCCAGTCATCCCAGTTCCAGATATGCACATCAGTGCCGCAAATGCCGGTCTTGTTGATTTTTATCAACACATCATCCGGCCCGATTTCCGGCACCGGCACGTCATGCATCCAAAGCCCTTCACGTGCTTCGGATTTGACCAGCGCCTTCATGTCATTTCTCATTTCAACACTCCCACGGCACGGCCTGCGCGTTCAAACGCGGCCAGCGCCTGATCCAGATCATCCTGTGTCAGGGCGGCGTTCATCTGGGTTCTGATCCGCGCCTGCCCCTTGGGCACAACCGGAAAGAAGAAGCCCGAAACATAGACGCCTTCGTCGAACAGCTTTGCTGCCATCTCCTGGGCCAGTTTGGCCTCGCCTAGCATCACAGGGATGATCGGATGCTCACCGGGCAACAGGTCAAACCCCAAATCCGTCAATCCCTTGCGCCAATAGGCGGCATTGGCGAACAATTTCGCGCGAAGATCATCCCCCTGTTCAACCAGATCGAGGGCAGTGATCCCCGCCGCAACCACGGCCGGCGGCAATGAGTTGGAAAACAGATAGGGCCGCCCGCGTTGCCGCAACAGGTCCACAACCGGTTGCGCCGCCGCGATATAGCCGCCAATCGCCCCGCCCAGCGCCTTGCCCAATGTGCCGGTCAGAATATCCGCTGAGACCCCGGCATGCGCCGGGGTGCCGGCGCCCTTGGGGCCCATGAAGCCCGTCGCATGGCAATCATCGACCATCAGGATCGCGTCATATGTATCGGCCAGCGCCCGGATCTCGTCCAGTTTGGCCAGATAGCCATCCATCGAAAACACACCATCGGTGGCAATCATCACGTGCCGCGCACCGCCTTCACGCGCTTCTTTCAGCTTGGCCTCCAGATCCGTCATATCGGAATTGGCGTAGCGATAGCGTTTGGCTTTGCACAGGCGGATGCCGTCGATGATGCTGGCATGGTTCAGCGCATCAGAGATCACCGCATCCTCTGGCCCCAACAGCGGTTCGAACACCGCGCCATTGGCATCAAAACAGGCGGCAAACAGAATCGCATCATCCGTTCCCAGAAACGCCGCCAGCTTCTGCTCCAGCGTACGGTGAATGTCCTGTGTGCCACAGATGAACCGGACAGAGGCCATGCCATAGCCGTGGCTGTCCATCGCATCCTTGGCAGATTGGACCAGCGCCGGGTGATTGGCCAGACCGAGGTAATTGTTGGCGCAAAGGTTGATCATCTGGCGGTCGCCAACCTGCATTCGCGCGCCCTGGGCCGAGGTGATCGGCCGTTCAATCTTCATCAATCCATCCGCTTCGATCCCGGACAGGGTGGATTTCAGGTGGTCAAGAAACATCTGTGCCATAGAGCGACTCCTTTGCTGGCCGCACTTCTAACACAACAGACGGAATTCCGAAATAACGGATTTTTCGACAGGCGAAAATTTTCCACCCCGGTCGATCCCGGCCTTTCCGCAGGTCAGACCCACAATTGCCGGTGATCTAGCCAGAGTCCTGGACAATCAGAAACGCCTTGGCATCGCCATCCAGCGCCCGGATACGATGCGGTAAATCCGCCGCGTAACGTGCACTGTCGCCCGGTTCCAACCGGGCAATGGCCTCGCCAGAGGTGACCTCCAGACGGCCTGAGATCACGCTGAGGGTTTCCACCGTGCCGCGTTTATGGGCCTGGCTGTCCAACCGCCCGCCCGCGTCAAACAGCAATTCATATAGCTCGTTGCGCCCGGCCTCTTCCGGCGGTGAAAAGATGCGAATGCGACAACCCGCGCCCATATTGTCGATGGTCGGGATCTGGTCGGCGCGCAGAACCTCGATCCGGTTGGTCTGAACTTCTTCTTCCAACAGCCCGGCGAAATCGACCTGTAACGCCCGCGTCAAATTCCACAGGGTAGCAATTGTCGGGCTGCTTTCGCCGCGTTCGATCTGGCTGACCATGGACCGCGACACCCCCGACAGCTTTGCCACCGCATCCAGCGACAGCCCCTGGGTGCGGCGCGCCTCTTTCAGGCGGGCGGGCAAAAGTGCCAGAATATCGTCCGATGTTTCCGTCATGACGGAATGATGCCGAGAAGCCGGGCAAATATCAAGCAGGTTCCGTGACGGAACGTCGTTGTGACAGGCCGCGATCCTCGGCGCATATTGGCGCTGAAACGGGGAAAGAGGACCATCATGTCACAGGATATCGTAATTCTGGCGGGCGCGCGCACCGCCATCGGCACCTTTGGCGGCACGCTCAGCGGCACGGCGCCCATTGATCTGGCGACCGCCGCGTCAAAGGCGGCCCTGCAACGGGCCGATGTCGCACCAGAGCAGATTGGCAATGTGGTCTTTGGCCATGTGATCAACACCGAGCCGCGCGACATGTACCTGAGCCGCGCCGCCGCGATTGCCGCGGGCGTGCCGGACACCACCCCGGCGATGAACGTAAACCGATTGTGTGGCTCCGGGGCGCAGGCCGTGGTGTCGGCGGTTCAATCCCTTTTGCTGGGGGATGCGGATTTCGCACTGGCCGGCGGGGCGGAAACCATGTCCCGGTCCCCTTTCATCAACCCTGCGCAACGGTTTGGCGCCAAGATGGGCGATATTACGACGGTCGACATGATGCTGGGGGCGCTGACCTGCCCGTTTGGCACCGGCCACATGGGCGTCACAGCGGAAAACGTCGCCGCCGAACATGGGATCAGCCGCGCGGATCAGGATGCTTTTGCGTTAGAGAGTCAAACCCGGGCCGCACGTGCGATTGCCGAGGGCCGCTTTGCCGATCAGATTACGCCGGTCGAGGTGCGGGTGAAACGCGACATGGTGCCGTTTGCGGTGGACGAGCACCCCAAACCCAGCACAGCCGAGGCTCTGGCCGGGTTGCGCAGCGTGTTCCAAAAGGACGGCACCGTGACCGCCGGCAATGCCAGCGGCATCAATGACGGCGCGGCGGCACTTGTTCTGGCGCGGGGCGAAGCCGCAGAGAAATCCGGATTGAAGCCGCGTGCGCGAGTTCTGGGCTATGCCCATGCCGGTGTCCGGCCCGAGGTCATGGGCATCGGCCCGGTGCCAGCGGTCCGCAATCTGATTGCGCGCACGGGTCTGGCGATCAGCGATTTCGATGTGATCGAATCAAACGAAGCCTTTGCCGCCCAGGCCCTGGCGGTGAACAAGGAACTGGGCCTTGATCCGGCCAAGGTGAACCCGAACGGCGGGGCGATTGCGCTGGGCCATCCGGTGGGCGCGACCGGCGCGATCCTTGTGGTCAAGGCGCTCTATGAACTGGAACGCATCGGCGGGTCCAGGGCGCTGATCACCATGTGCATTGGCGGCGGTCAGGGGATTGCACTGGCGATTGAACGGGTGTGATCCTGGGGTCAGGATCCTAGGGACGTTGGATCATGGCGCCAACCGACGCTCCGACTGCGTCAATCACCGCCAGTCGCGAAAACCCGCGGGACGGCAGCACCACGGGCAACACGCGGTCACGGGCGCCGGTAATCACCGGTGCCCCATCAACCAAAAGGGTAAAGGGCGGCACGCCGTGGCGCAGCTTCACCGTCACATGATTTCCCGCCATCACCGCACCATCGGGCGGAAAGGCCATTTGCAGCGATGTCCCTGATCTGCTGAACAGCCCGTCACGCGCCCGAAACCGGCGCAGCGGCTGTGGCAGATCCGCATTGCGCAACATCAGCGTGGCGGCGGGCGGTGGCGGCAAATCATCGGGCGCGGTTTTCAACAGCTGAAACGCCTCGAACAGCACAGGCGCGGCCATATCGCCGCCAAAGGCACCGGGCACCGGCGTGCCATCGGGCCGCCCCATCCAGACGCCGGCCACATGGCGACCATCAAACCCAAGCGACCAGGCATCGCGGTGGCCATAAGATGTACCGGTCTTGTAGGCCAGCCAATCGCGCGGCGCGCCCGGCGGCGGCACCATATCCGCCAGGATATGCCCCACCTGCCAGGCGGCAATATCGCCGGTGACATCCGCGCCGGCCTGGGGCGTTGCGCCCTGCCGCCAGTATAGCGGGCGCGCCCGGCCCATCTGGGCCAGTGATGCATAAAGCTGCACCATATCCTCTAACGTCAGCCCCAAACCGCCCAAGGCAATCGCCAATCCCGGCTGCGTGCCCTGCAAGGCCGGTTCAGCCCCGGAACGGCGCAGTGCTGCCATAAGATGCGCCGGGCCCAACGCCTCGGTCAGTTTGACGACGGGAATGTTCAGCGACATCTGCAACGCCCGTTCGACCGTTACCTCGCCCCGAAACTGGCCATCGAAATTCTGTGGCGCATAGGCCCCGAAGCGGACAGGCGTGTCGTCGATCAACGTCTGTGGATGGGCCAGCCCACGGTCAAAGGCCAGCGCATAAATGAGCGGTTTCAACGTCGATCCCGGCGATCGCAAGGCCTGGGTCATATCTATAAACCCATCGCGCGCCTCGCCCGCTGTCAAACCCGCTGATCCGACCGAGGCCAGAACCTCGCCCGTGACATGATCGGCCACCACCATCGCGATGGAAAGATGATCGCCCTCGCCGCGCACCGCACGGGCGGCCAGATCTTCCAGACGCGCTTGCAGGTCACGATCAATTGTCAGGTCATGCACAGCGGCAAACGGCGCGTCATCGCGCGCGCGATCCGCCAGATGCGCCGCAAGAACCGGAAAATCATGCCGCGTTTTCGGCACCACTTCGCGCCGGGCCGCCAAGGCCGTGTCGGCATCAATCACGCCATAACGCTGCATCCGCGCCAATACCCGGTCGCGGGCGGCAACGGCGCGGGTATGGCGTTTGTCGGGGCGGCGGCCTTCGGGGCTTTGTGGCAGGGCGACCAGCATCGCAGCTTCCGCCGGGGTCAGGCGGCGGGGTTCCTTGCCGAAATAGCCCAGCGTCGCGGCACGCACCCCTTCGAGATTGCCACCATATGGCGCATGGGTGAAATAAAGCGTCAGGATCTCGCGTTTGGTCAGCTTGCGCTCCAGCGCCAATGCCAGCCGCGCCTGTCGGATCTTGCCGGCCAAGGCCCCTGTGCCGCTATCCTCCAGCAGCCGGGCAACCTGCATCGTCAAGGTCGATCCCCCCGAAACCATCCGGCCATTGCGCAGCGCCTGTGCCACCGCGCGGCTGATCGCGATCCCATCCACGCCGGGGTGATCCCAAAACCGCTTGTCCTCATAGGCGACCAGCATATCGACCAGTTTCGGGTCGATCTCATCCAAGGTGACGGAAAACCGCCAGCGCCCGTCTTCGACCGTATAGCCGCGCAAAAGCCGCCCGTTGCGGTCCAGAACCTCGACCGAGGTTTCCGCCAGAACCGGCGGCAGCACCGTGTCCTCGACCCAAGCGTCAAATCCATCGCGCAGCACGGCCCCGCCCCAGAGGAGCAGGACCAGAAGGCATAGCCGTCTCACGGTGCGACCGTCAACTGCCCAGATGCCGTGCGCGCGCGATATTGCGGCCGATACATGTCTTCGACCACGGCCGCCGGGTGGTGGAATGCACCCGGTGAAATGGCGCGCACGATATAGGCCAGCTCAAACGCCTTGTCGCCGCGATGATCCACCGCCGCTAGGAAGCGATCTGCGCGGAACTCGGTATGTTCGGCCTGTTTCGGTTTCAGCCAATCGAGCGCGCGAATATCGCCAGAGCGCAACAGATTGGGATTGTCGATCTCGAACCCTGCGGGCAGCGGATCATTGATCATCAGCCGCGCGCCGGTTTCCTCAGCCGGGATCACCCGCAGCACAGTCACAAGACGGTCGCCCAGCGCCACCGCCCCGGTCACTTCTGCGCCGTCCATGTCGTAGTAGCGCCGTTCGATCCGATAGCCATAACCGCCCTGATCCACCGGTTCCGACGGTTTGCCGAATGTGGTCAGCGTTACGCTGGTGGCGGTGCTGCCATTGTTGGTGATCGTGCGCGGCGCGTCGCCGTTCAGGAACCGGCGCACCATTGGCCCCTCAACCGGCGCATCGTCCAGCAGGACATTCGACGCCGTCGGATCGGCCACCATGGCGTGGGCGGCCAACAGCGACCAGGCCTGTTCCTGGGTCGACAGCTCTGGTCGGCTGTCCGAAATCCGCTGGATCAGCACCTCGCGGTCGATGGCGTTTGATCCGGCTTCGACCGCCAGCGACAACAGCCCCGCCGCATCGCGCAGATCGGTGCCATAATCGACACGGAACAGTGGGCTTTCCGGCCCGGTCCGCTGGCCCAGTTTCTGTACCGCGATGGTGAACATCCGGTCAGCGCGGGTCTGATCACCATACATCGCCAGCGCCGCGCCCAGTTGCGCCGCCGCCAGCGGGGTGGCGAAATCACCGCCCTTCACATCCGCATAATAGCGCAGATCGCCAACCGCCGCCGCGCCTTCACGCGCGAGCACCATAAGCGCATAGGCAATATCTTCGCCGCCATCGTCGAAGTCCGGGGCATAGTTTACCCGGTTTTTCAGGTTGTCCATCGCCTGACGGAAGGCCAGATCAGGCACGGCAAAATCACTGGCCCGCGCGCGGCTGAGGAAATCGCTGACATAGGCATCCAGCCAGAAATCCCCCGATTGCGCCCGCCACAGACCAAAGGCACCATTCGGCGCCTGCCGTGTCAGGATACGCGCGACGGTCTGGTCGATCCGCTCCTGAATGCGTGCGGTTTCGGTCAGGCCCATCGCGTCGGTCACCGAGCTGAGATAGAGCAGCGGCATCGCCTGGGATGTGATCTGTTCTGTACACCCGTATGGATACCGGTCAAGCGAGGCCAGCAGCCGCGGCGCATCGAAACGTGCCAATGGGCCGGCGGCCACAAGCGCCGAGGCAGTGTCCAGCCGCAAACCGGCAAAGACGTTGTCATCAAAGGTAAATGTCTCGCCCGCAGCGAGCGAGAAGCGCCGGGTTTGCGACACTTCGGGATCGTTGTTGCGCACCGGGACGGTCAGCGATTTGCGCAGCACCAAACCATCCGGCGTGGTCAGCGCCACGGTGATCGCGTGATCGCCTTCGCTGATCGCGGTGATCGGCACGGCAAAACTGGCCTTGCCCAAATCGCCCAGGTCAATGTCCGACGGGATTGCGGTGGCGTCCAGCGTCACACCCTGCGCCGTGATATCCAGTCCCATGCGGCCTGCCGGACCTTCGGCATGCACAACCTCCAGCAACATGCGGCTGCTGTCACCGGGGGCGAGGAACCGGGGCAAAGAGGCCGTCACCACCACCGGATCGCGCACCAGCACGTCCTTTTCCGCCTGTCCAACGCCGGTGGATGACCACGCAACCGCGGCCAAACGCACCGTGCCGTTGAATTCCGGGATGTCGAACGACACCTCGGCGCGGCCATCCGGGCCAATCGTGACCGGGCCAGAGAACCGTGCGACCAGATCCTCGGTTGGCGGCGGGCTGTTGAACCGGGCGCCATCCGCGCCATCGCCGCCCGACCGAATACGCCCCATAGAGCCATCCAGCCCGTCAATCAGCCGCCCATAGAGGTCACGCATCTCGACCCCCAGTTTGCGCTGGCCAAAGTAATGGCCCTGGGGATCGGGGCTCTGGAAACCGGTGATGTTCAAAATGCCCAGATCGGTGGCGGCGACGGTGACATAAGCGGTCTCGCCCTCTGTGATGCCATCAACCTGTACCGTCGCGGTCAAAGGCCCGCGTGGCTTCGAAGTTTCACCTGTGATCAACGTCACATCCAGCGCCTTGGCACCGGGATCAATACTGGCATGGGCCAGCCCCAGCGAACGGGCCGGATTTTGCCCTGCCGGCGCGTCCATCGGCCGGATCACCGTGGCACTGACATAGGCCCCGGCGCCCCATTCATCGGTCACGGTCAGGGGAATGGTATTTTCGCCCTCGGTGACCGCGACGGTCTGCATGTCGATCAGCCGATGCGACATCACGGTGATCAGCGCGGTGCCGGCATAGCGCGGCACAAGCCGCAGGGTCGCGACCTCACCAGACCGATAGGCGGGTTTGTCGAGCGACAGTTCCAGCGTGTCCGGCGTGCTGGTGGCATCCGCAGGCACATACCAGCCGGCCCAGAATTCAGTAGAGGCAGCCACATATGTGCCGCCGTCGCGTTCGACCACCAGCTCATAATTGCCCCAGTCGACATCTGCACCAATCTCGACCGGTGCATTGCCCAGGGTCACCGTGCCGCTGGCCATTTCGGTGCGGACCACCGTCGGCTCCCAGTTCCACTGACCATAAAGGCGATACCATTCATACGTGGTGCGCACGCGGTTCAGCGTCCATTTTACCGGCATATCGCTGGCGGCGCCCTCGGCATCCAACCCAATCAGTTGGAACCGCGCCTCGGACCCTTCCTTGACCACGCCATCAAACAGCGGCTTGATGCCGATCACCGGGCCGGATGCGGCCAAATCCCGGCTCAGACGGCGTTCCACCGGGCGACCCGATCCTTCGGACATCGACACCACAACCTCGGCTGTCATCGGCAGCGATGCGGCGTCACCTTCTATCGCGGGAAATTCCAACGGCACGGACAATGTGCCATCTGCCCCGCTGCGCAGCCCACCATCCATATAGCGGGTGCGCGGATCAAAGGTGATGTCGTGGCGACCAAAGGTAAATCCATCCCAGCCCTCGATCCCGCTGGCGCGCGACAGGCGCACCCGAATTTCCGCCGGCAGGTCGGCCCCCGGCGCACCAAACAGATATTTGGCCTCAATGCTCAGATCCGGCGTGTCACTGGCGGTGATCCGCCCCTCTGGCAGCGACAGGTCAAAATCAATCCGTTCCGGCAGAAAATCCTCGACCAGCACGGTCTTGGTCACCAATGCCGGGGTATCCGGGTCGGAATGAACCTCAATCCGCCAGGTGCCGCGCGGCACGGTTGCGCCGATTGGCATGGAAAACACATGCCCGCCTGCCAAACCATCGTTCGACAGATGACGGGAATATTCCACCCCGTCCGGTCGGGTCAGCACCGCCACCAACGGCAGGCCGTCAATACCACGCGCCTGAGAATCGCGGGCCAATGCGGTTGCCTCGATCACCTCGCCGGCGCGATAGGCGCCACGGTCCGTCGCCAGAAACACATCGACCGAGCCCGCAGGTTCGCGCCCTTCGACACCCCGGTCGGACAGATCAAACGCCGGATCTTTCAGCGACAAAAAGGCAATGTCATCCTCGGTCCTGGCCACCAGAAGCGCCGGCGCGGCCCCCTGGGTGCCACGGGTCAGGCCGGGATCAAACTGCACATGGCCAGAGGCATCGCTTTTGGCCTCGGCCAGCACGCGATTGGCCTGGGAAATCAATTGCACAGACACATCGGATTTGCCTTTGGCATCGCCCAGCCCGCGAATGAACACATGCAGACCGTCGCTGCCCGACATGCTGGCCAGCCCCAGATCAGACAACACAAACCATTGCGTGGCGATATTGTCGGAATATTCATCTTCGGACGGCACCCGCGCCGTCAGGGCATAAATGCCCGGCGGTTGATCGGCCAGCGCATCCCCCATGGGCAGACGGGTGGTCACATCAAGGTTCAACTGTTGCTCAACCTCCCCCACACCCTGCCAAATGGTTTCTCCGACCTCTCGATCGAATTCGCGCACCAGATAATTGTTCATCTGCTCGCCAAAGAAGCTGTCCTGGATGGCGCGCAACAGGTTGCGATCACTGACCCGGCGCAGCGTCAAATCCACCTCTGTCAGGTTCACCGTTTCAATCGGCAACCCCGCATCCGAAGACCGCGGCAACACATAGGACCGACCGGTAAAGGCAACCGAAGGCGACCGGTCGCGGACATATTGCGTGATGGTCACATCCTTGACCATTTCTTCGCCAGACGCGGCCGGCAGCCCCTCGCGGAAGGTGATGGTGTAGCGATGCCCATGTTCGACACCACCAACACAGACGTCGCGCCCGGACGCGCTGACCACCAGCCCCGGATCAGGCAGCCGCACATAAGGCGCGTAATCCACCCCGGTGCGCACCAGATCCTCGCTGAAGGTGACACAGATCCGCGGCTCGGCCTTGTCGCTTTCGGTGCGATGTTCGGTGATGCGGAACCCATATTTGTTGATCGCCGCGTCCAACGCCGCCACCACATCCCCGCGCGGCTGGATCGATTCAGCCAGACGCAGGGTCGGCACCATGTCGCGACCGCGCCCTGATTCTTCCAGCCCCTCGGCCAGAATCAACAGCGCCGCAATCCGCCCCGGATCATTTGGTGCACGCAAATAGCCGTTGACCCCCGCGGCCACCGCCGTGGCGGCAAACCGGCGACGATTTGAGGATGATGTCGCCACCGCCTCATTCGCAAGGGCAAGCCGGGCATAATCAACCCAAAGATCCGCCGCATCATTTTGCGCCAGCGCCGCGCCAACCCAATGCAAAGCATTGCCGAGATCGTTTTCCGCCTCTTTGTCGCGCGCCGCCTTGAGCAGGACATCGACCGACCACTTGCCACCCATGTGCCGCACGCCAAGATCACGCGCCTGGGACATTGCCGCATCGACATCGCGTTTTCGCAGGAAATTCAGATCGTTCACCCGACCCTCGGCCCGGTCCTGTACGGCGGGATCAACATCCACCACCACAGCGGAAATCGCGCCCTCATAGGCCTGGCGTTCGCTGACGGCGCTTTTCGGGAAACACGCGTTGGATCGGCTGTTGAAGGTGAACGCCTTGCAGGACGGATCGTTAAGGCACACCTGCTGGCACGCGGCCATGTTGGTGTCGAACAGCGCCTGAAGGTCAGAGCCGAAGAAATCCATATCGCGCGACACCACCACCCGTCGGTCCGGTATCAATTCCTGTTCCTGGGATTGGGCCGCGACCGGGACAAACACGGGCACAGTACACAGAAGCGACATCAGGGCTGCAAAAACGCGACGCATGAAAAATCCTCCGATCCAAATGCCGATAGTGTTCCATTAGTCGGCCAAGCTGGCAAGGCAACCTTCCCGGAAATGACGAATCTGTCATCACCCCGGCAGGGGTCGAGTTTAAACAGTTCTTCACCCCTTGCCGCCACAGTACCGGAATTATGAGTCAATGAATCGCTTTACGGGGTGGCATGAGTCTTGCCAGCAAACTAGCCGAGGAACGCCGCGCACGGCTTGGCGCGGAACGCCTGCTTGAACTCAAGCAGGCCGAATTGTTCGCCGCCAACCGCAAGCTTGGCCATCACGCCCGCGCGCTGAGCGAAGAGATCGTTGAAAAACGCGCCGAGGTTGCCAATGTGCGGGACGAAAACCAGCGGGTGAAATCCGACCTGTCGCGCACGACCAAGAATCTGGAAGTGGCGGAACGCCGTTTGTGGCAGGCCATTGAAACCATCGAAGACGGATTCGCGTTTTTCGACAGCGACCATTGTCTTATCAGCGCCAACAGCGCCTATTTATCGGTGTTTGAAGGCCTGGAAGAAATTCAACCCGGCGTGCCCTTTGCCCGTATCTTACAGCTTTTGACCGAAGAGGGCATTGTCGATACCGGCGAATTGGCCCCGGCCGAATGGCGGGCGATGATGCTTAATCGCTGGCAATCCTCCACCCCCGAGGCGATCACCCTGCGGCTGTGGAATGGCATGTATTTCAAGGTGGTGGACAAACGTGGCGAGGCCGGGGATGTGGTGTCACTGGTGCTGAATATCACCGACACCATCCGGTACGAGAAAAACCTGCGCGAAGCGCGCAATCGCTCCGAAGCCGCGAATCGCGCCAAATCCGCCTTCCTTGCCAATATGAGCCATGAAATCCGCACGCCGATGAATGGCGTGATCGGCATGGCCGAATTGCTGACCGATACCGAACTGTCCGAGGAACAGCGCCTCTACGTCAATACGATGAAGAATTCCGGCGAGGCGCTGTTGGTAATCATCAATGACGTGCTGGATTATTCCAAGATCGAGGCCGGCAAACTAGAGCTTCACCCCGAACGGTTTGACCTGGAACGCGCCATCCATGAAATCATCATGCTGTTGCAGCCAACGGCCCGCGACAAGGGGCTGGATCTTCTGGTCGATTACGACATGTTCCTGCCCACGGAATTCATCGGCGATCCGGGGCGCATTCGCCAGGTTCTGACCAATATTCTGGGAAATGCGGTGAAATTCACCCTTCAGGGGCATGTATTGACACGGGTGGTGGGGGTGCCACGCGAAGACGGTCAAACCGCAGTGCACGTCACGATCGAAGATACCGGTATCGGCATTCCCGACGAAAAGCTGGGCGATGTGTTTGGCGAATTCAATCAGGTCGAAGATGAGCGCAACCGCAAGTTCGAAGGCACCGGTTTGGGATTGGCAATCACCAAACGGTTGATTGACATGATGGGCGGCGAGGTCTGGGTCGACAGCGAATTTGGCACCGGGTCAAGCTTTGGCTTTCAGGTCACATTGCCCAGCCCCGACGGCGAAACCGTTCAACCGCCGAAGCTTCCGAAACACATCCGCCGGGTGATGATTGTTGATGACCGCCCGGTGAACCGGATGATTCTGGAAAAACAATTGCAGGTCATGCAGGTCGAAACCTCTGCCTGCGAAAATGGCCAGGAGGCGCTGGATCAATTTGCCGCCGATTGTGCCTTTGATCTGGTGTTGACCGATCACAACATGCCAAAGCTCGATGGGCTTGAACTGGCCCAGGCGCTGCGCGACGCAGGCCATGAGACACCGATCATCATGCTCAGTTCCAACACCGGATTTGCCGAAACGGACCCGGCGGCAAAGTTGCTGCATGCGGTCCTGCAAAAACCGGTGCCACGTGGGGTGTTATTCGACAAGCTGAATGCCATGTCACCCGCCGAGGATACCGCAGAACCAGCGCACTCCGGTCCCAAACCCTCTGGCGATGCCCAGGTGGCAAATCCGCCCCAGCCGACGCCATCCCCGGCAAAACCGCAGCCGGTATCAGCCACATCCGCACCGCCCAAAACCCCAGATGCCAAAGAACACGCGGCGCAGACGCAAACCGGCGCAACCGGGAAAATCCAGATCCTGACCGCCGAGGACAACAAGACCAATCAGTTTGTATTCCGCAAAATGGTGAAAACCCTGGAGGTCGATCTGCATTTTGCCAACAACGGCCTGGAAGCGGTGGAAGCCTACAAGAAATTGCAGCCCGACATTATTTTCATGGATATTTCAATGCCGGAAATGGACGGCAAAGAGGCGACAACCGAAATTCGCAAACTGGAATCCGCCAGCGGCACCCGCGTGCCGATCATCGCCTGCACAGCACATGCAATGTCCGGGGACCGCGAGGTTCTGATCGCCGCCGGGCTGGACGATTATATCACCAAACCGCTGAAACGCGCCGCGATCGAGGCGATGATCAAACGCTATGCCCCCCACGAACCAGAGGCAAAGCAGCTGCGCGAAATGCCGTGACATTCATCGCGACTGCGGGCCTTACAGCCGGGCGTGACGGTTCACGTCCTTGTACAGCAAATACCGGAACCGCCCCGGTCCGCCTGCGTAACAGGCCTGTGGGCAAAATGCCCGCAGCCACATGAAATCGCCGGCCTCGACCTCGACCCAATCCTGGTTCAGCCGGTAAACGGCCTTGCCTTCCAGCACATAAAGCCCGTGTTCCATCACATGGGTTTCGGCAAAGGGGATCACACCACCGGGTTCGAATGTCACCACAGTCACATGCATATCGTGCCGCAAATCGGCCGGATCGACAAACCGCGTGGTCGCCCAAGCCCCGTTGGTGTCCGGCATCGGCGTTGGCGCGACATCGCGATCCGACGTCACAAACGCCTCTGGCACATCCAACCCCGGAGCGGGTTCATAACGTTTGCGAATCCAGTGAAACCGCAGCGCTTGCGCGCCATCGTTCCGCAAGGACCAGTCACAGCTCGGGGGCAAAAAGGCAAATCCACCCGCGGTCAGATGATGCGTCGCGCCCTCGATGGTCAGGGTCATTTCGCCTTCGACGACAAAAAGCACGCCCTCGGCCTCTGGGTTGGGTTCAGGCGCGGTGCTGCCACCGCCGGGCAGGACCTCCATGATATATTGCGAAAACGTTTCGGCAAACCCGGACAAGGGCCGCGCAATGACCCAGGCCCGCGTCGCCGCCCAATGCGGCAGAAACGAGGTCACGATGTCGGTCATCGTGGCGCGCGGGATCACCGCATAGGCCTCGGTAAATACTGCCCGCCCGGTCAAAAGCTCTTTTTGTCCCGGCAATCCGCCATGGGGCGCGTAATAGCTGCGGTCGCTCACGGCTGTCTCCTCCTGAATTCGCCCCCACTAAACGCCCATTGGCCGCCACAGGGAAGAACCTGGCGCACAAAAGGTTTATTCGTGTTTTTTTGATAAAGCGCTGTCAGTCTCTGGCATCATGTAGAAATGCCGGGCGGTCAGGTTCCGACAAATCCGCCACATGACGATAACCGCCCAGATCAAACCCCAGGATGTCCGCCGGATCCTGCAGGCGATTTTGCACCATATATCGCGCCATTGCCCCGCGGGCCTTTTTCGCGAAAAAGCTGATGATTTTTGGCTGACCGCCCTTCATGTCAAAGAATTGCGGTGTGATGACACGCAATTTCAAAGCCTTGCGATCCACCGCGCCGAAATATTCCTGGCTGGCGCAATTTATCAAAACGTCGCTGCCCGTGGTCGCGGCCTGCGCGTTCAGCACCTTGGAAATCTGATCGCGCCAGTAATGGTACAGGTTCGTGCCGCGCCGGGTCTTCAGCCGCGACCCCATTTCCAGCCGATAGGCCTGAATCGCATCCAGCGGGCGCAACACCCCGTAAAGACCGGACAAAATCCGCAAGTGATCCTGTGCATAACGGACCTCATCCGCGTCCAGCGTCCGCGCCTCAAGCCCGAGATATGTGTCGCCGGCAAAGCCGAACATGGCAGGTCGGGTGACATCCGGCGCGGGGTCATCGGAAAAGGCGCGAAACCGGTCACGGTTCAATCGCGCCAGATCATCCGAAAGATCCATCAACCCCTTGAGATCACCCAAGGTTAGGTTGCGGGCGGTTTTCGCCAAACGCGCCGCATCCGCCTGCATCGCCGGTTCGGTCATTTCGACCGTTGTTTCCGACCAATCCAGCCGTTTGGCCGGTGAAATCACCACGAGCATTGCATGTCTCCCTTTGGCGGCGGCTTACGACGCTTCGCGCAAAACGTCCAGAAACGCCGCGCCAAAACGTTCGGCACGACGCTCGCCCAACATCTGTTCCAGATCACGCACCGCACTGGGGCGGCGTTCCGCCAGCTTGGCAAGCTGCGCCGCAGAACAAGACAGCGGTTTTTCTGTACCACAGGCCCCACGCGTCAGATCGGCCTGCACCTGCATCAACCGGTCATAGATCGACCCGGCATCCCGCCCCGCCAGCTTGCGCCGGGTCGGGTGCATCGCTTCGGTGGCGCCGGTGATCACGGCCAGAAATTCCGCGCCGTAATGTTCCAGCTTTTTGGCACCAACCCCACCAATCCGCGCCATGTCATCCAGCGACGCGGGGCGGGTTTCGGCCATTTCGATCAGGGTCCGATCGTTGAAAATGATATAGGCCGGGACGCTGGCGGCCTCAGCCAGAGCGCGGCGTTTGGCCTTTAGTGCGGACAACAACGGCGCATCATCCTCGCTGACCATCGCCTTCACCGCCGGGCGGCGGCGGGCCTGGGCCTTGGCGATGGTGTCACGCCGCAGCATGATGCTGGCCTCACCGCGCAGGATGGGCCGCGCCGCTTCGGTCATGCGCAGCGCGCCATAACGTTCCGGGTCCGGCCGCATCAGATCATGGCCCATCATCTGGCGGAACACGGCCTGCCAGCCGCGTTTGTCAAATTCGCCGCCAACGCCAAAGGTCGGCAATTGATCGTGGCCTTTTTCGCGCACCTTGTCGGTGGCATTGCCCATGACAATGTCGATCAGATGCCCGGAACCGAACCATTCGCCGGTGCGCAGCGCCGCCGAAAGCGCCTTGCGCACGGCTTCTGTGCCATCAAAGGTTTCGACCGGCGATTGGCACAGGTCACAATGACCGCAAGGCTCGGTCGTTTCGCCAAAATACCCAAGCAGCGTGGTGCGGCGACATTCCAGCGCCTCTGCCAGCCCCAAAAGCGCATTCAACCGGCCATGGTCAGCAGCACGGCGTTCGGGGGGGGCCAGCCCCTCGTCGATCTGGGACCGCCGCAAACGGATGTCATCCGCCCCAAACAGGGTCAGCGTTTCCGCCGGGCCGCCATCGCGCCCGGCACGCCCGATTTCCTGATAATAGGCTTCGATCGACTTGGGCAAATCGGCATGCGCCACCCAGCGAATATCGGGTTTATCGACCCCCATGCCAAAGGCGACAGTCGCGACAACGATCAGACCATCCTCACGGGCGAACCGCGCCTCTACACTGCGCCGATCCTCGGCATCCATGCCGCCATGATAAAAACAGGCGTTGTGGCGATCTTCGGTCAGGGCGCGCGCCAGCCCCTCGGTCTTAGCGCGGGTGCCACAATAGACAATCCCGGCTTGATCCCGGCGTGCGGCCGCGAAATCAAGGATCTGGCGGCGCGGCCCATCCTTGGGCTGAAAGGCAAGGTGAATATTGGGCCGATCAAACCCACGCAGGAACCGCGCAGGTTCTTCGCCGTCAAACAATCGCGCGACGATTTCGTCCTGGGTTTCGGCGTCTGCCGTGGCGGTAAAGGCCGACAGCGGCACATTCAACTCGCGGCGCAGTTCCCCGATCCGAAGGTAATCCGGGCGAAAATCATGGCCCCATTGGCTCACGCAATGGGCTTCGTCGACGGCAATGGAATTGACACCGATGCGGCGCAACATCGACATTGTACCACCGGCGGCCAGACGTTCAGGCGCGAGGTACAGCAGCTTCAATGTGCCCGCCTCCAGCGCCTCCCAGACGGCTTCGGTTTCCTCGGGGGTGTTGCCGGATGTCAGCGCGCCGGCATTCACCCCGGCCTCTCGCAGACCGCGCACCTGATCGCGCATCAGGGCGATC
Source organism: Marinovum sp. 2_MG-2023 (assembly GCF_030548265.1). NCBI lineage: Bacteria > Pseudomonadati > Pseudomonadota > Alphaproteobacteria > Rhodobacterales > Roseobacteraceae > Marinovum > Marinovum sp. 2_MG-2023. The sequence continues at coordinate 119,002 of NZ_JAUOSD010000008.1, read as the reverse complement.
AGCGGCGAGATTACCACCGTCACCCCGTCGCGCATCAGCGCAGGCAATTGGAAACACAGCGACTTGCCGCCACCGGTGGGCATGATCGCCAAAACGTTTTCACCACGGGTCACGGCATTGGCGATTTCACCCTGACCGGGGCGAAAACCGTCGAATCCGAACACGTCCCGCAAAAGCGTGGCGGTATGATCCATGGGGCAAAACCTGCAAGATTTGAGTTTGACTGCTCTTACAGGGACAATCTCATATTGAGATTCGGTGAACAAGAGGCAGGACACCGTCCCGGACCTGATCCGGGACCTCATGTCAAAGCGGCTGGGTCAGTTCAGAACTGGCTCAGATCAGGCCGAAAATCTCGGGCAGGATGAAATCCCGCAGGGAAATCAGGATGATAAACGCCACAAGCGGCGCAAGATCCAGCGGATGTGTGTTCGGCAGGATGTTGCGGATCGGGCGATAAATCGGCTCCAGCAGGCGGTTCAGCCCATACCACAATTGCGACACCAGCGGCTGGCGCAGGTTCAGGACCTGAAAATTGATCAGCCAACTCATGATGATATGGGCGATCATGATGAAAAACGCCACATCAAGGATGAGTTTCAGGGGCCCGTAAATTGCATACATCCGTGTGTGTCTCCGCCAATTGCGAGGCTTAGGTAAGCGCGCAGAGACAAAAGCACAAGTGCCGCTGCGTCACGGCTTGTCTATGCCGCGACGCAGCGCAAGGATACCGGCGGAGGTCGCCCATGTATCCCTTTATTCGAATGTTCAAGGAATTGCTGGTTTTTCGCAATGCGCCGTCGCTGCCGCTGACCGGCACGCATGTCTCGACGCATATGTGTTGGCCTTGGGACATTGATTTCTGGATGGAGCTGAACAACGGGCGGACCCTGACGCTTTATGATCTGGGGCGTATTCCGCTGGCCCAGCGCACCGGCCTTATGGCCGTGCTGAAGCGGCGCAAATGGGGATTGACCGTCGCCGGAAGCTGTACACGGTACCGCCGCCGCATTCGCCCGTTTGAACGGTTCGAAATGCGCAGCCGCGCAGTGGGGATCGACCACCGTTTTCTCTATCTTGAGCAATCCATGTGGAAGGCAAACGGTGAATGCGCCAATCACGCGATGTATCGCACCGCAGTGACCGATCGAAACGGCATTGTGTCCCCGGCAGAGGTTCTGGCGGAACTGGGCCACACGGAGCCGCTGCCCGGCTTGCCCGACCATATCCTTGCCTGGATCGCGGCCGAGGACGCCCGGCCCTGGCCGCCGCTCTAGGGGCCTGACACCACCCCGCGCAATCAACCGCCGCCCTCCCCGTGGCCCAAAGTGCCGACTGGGGCGCTGCAATGCAGCAACGCCAATTGCGCCTCCCGGCTGAAATTCCCCCGTTCCCCGGCTTATCCCTTGCCACCGGCCCCATTGCCGGGGTCTAACCGCCGCAACAGGGGGACGGTATGACAATTTCCAAACGCAAGCGCATCTGGGGCTGGATGTTCTTTGACTGGGCGCAACAGCCCTATGCAACATTGGGGCTGACATTTGTGTTCAGCCCGTATTTCGCCGCTGTGGCCGCCGGGTATTTTCTGGCTCAGGGGATGTCGCAAGACGCCTCCAATGCACAGGCGCAGGGGCTTTGGTCCTCCGCACAGACGATTTCGGGGCTTGTCATTGCCTTTTCCGCGCCCATTCTGGGCGGGTGGGCCGATGCATCCGGGCGATTGACCCCCTGGGTCCGGTTTTTCACCATTGTGGCGGTAATCTGTGCGGCCTCTTTGTGGCTGTTGCAGCCCGATGCCACCGGTTTGATCCTGGCGCTGGTCCTGTTCTGGCTGGGGTTCACGGCGGCCGAGGCGGCGTTCAACCTGAACAATGCCATCCTGCCCGGATTGGGCACCAAAGAAGAGATTGGTCGCATATCCGGTGGGGCAACGGCCTTTGGCTATTGGGGCGGCGTGCTGTCGCTGATCCTTGTGTTGTTGTTCTTTGCAGAGAACGAGAGCGGCAAAACCCTGATCGGGTTGCCACCGGCCTTTGGTCTTGACCCAGAGGCACGTGAAGGCACGCGGTTCGTCGGCCCCTTTATCGCCATTTGGTTCACCCTCTTCATGCTGCCCTATGTCCTGTGGTGCCGCGACGCACCCCGGGTCGACGCCCCACGCCCGAAACTGCGCAAGGTTCTGGCCGATCTGATGGTGACGATCCGGCGGGTGGCCCGCAACCGTTCATGCGGCAGCTTTTTGTTGTCTTCGATGTTTTACCGCGATGCGCTGACCGCGCTTTATTCATATGGCGGGATCTATGCCAAGCTGGTCTTGGGCTGGGAGATTGTGCAAATCGGTGTGTTTGGCATCATCGCCGCAATCGCTGCGGCGGTCCTGTCCTGGGTTGGCGGCTTGATGGATCAACGGGTTGGGCCAAAGCCGGTGATCACCTTTTGTGTGACGATGTTGATTGCCGTCAGCATCATCATTGTCGGCATGTCACGCGACAGCCTGTTTGGCCTGCAATTGGCGCCTGGTTCCTCCTTGCCTGACACCATCTTCTATATCTGTGGCGCGGTCATCGGCGGCGCGGGGGGCGCGCTTTATTCTGCGTCACGCTCGATGATGGTGCGCCACGTCGAAGGCGGACGAGAGGCCGAGGCCTTTGGCCTGTTTGCCCTGACGGGCAAGGCCACGGCATTTCTGGCCCCGGCGCTGATCACCGTGTTCACCCTGTGGACGCAATCCAATCAATTGGGCTTTTTGCCGGTAATCCTGCTCTTTCTTATTGGTCTGTATCTGCTACGCTGGGTTGATCCAGAGGGGGCAAATCACCGATGATCCGAACGCTGTTTTGTATGAGTATCCTCGCGCTTGTGGTCGGCTGCGGCGACGGCAATACAGCCAAGACCAAGGCCAGCCTGGCCGCGGCACCACAGGCCACTATTGGCGATTCCATGGGCACGCTGTCGACCCAGCAGGCCAAACAATTGTTTGGCGCGAAAAACGGCCCCTCTGATCAAAGCCCTGCCGCCTATGGCAGCTATGCCAAGGGCTGTATGGCGGGCGGTGCGCAATTGCCGGAAACCGGCGCAACCTGGCAGGCGATGCGCCTGTCGCGCAACCGCAACTGGGGCCACCCGGAAACCGTCGATTACCTGCGGCGTCTGTCGGCGCGGGCGGCGCAATTGCCGGGTTGGAACGGACTTTATATCGGGGATATGTCGCAACCACGCGGTGGCCCGATGCTGACCGGTCACGCCAGCCACCAGATCGGGCTGGATGCCGACATCTGGCTGCGCCCGGCTACGAATATTGCGCTGTCGCGCGATGCACGTGAATCGCTGTCGTCGATTTCGCTGCGGCGGTCAAATGGCGCCTTTACCAATGACAAATGGACACCGGAACATCACGCATTGCTCAAGGCCGCAGCCAGCGACCCACGTGTGGCGCGGATCTTCATTTTTCCCGGTGCCAAGGTGCAGATGTGCAATGACGAAAAAGGCGATCGCGCCTGGTTGCGCAAGATCCGGCCCTGGTGGGGACATCACTATCATTTCCACGTGCGGCTGTCCTGCCCACGCGGCGCCAGCGGTTGCGTCAATCAGGCCGCCCCGCCGCCCGGCGATGGCTGTGCCGAGGCACAGGGCTGGGTCGACCGTATCCTGAACCCACCGCCGCCGGACCCCAATGCCCCGCCGCCGCGCAAGAAACGTGAATTGATCCTTGCCGATCTGCCGGCGCAATGCGCCGCTGTGCTAAAGGCCCAATAAACCACGATGACACGATTTTTGACCAGCGCCGCGCTGGCGCTGATTGCGCTGGTCAGCTGTGGCTCTGCTGCGGAGGACGCCAATCACGCCCGCCATGTCCAAAGCTATATCTGGACAGACAGTGACCCGGCATTTGGCGGCTTTTCCGCGATTGACCTCAGCAACGATGACGGCGGGTTTGTCGCCCTGTCCGACCGGGGCCATTACGTCGAAGGGCGGATCATCCGGGAAAACGGTCGCATTGTCCGGGTGGACAGCACGCCGCCACATGCGCTGCTGAATACCAATGGCGCGCGGATGCAAAAGGATTTTCGCGCCGACAGCGAGGGGCTTGCGATCCGCGCGGATGGTCGCCGCTTCGTTTCATTCGAAGGGTTCCACCGGGTCTGGGCCTATGTGTCGATGGATCGTGCCGCATGGCTGCCACGGCATCGGGATTTCAAATCCCTGCAAAACAATTCCTCGCTTGAGGCGCTGGCGATTGACCGCCGCGGCTGGCTTTACACATTGCCGGAACGTTCGGGCAAAATGACACGGCCCTTCCCGGTCTATCGCTATCGCAATGGCACCTGGGATCAGCCTTTTTCCATTCCCCGCTTTGGCGGTTTTCAACCGGTTGGGGCCGATTTCGGCCCTGACGGCATGCTGTACCTGCTGGAGCGGGAATTTACCGGGTTTGCGTTTCGGTCGCGGGTGCGCCGGTTTGCGGTGACAGAGCGCGACATCGGCCGCGGCGAAATCCTGTTCACCAGCTCGCTTGGCCGCCACGACAACCTGGAGGGCCTGGCAGTCAGCCGTGATGACGCGGGCAAGATCCGCCTGACAATGATTTCCGACGACAATTTCCGCGCCTTCCAACGCACAGAGATCGTGGAATATCTGCTGCCCTGAGCCCCGAATTGACAAATCGCTTGCGTGGCGGGGACAGAAACTGTAGGTCCCGCCCGTTCCCGACAAATCGGGGGCCAAGTCGCCGCAACCTTGCAAAAACGGGCATCAAATATGAACCGCACCCATCTTCCTGGCATTATTGCCATGGCCGCGATTGTCGTGGCCTCGAACGTCCTCGTTCAATTTCTGATTCTTGACGGCCTCCTGACCTGGGGGGCGTTTACCTATCCGCTGGCGTTTCTTGTCACTGACGTGATGAACCGCGTCTATGGCGCCGGACCGGCCCGGCGGGTGGTCTTTGCCGGATTTGTCACCGGTGTGATCTGTTCGCTGATCGGCAGCCAGATCATGTTGCAAGGTGACGGATACAGCTATGCCGCCGTGCCGTTGCGCATTGCCGTGGCATCCGGTGTGGCCTTCCTGGTGGCGCAGCTGACGGACATTGCGGTGTTCAACCGCTTTCGCAGCGGCCGCTGGTGGCGCGCGCCCCTGATTTCCACGCTGGTGGGATCGGCCCTGGATACCGTTTTGTTTTTCGCCATCGGCTTTTCCGCCGCGATCACCCTGTTTGGCGCAGAGGCCGATTCCGCAATCGCCTGGGCGTGGGAGCCGATGCCGTTCATGAATGTTGGCGCGGCGGTTCCGCTGTGGGTCACGCTGGCCTTTGCGGATTGGCTGGTAAAACTGACGGTGTCGTTGCTGGCATTGGTGCCATTTCGGGCAATCGTTGCGCGACTTTCGCAAAATCGCGCGATTGTCTGAAAATTTCCTTTTGCGATTTTGATCTTCCGTGCCATGATTCGAGTGTGGAAACAAAATTGAAAGGAGGTGCTTCAGTGTCGAGAGAGGTATTGGAGAAAGGCGTCGGAACAGTTCGAGGGGGCGTCCTCTGAGGCAGCCCTTGGGGGAGAGAATACCCTCGAATTGGTAGGACCTAACCGGCCCCACCTCCTGACAATCTCGAAGAGCCATGCCAAGCGGCATGGCTCTTTTCGTTTGCTGGCGCGAATACGGGATTTGAAGCGGGATTTGCAAAAGGGGGCCAGCCCCCTCGGCCTTTGGCCTCACCCCCGGGATATTTTTGGTCAGATGAAAGGTCGATTTCGGCCTTCTTGTCCCAGAGTGCGCTTCTGCGGTAAAGCAGTTGCAGACGTGCTACAGGTGGCCCCAATGACCCTTCGCATCAATGATCACATCGAATTGGCCGATTGGGAGATGAGCGAACAGTTCACCCGATCGTCGGGCCCTGGCGGCCAGAACGTGAACAAAGTGTCCACGGCGGTGGAATTGCGGTTTGAAGCTGCGCGGTCGCCGAATCTGGCCGATCCGGTCAAGCGGCGGCTGGAGCGGATTGCCGGGCGCAAATGGACGCGGGATGGCGCGCTGGTGATCCAAGTGGAAGACACCCGATCCCAGGCCCGCAACCGCGAGATTGCCCGCGAGCGGCTGGTGCAGATGATCCTGAAGGCGCTGGAACGCCCGAAACGGCGGATCGCAACGCGGGTGTCGCAGAACCAGAAACGCAAGCGGGTGGATGCGAAGAAGAAGCGCGGCGAGGTCAAGGCGATGCGGGGGAAGGTGGAGGAGTGAGCCCGCCCAACTACACCACCACCTCGATCCGCTCCTGCTCTCCGACGCCGAACACGCGTTTGTAGCGCGCGATTTCCTCGGCCGGGCCCATCGCCTTTTCCGGGTTATCGGACAGTTTCACCGTGGGTTGGCCGTTGGCGGTGACCGCCTTGCACACCAGCGAGAATGCATCCAGCCCGCCGTCCGGCACCAGCCCGCGAAAGTCATTGGTCAGATTGGTGCCCCAGCCGAAAGACACCCGAACCCGGCCCGCGAATTGCGTCTGAAGCGCTGCAATTGAATCGACATCCAACCCGTCAGAGAAAATCACCAGCTTTTCGCGCGGGTCTTCGCCGCGGGATTGCCACCATTCGATTGCAGCTTCTGCCGCCTTGGCCGGATCGCCGCTGTCGATGCGGATACCGGTCCAACCCGCCAGCCAATCCGGCGCCTTGTCGAGAAATCCTTTGGTGCCATAGGTGTCGGGAAGGATCATCCGCAGATTGCCCTCATGCTCTTCGTGCCAATCGGCCAACACGTCATAAGGGGCGCGGGCCAGCGCGGCGTCGTCGGGCGCCAGCGCCGCATAGACCATCGGCAATTCATGGGCATTGGTGCCGATCGCCTCGAGATCGCGGTTCTTGGCGATCAGACAATTGGAGGTGCCGACAAATTTCTGGCCCAGCCCCTCGGTCATGGCCTGAACGCACCAATCCTGCCACAAAAACGAATGCCGTCGGCGGGTGCCGAAATCGGCGATGCGCAGATTGTCGACGGACCGCAGCTGTTTGACCTTTTCCCAAAGCTTTGTCATCGCCTGGGCATAGAGCACTTGCAGCTCGAACCGGCCCATGTCGTTGAGAACCGCGCGGCCGCGCAACTCCATCAGCACCGCCAGGGCCGGGATTTCCCACAGCATCACCTCTGGCCAGGAGCCTTCGAAGGTCAGTTCATATTGGCCATCGCGTTTTTCCAGATGATAGGGCGGCAGCCGCAGGTTTTCGAACCATTCCATGAAATCCGGGCGGAACATCGACCGTTTGCCATAGAACATATTACCACGCAGCCAGGTGCTTTCGCCACGGGTCAGCGACAGCGATCGGATATGATCAAGCTGCTCGCGCAATTCGCCTTCGTCGATCAGATCGGCCAGACGGATATGTTTGCTGCGGTTGATCAGGGAAAACGTCACCTGTGTATCGGGTTTGTTGCGAAACACCGATTGGCACATCAGAAGTTTATAGAAATCCGTGTCGATCAGCGACCGCACAATCGGGTCGATCTTCCATTTGTGGTTCCAGACGCGGGTGGCGATATCAACCATGGTTGAGCCTTTCGAAAGAGGGGGGGTCAGCGCAGGGAAACGCCCGCATCCCGCATGTTTGTTTCGGCCCCGGCCAGCGAACCGTCGAGGTCGATGGCCCGGCAATAATCGCGCAGAACCGTGACGTGAAAGCCAAGTTTGGCTGCATCCACCGCGGAAAACGCGACACAGAAATCCAAGGCCAGCCCAACCATCGTCAGCTCGGAAATATCGCGGTTGCGCAAATATCCCTCAAGCCCGGTGGGGGTGTCATGGTCGTTTTCAAAAAACGCGGAATAGCTGTCGATCGCGGGGCGAAACCCCTTGCGAATGATCAGATCGGCACGGTCGCTGTGCAATCCGGCGTCAAGCTCGGCGCCGATGGTGCCCTGAATGCAATGTTCCGGCCACAGAACCTGGGGCCCATATGGCATGTCGATCACCGAAAACGGGGATTGGCCCGGATGAGAGGTGGCAAAGGACGAATGCCCCGCCGGGTGCCAATCCTGGGTCAGGATCACCGCATCGAAATCCGGCATCAGCGCGTTGATCGGGGCGACGATTTTGTCGCCTTCTGCCACCGCAAGCGCCCCGCCGGGACAGAAATCGTTTTGCACGTCAATCACGATAAGAGCACGCATCGTTGGCCTCCTGAAAACCAATGTCATCCACAGCTTAGATTCCGCGGATCGGAATTGCCATGGGGCAGACTTGGCGCTATGACCGCCGCTCGCTGATAAATCGGGGGCGGGAATGGCGCGGCTTGGAATAGATTTCGGAACCTCGAACACCGGGGCGGGCATCATGGCCGATGGGCGGCCCGTTACACTTCCGCTGGAAGATGGCGCCCAGACCCTGCCGACCGCGGTATTTGTCGATTTTGCCGACCAGAAATTCATCTATGGCGAGGCCGCCGCGCGCGCGATGATGGAAGGCCAGGATGGCCGGTTCATGCGCGGATTGAAAAGCATCCTTGGCACGCCGCTGGCACAGGAAAAGCGCCGTTTCCTGAACGAGCGCCTGACATTGATCGAAATCATCGGCCGGTTTCTGGCGGAAATCCGCACGCGGTCGGAACATCTGACCGGGCAGAGCTTTGATGTTGCGATGTCCGGCCGACCGGTGATGTTTCATTCCGAATCGCGCGAAAAGGATGCACAAGCCGAGGTTGATCTGCGCCAAGCCTATCAGCTGGCGGGATTTCGCGATGTCGAATTCCTGCCAGAGCCTGAAGCGGCGGCGCTGGCCGTTGCGGGCGATGGCCGGATGCTGATTGTCGATATTGGCGGCGGGACATCGGATTTCACCCTGTGTGAGCGCAAAGGCGGCGAAACCCAGGTGATTGCCAGCCGGGGTTTGCGGCTTGGCGGCACCGATTTTGACCGCAGTCTCAGCCTGGGGCATGTGATGCCGCTTTTGGGCCATGGCGCAGAAATCGGGGCGGAATTTGGTGACAAGGTTCACAGCGCGCCGCGCGCCCTGTTCAACGATCTGGCCAGTTGGGAAAAGATCGCCTTTGTCTATGATCCGGCGACGCTGCGCGAGGTGAAACGCTGGGTGCGGCTGGCGAAAAAACCGGAATTATTTGAACGGCTTGCCGAGGTGCTGGATATGCATCTGGGCCATGACATTGCCTATGCGGTCGAGGCCGGCAAAATCGCGGCCAACGACAGCGAACGTGGCGATATCCGGCTGGATGTGATCGAACGCGGCCTGCATGTGGATCTGTGGAACCTGCAAATGCAGACAGAACTGGCCGAGGCCGCCAATCGCATTGGGGACATGGCGCTGGCCACCCTGCGCGACGCAGATTGCGCCCCGGATCAGGTGGATATGGTGGTATTCGTCGGCGGCTCCAGCCTGTTGTCGGGCGTGCGCCAGGCGCTGGCCAGCCGCATCCCCGAGGCCCGTCAGGAAACCGCCGAAGTGTTCACCGCCGTGGTGCATGGGCTGGCGATTGCCGCGCAATAGCCGCCAACCCCATTGTCCTTTTGTCATGACAGGATTATGCGAAACCCCATGTTTACCGTTGCCGCGCTTTATCACTTTACCCGATTTGACGATCCCGCCGCATTGCAGGGGCCGCTGAAAGATCTGTGTCACACACAGGGCGTCACCGGCACCCTGTTGTTGGCGCAAGAGGGGATCAATGGCACCATCGCCGGCACGCGCGATGGCATTGACGCGGTGCTGGGCCATATTCGCGCCCTGCCCGGCTGTGCCGATCTGGTGCATAAGGAAAGCAGCGCCAGCGCACCGCCCTTTGCCCGGATGAAAGTGCGCTTGAAACGTGAAATCGTGACCATGGGCCAACCCGACGTCGATCCGCGTGCTGGCACGGGCCAATATGTCGATCCGGCGGATTGGAATGCACTGATCCAAAGCCCCGATGTCGCCGTGATCGACACCCGCAACGATTACGAGGTGGCGATTGGCACCTTTGAGGGCGCGGTCGATCCCGAAACCGCCAGTTTCCGGGATTTTCCAGCATGGTGGGAGGCGAACAAGCAGCGTTTTCACAACAAGAAGATCGCGATGTTCTGTACCGGCGGCATACGTTGCGAAAAATCGACCAATTACCTGATGGGTCAGGGGGTCGAGGATGTATTTCACCTGCGCGGTGGTATCCTGAAATACTTGGAAGAGGTGCCCGAAACCGACAGCACATGGCAGGGCGATTGTTTTGTCTTTGATGGCCGGGTTTCCGTGGGCCATGGCCTGCGCGAGGGGCCGCATCTGTTGTGCCATGCCTGCCGTCGGCCGATCCTGCCCGAGGATCGCGACCACGCCGATTACGAACACGGCGTATCCTGTCACCAGTGTATTGATGAAACCAGCGATGCCGACAAGATCCGGTTCCGCGAGCGCCAGAAACAGATCGAACTGGCGCGCAAACGGGGCGAAAAGCATCTGGGCGGGGATTACGGCGTTTAGAACGCCAGCGCCTCTTGCGCAATTGTGTCCAACAGATCCTCGACCGCGTCCATCGGCCCGTCGGGATAGGTGCGATAGCCGATTTCGACGCTGCCGTCGCGGTCGGTGACAAACATCGCATAGGGGCAAAACGCGATCAGATCCGGGTCTTGTTCCATCACCTCGCGCGATACCGTGGCCGAGCAGAACATGAAAATTTCCGCCCCATCAAACAGTTTTGCCCCCCCGACATCCGCGCGGGTGCGTTCCAGCATCTCGCCGGTGTGGCTGCGGTGATCAATCACCAACCCCGCACCGATAATCGCGCTTTCGACGCTGAACAGCGCGTCCTCGAAACTCCCGTCATAGGGATAGGTCACGGCGTAATCGCTGGCCCATGCCGGGGCTGCGGCCAACGCACAGGCAAAAAGCCATTTCATCTGGTGTCTCCTTGGGCCGAATGTGATTTCAGATAGGCGATTACCGCTTTGCGGTCCTCTTGGTTCGTAATTCCGGCAAACACCATTTTGCTGCCGTTCAGATAATCTCTGGGCGCGGCCAAAAACCCGTCCAGGGCACGCTCGTCCCAGATCAGCCCGTCACCGGCCGCGGCTATCAGCGCCTTGGAATATCGGAACCCATCGACCGCGCCCGCCGCCCGGCCAACGATCCCGGTCAGCATGGGGCCACTGCGGTTTTTCGCACCTTCGCCGATTTCATGGCAGGATTTGCATGTGCTGAACAGCCTTTGGCCCTTGGCGATCAGATCGACAGGTGCCGCCGTGGCCACGTCATCCCTGGGGGTCACATCCAGCGCCGTGGCGCGCATGGTGATGGTGACGCTGTCCTTGCATTCCGCCATACAGGGCGCAACGCGCCACACATCATATTCGCGGACGGCACGGTCATCGACGACAAAACCATCGGCATTTGGCATCGTGATCCCGGTGAAATTCGTGGCGTTCAGGCTAAATTCCTCATCCACGATGTCATTAGAATAGAGGATATAGGCGGCGATGGCATAGACCTCATCCGGCGAAAGCGTCTGGGCCGCGCCATAGGGCATCGAGCGGTGGACATAGTCCCAAAGCGTTGACAGATAAGGCCAATAGCTGCCGACAGTTTTGACCGGGTCTTTGTTGGCAAGGGTGCCCTGCCCGCCGGCCACCTCTGGCCAATTGCCCACCCCTTCACCGAAATCACCATGACAGGTGGCGCATTTTTCGGCAAAAACGCCCTCGCCTGTCAGGACATCCCCGGAACCGGGCGGCAGGCCCGTGCCATCGGGGCGGACATCCAGATCCCAGGCGGCGATTTCTTCGGCCAAAGCAGGACGGCCAAGCCCCAGGGTATCGGCGCTGGCGCCCCCAGCCGCCAAAGCCAGACCAAGCCAAAGCATATGCAGCAGGCCGACCTCAGGTGACTTCGACATTTTCGACCTCGCCGCTCGTCGCCACATGCCAGGTCTGGATACCGTTGTTGTGATAGACCGAATTTTCGCCGCGCACCGCACGAAGCTGGTTCTTGGTTGGCTGGACATATCCGGTTTCGTCCATCGCGCGGGATTGCAACAGCATCTCGCCGCCGTCCCATGTCGTATCAAGGTAAAACCGACATAGCGCCTTGGCCTCGCCGGCGCGGTCCAATCGCGCGATTTCCCACGTTTTGCCACCGTCTATTGACACATCGACCCGGGTGATCCGCCCATGCCCGGACCACGCCATGCCAGTAATGACCAGCGGGCCGGTGCCGTACTGGACCGGCATTTGCGGCGATGGGGCGGTGATCACCGATTTCGCATCCATCACCCAGGTCCATTTGCGGGCGGTGCCATCGGCCAGCGTATCGGTATATTTGCTGGTTTCCTCGCGGCTTTCGACCGGGGCATTCGTCACCTCGATCCGGCGCAGCCATTTGATCCAGAGGTTGCCTTCCCATCCCGGCACCACAAGCCGCACAGGATAACCATGTTCGCGGCGCAGCGCCTCGCCATTGGCCTTGAACGCGACAAGAACATCGTCGAGCGCCTTGGCCAGCGGGATCGACCGCCCGTTCGAGGCCGCATCCGCCCCTTCGACATAGATCCACTTGTCCGACAGTTCGCCGCTGATCCCGGCCTCGTTCAGCAGCGCGCGCAGGGGCACGCCGGTATATTCCATATTGTGGATCATGCCGTGGGTATATTGCGCGCCGTTCAACTGGGCCCCGGCCCATTCCATGCCACTGTTCGCAGCGCATTCGCAGAAATAGACGTGATTTTCGCGCGGAAACCGCTCCAGATCCGCATAGGTGAACACCAACGGCCGCTCGACCAGCCCATGCACCATCAGGCGATAGTCGTCTTTGTGCAGGGTGATCGCGCCGGAATGGTGCCGTTCAAAACCACAGCCCTGTGGGGTGATTGTCCCGTCCAGCGCATGAATTGGGGTAAAATTGACCGAAGATTTCGTGTCGGCAGTCAACCAGGGCACATTGCGGCGTCGCACGTCGGCCTCGAATTCGATCGGCAAACCATAAGGCACCTCGTCCACACCGGTGCCCAGCCCGCTGGCCCAATCCTGAACCTCTGTAATCAGCGGGTCCGGGGTTTCGGCCCGCATCGGTCCGGCGGCCACCGCCCCGGCGGCGGCCCCCCCCCCACGCAGAAAGGCGCGGCGCGACGTGCCTTTTGGTCGCTTTTCTGACATCTCGACCCTCCTTTCGACCCCTTCGGAGTGAAACTGGCGAGGCGCGCGTTTGGTCGGCCTCAGCCGCCGACCACTTGCACCGATGTGTTTGGCTCCACTGCGACACTGCCCTTGGCGCGAATGTGGTTTTCCACCACATCCCAGATCGGCGGCCCTTCTGTGCCCTCATTGACCGAGGCCCAGCCGGCCACAACGTAATTGCGCGCTGGATCAATCGCTTCGCCGGTTTTCAACAGCGTCATGTCGCTGATCCGCGAGCCTTGTGGTTTGGTGATGTCGATCCGATAGCCCATGCCACCGACCCGCACCATATCGCCGCCCTGTTGGTAATAGGGATCGGGGTTGAAGATGTTGTCGCCCACATCCTCTAGCACCACTTTCAAGAATTCCCCGGTCATTTCCGTGCGATAGGCGTTAGGATAGGTCATCGACGTGACGTTCCAGATGTCTTCGCGGGTGATGTCCTGACCGGGCAGGATCGACGGCCCCCAGCGCACACCGGGCGACAGGGCAATCTCTGCCTCACGCTCGCTCAGCAATGCGTCGCAAATCAGATCATCCCAGGAACCGTTGAAATTGCCCCGGCGATACAACAGGCTTTCGGACTGGCCGATCACCTCTTCCAATTGCGATTTGAACGGGGCGCGCTCGGCCTCGATCAAGGTCGCGATTTCGGGATCGGGGGTGATGACATCGGAAAAAATCGGGATCAGCTTGTGCCGAAAACCCAGCAAATGGCCATCGCGCACATCCAGATCGACGCGGCTGACAAATTTGCCGTTTGACCCGGATGCGACAATGATCGTGTCATTCACCAACACAGGCTCTGGCAGGGCGTCATGGGTATGGCCGGACAGGATCACATCAATGCCGGTCACAACGCCGGCCATCTTCTTGTCAACGTCAAACCCGTTGTGCGACAGACACACCACCAGCTCGGCGCCTTGGGCGCGCACCTCGTCCACCATCGCCTGCATATGCGCATCGCGAATGCCAAAGCTGTATTCCGGGAACAACCAGCCGGGATTGGCGATCGGCATATAGGGAAAGGCCTGACCAATCACCGCGATTTTGGTGCCGCCACGTTCAAAGAATTTGTACGGCGGAAACAGTTCCGCCGGCTCATCCCATTCGGCGTCAAAAATGTTCTGGCCCAGCGCGGCAAATGGCAGACCTTCGACAATCTCGTGCACGCGATCAGAACCAAGGGTGAATTCCCAGTGAAACGTCATCGCGTCCGGTTTCAACGCGTTCATCACGTTGACCATGTCCTGACCCTGAGTCTGGAAACAGGTGTAAGACCCGTGCCAGGTGTCGCCGCCATCCAGCAACAAGGCATCGGGCCGTGCGGCGCGAATGGAATTGATGACCGTCGCCACCCGATCCAGCCCGCCAACCCGGCCATAGGCCCCGGCCAGCGCCGAAAAATCGCCCGAAGACAGCGCATAATGTGACGCGCTGCCATCTTCGATGCCATAAGCACGGCGGAAATCTGCGCCGGTCAGATGCGGCACCGCCCCCCGGTTTTCACCAACGCCAATATTGACCGAAGGTTCCCGGAAAAAGATCGGTTTCAACTGGGCATGAATATCGGTCACATGGATCAGGGACACGTTGCCGAAGGTATCGAATTCCAGCAATTGATCCTGGGTCAGGCGCTGTTGCGCCGCCAACCGCGACCAATTGCCAAAACCCGAAGCCCCCAGCATCGCAGAGGCCGCCATCGACACCTGAAGAAAATCACGACGAGAGATCATGCGGGGTTCCCTTTGTCAGCAGAGTCACATGCGCATATGTGAATTCATATTGGGCGTCAAACCCCGCGCCACTTCATCCGGCGCGGGGCAAATGGGTTACTGACGCACCGCCGGCGTTTCCAGCGAAAGCCCGTTGCCGCGCGACGCGACATAAAGCTCAAGAGCGCGGAATTCGTCCGAACCTTCGGCAAATGTTTCCGCACGGGTATCGCGGATACAGCCCCGGAACCGGTTGTGCTTGGATATCAGTTTGGCCTGTTTCAAACGATAGACCGGGAAACCATTGGTCTGGCCCTGAGACAGGTGATCGGCGCGGATGTAATTGCCATAATTGTCTTCATGGCAATTGGCGCAGCTCAGCTCCAGCTGGCCATAGCGCGTATAATACATCTCTTTGCCCTGCTCCCAGAACGGGGCCGCTTCACCGTCGATTGCCACGCTCATCGGCATGCCGCGCGATTGCACACCAATCAGCGCCACCATGGCCTGCATATCGGCGCCGGACCATTTCCATGCATCCGCCTGCATCCGATCGGTACGGCATTCGTTGATCAGATCTTCCATCACAACCAGATTGCCATCCGCATCGACCTTGGGCATCGCCGCGGTCAGACCTTTGAATGTTTCGACATCCCCATGACAAGAGGCACAGCTTTCGCCGGCCGCACCTTCGACGACATCATAGGCGTCAATCGCCTGATCGACGAAAATCATGGCTGGATTGTCGAAATCATCCAGTTGCAGCGCCTGGGTTTCATCGGTGCGGAAGTGCCAGCCCGAAATCACCTCGTCAAAGGCATCCGAAAGATGCTCTGGCGCGGCAGTTTTCGATGTCATCTCCAACTCTTCGTTGATCACCAGCTTGTCGTCATCGGCGCCCCCCGCAATCAGCGGTGTCGCGGCGATCAGCAGTGCAGCTATTGCCGTCATTGCCTTGGTTGTCATCTGTTCCCTCCCTTTGGCTGTTCCGCCCCTGTGTCAGGGGTCAGATGGCGCGCCCGCCCCGGCAAATCCCGGAACGGACTGGGGTATTTAGCCGACCGAAATCGACTTGGTTTCTTCATAGACCGAGCCGTCGTCGTCGTACCAAGTGAATTTGAATTCACCGGCTTCGGGAACTGTGGCTTCGAATTGAAAATATGGATTGGTCGAAATCGCCGGTTCCATCGCGATGTCGATCACGTTCTGGCCGTTGAAATCACAGGTAAACCGATTGATGATCGACCGCGGAATGACATTGCCATCGCCATCCTTGCGCTGACCGGATTCCATGATGTGGCTGATCAGGGTCTTGATTTCGATTGTCTCGCCTGCGCTGGCGGATTTTGGTACTTTGACGCGGGGTTTTACACCGTCTGCCATGATATTGCTCCCTTTGTCTCTTAGCCGCCGCAGCCGCCGATAGTGACCTTGACGGTCTTGGAGGTTCGCACAAAGCTGCCGTCGGCCATCTGCGCCACGGCAATCACATCCTGTGTCCCGGCCAGACGAATGCGGGTTGATGCATTCTGGCTTGCGGCCAGCGGGCCGAATTTGAACACGCCCACCGGGGGGGCCGGGTTGCCCGCCGCATAAATCGAAATCGCCACTGCGCCGGGGGCCGACACGGCGATTGGCACCGTATTGCCGTTTTCCGCGATTTCCGGCGCTGTCAGCTCCAGCCCGCCTTCGCCTGTCTCGGCACCGCCGGTGAATTCGGCAATCAGATCGTCCACCGCCGCAAAGGCACGGAACGGCAGGACGGTCAGAAGCGCAGCACCGGCAGCCAGCGCCAGCGTTTCGCGTCGTGTAAAGTCCATTTTTGCTCTCCTTGATCTCTCAGATGCGGCAATTGGCCGATCTGGCGTCATTCGTCTTGCAGCGTCATCAGGAAGGCGACGACATCTTCGATGTCCTGCGCCGTCAGAAGCGGCGGCAAGGGTTCGGTGCCTGCCTTGCCGCTGAACGCGTTACCGGGGCGGATATAGCCGCTGGTTTTGTAGAATGCCGGCATCATTGTGCCGTCGTAGGTCATCTTGGCATTGGCGACGATGCCGCGAATTTCGGCCTCTTCCCAGCGCGACCCAACCCCATCCAGACCCGGCCCGACCTCGCCATGGAAGGGCGCATCGGCCAGTTCCGTGACCGCGTGGCAGGAAATGCAATTGCCCTTGGATTTGGTTTTCATGATCAGCGCGCCATTGGCGGCATCACCGGGCGCACCGGACAAAGAGACCGATATTGCGCCATAGTCGTCATATTGGACATCACCCGGTGCGATCTCTCCGGCAAAGGCCGCTGGCACTGCCAGTGCGGCAATCGCCAGTGTAATGGTCATAAACCTCATGTTCCCTCCCTGGGTCGCTGCCTTGTCGTCTTTATTTCGGCTGGCTGGACATAGCCTAATGTAGAAATCTGCCTTCGCACAACGTCAAATCCACAAGGTCACGCTGCACCGCCGACCTCAGTCAGTAGAGCCGTTGTTGCGTTCCTGAATGCGGCGGGCGTGGTAGCGTTGGAAATCCTCTTCGTTATCAAGCAGGTATCTCTTTTCTACCACCCATGTAAACATGTCCAGCGTTGTTCCGGCCCCAAAAGCCCCCGGCATGACGGCGACGGCGGCGCGCGGGGCGCTGGTGTCTTCGGGCACCTCTTCCGGCAGGAACATCAGCGTCGGGGTGAACAAAAGCCCCCATTTGCGCGCCATGTTCTTTTCGCTCAGAACCTCGCCGTCGAAATCGGTCACTTCGATATCGCCATGCAGGTTCAATTGCACAACAAAGTAATTGTCTTCGATCATCTTGGTGATGTCGTCGCGCGGGAACACCTCTTCATGCATCTTGGTGCAATAGATACAGCCGCGTTGTTCGAACATCAGCACAAGCCGCTTGCCCTCGGCACCCGCCTCTTCCAGATCTTCGCGCAGATCCTTGAACGTGTCGCGCATCCAATCGGCCTTGTGCAGACCATCATCGCCCAGCTCGGCCGCGGCCACCGGCAGCGCCAGCAGCGTGGCGGTCAAAATCGCTATCAGGTGTTTCATGGCTCCCCTCCCCGGCTCGCCTTAGCCGATTTTCATGAAGACCGGAAAGGTCTCCAACATCCATTGGGCAATGTAGCTAATGGAATTGGTGGCGATCAGCACGCCAAAAACAATCAACAACACCCCCATTAGCCGTTCCACCAGCGGCAAATGCCGGCGGAATCGCGCCATCCAGGCCATGAATGGCCCGATGAACATCGCCGCCACGATAAACGGCAATGTCATGCCCAAACCATATACAAACAACAGCATCGCGCCAGTCCCCGCCGTATCCTGCCCCGCAGCGGTGAACAGAATCGCCGCCAGAATCGGCCCGACACAGGGCGTCCAGCCAAAGGCAAAGGCCAGCCCGATCACATAAGCCCCAACAAGGCTGAGATTGCTGGTTTCCCCGGCATCGGCGCGAAATTGGCGATAGAGAATGCCAATGCGGACCACCCCCAGGAAATGCAGCCCCATCACGATGATGACCGCCGCCGCCAACCAGCGCAGAACATCGAAATAGTCGCGCACCACCTGGCCAAACAGGCTGGCGGTTGCGCCCAGCCCCATGAACACCGTGATCACCCCCAGCGAAAACGCCAGCGCCGCCAGAACGGCGCGCAGCCGCACCGCGCCCGACAATTTCGCGTCCGCGCGGACCTGGTTCATACTGACCCCGGCCAGATAGCTTAGGTAAAATGGCACAATCGGCAGGATACAGGGCGACAAGAAGGACAAAAGCCCAGCCAACATCGCCCCCATGATTGTGACGTCGAACATCACCCACCGCCTTGCTTGTAAAATTCACATATTCAAATTATGTTGTTTGTCAATGTTCGGTCAATTGCAACCCTCTGTGATCTTCGGATTTCTATGCGCAATCCTGTCGGCGCTTTGGCTGTCGGCGGGGCCGTTGCGTGCGGACATGTCCCTGATCATGGTCGAAGAGCCGGGGTGCATCTGGTGCGCCCGTTGGAATGCCGACATCGCGCCGATTTATCCCAAAACACCCGAGGGGCGCGCCGCACCGCTGATGCGGATCGACATTCGCGACAATCCCCCCGAGACAATTGAATTTGCCCGTAGCTTTCAGTTCACACCGACCTTTGTTCTGGTGGTCGACGGACAGGAAAGCGCGCGGATCGAGGGTTATCCCGGCGAAGACTTCTTTTGGGGGTTGCTGGGCCGGATGATCCGGGACGCCACGACAACAGAGACCGCAGGATAATGCACACCACAGATCACCTTGGCGACGCCGACGCACCCGCGGATATCAACGGGCTTCCGCCCACGGACCCGGCCGATATGACGGCCAATGCCACCCGCGCGGCAAATTTCCTGAAGGCGATTGGCCATGAGGGGCGATTGATGATCCTGTGCCATCTGGCCACCGGCGAAAAATCGGTGACCGAGCTGGAGGCTCTTTTGTCTGCCCGTCAGGCTGCGGTGTCGCAACAATTGTCGCGCCTGCGGCTGGAGGGTCTGGTCACGCCGCGCCGTGATGGCAAGGCGATCTATTATTCCCTGAGCGATGATCGCCCGCGCAAGATCATGGAAGTGATCTATGACATGTTTTGCAGCCCCCAAACCACCGGGGACCACGCGCAATCTGATACCGCCCGGCCCGCCGGGGGGATCGCCCCCGACGCTTGATCACGACGCCTGACCCCGACGCCTGAGCGGCGCGCCGACCCGTCAGGTCCGCGCGGTATCCTTGGCTGACTCTGTATCGTCCACCGTGCTGGCCTCGATCACTTCGGCATCTTCAGCTTCGGTCATCTCGGCCTCGCTGGCGACAACCGTATCATCCCCAAAACCATCGACCTCATCCGTGGCGGTCATGGCAGCGGCGGACTGATCCTCGATCGCGCCAACGATCAGCGGCAACATGGCACTGTCAGCGCCATTCGACGTTGTGTCCGCCGGCGGTGTGGTCCAGCTGAGCGTATCCAACGCACCGCAATTGCCACAAACCGCTGTCCATTCGCCCTGGATATTCGAGCAGTTTCCGCAGACCCAATGCGGGCCACGTGGTGCGGTCAACGCCCGCGCCAGCCATCCCCGGATCACCGCATCCGACGCGCCCTCGCCACGTTCAATCGCGGCCATCACGGTCAGAACCCGCGCATCGGGATCGTTTTCGGCCAAATCCCCCAATGCACGACGTGCCGCCGGGAAATTCTCATCCGCGATATGCAGTTCAGCCTGCAACAGCTGGGTTTCGCGGTGGTTCGGAGCCAGTTTGAACAGGTGCTGGAACCGCTTGATCCGCTCTGCCGGGGTTTCATCCGGGGCGATGGCGGCAAATGTCGCGGCCAAATCGGGATGCGGCTGGGCCTCCCACGCCTTTTTCAACACGCGCAGGGCATATTTCGGCTTGCCCTGTTCGATATAGCTGCGCGCCGCCATCACCGCCGCCGGGATCAGCTCGGGTGACAAACGGTTGGCTTCGATTGCCGCTTCGCGCTTTTCGATGCTGCTTGCGGCATCGGCAATATCGCGGGCCTCGGACAGCGCCAGAACCGCATCGCGACGACGGTGCACATCCCGTGGCAAACTTCCGTGTTTCAGCTTGGCATTCAATGTCTTGCGTGCCCCGGCCCAGTCCGCTTTTTCCGCCTGCAATTTCAGCAGAATATCCTGGGTTTCCTCGTGGCGCGGCTTGATCGCAAAGGCACGTTCCGCCAGTTTCAGCGCGGTATCGGTGTCGCCATCGGCCAGCCGCTGTTTCATGATGCCACGCACGCCGACAAAGCGTGTGCTTTCGTCTGTGACCAGCTTTTTGTAAACCGCTTCGGCCTTGGCACGGTCGCCAGCCATCTCTGCTGCCTGTGCGGTCAAGAGATTGGTCAATTCCGGCTTCTGCAAATAGCGTTCGGCTTTGGCGGCCTTGGCCATCGCCAATTTCCCCTCACCCGACGCCAGCGCCATCAAACCTTCGCTCAGGGCGCGCACACCTTTGCGTTCGCGATTGCGGTCAAAATACCGCGACAGCGCCGTTTCATCGCCATTCACAAAGCGCAACAGCGCCACAAGGAACGATGCCACTTTCAGCAGCAACCAAAGCACAACCAGTAGCGCCGCCAGCGCCATGACGGCCTGAAGCGCGGTAAAGGTGAATTCCTGGCCGTTGAACGTTACGCGCAGACCCGCGCCGTCGTATTCCAAAAGCCAGCCAGCGCCCCAGGAAATTGCCGCAACAACGGCAACAAAGACGAGAATTTTCAAAAGTGACCACAACATATTTTCGTCCTTATCCCTGGTTCAGGCGCGCAGCAATTTCATGCGCTTCCCCCAGCGCCGCAAGGCGGGTTTCAGCATCCGAGACCCAGCCCGACAATTCCGCTTTTGCCACATCCGGCAAGGCGGCTATTTCATCCAAAGCACGGGCCAGATCGCCGTCCCGCACCGCTGCTTCGGCCCGTGACAGGATCGCATCCGCGCCGTCGCCTTCACGCGGGGCAACAGAGCGGACCTCAAACATTTTTTCCAACACGCCACCAATACCGCCGCTTTCCTCTGCCGGGGTATTGTTGCGCGCAGCGCGCAGCGCGGCGCGGGCGACATCGGGGAATTGTTCGCGCAGGGCCGATTGCGTGACCACGCCTTCGGCGGCAGCGGCCTCCAGCGCCTCCATCGGCATATCAACGTTTTCCGCCAGTTCAGCCAAAGCCGCGCCATAGGCGTCGCCGGTGTCCAGCGCGCTCAGGATACGGGTCATGGCCGAACGCGCCGCCGCCAGACGGCTTTCTTCCAGCGCACGTTCTTCCATCTGGGTGGCATCTTCGGCGATTTTTTCAATCTTGGCTTTTTCAGCGGCGATTGTGTCTTCGATCGCCTGACGCTGATCCTCCATCGAGGCGCGCAGACGTTCCAATTCGTCCTCATAGGCCTTGATCGCTTCGCGCGAGACAGTGTCGGCAATCGGCTTCTTGGCCAATTCGGTCAAACGATCATCGACCGCAGCAATGTCACCCGCGAAGGATTCGACATTGGTAATCCGGTCGCCCAGCGCCGCCAGATCCCCTTGCGCGGATGCAAGCGTGTCCTGCGTCGCCACAATTTGCGCTGACAATTCAGCGATCTGGGCCGTGACGGCCTCTGCTCCGGCGCTCATCTCGCCGGACAGGGCCTCGATACGGCCCGATTGCGCATTCAGGGCGCTGCGTGTCTCGATCTCGAATGAATCGTCATTCATGTTGACGTACCAGGCGGCGGCAAAACCGACGCCAGCCGCAACAACGCCGCCCAGCGCCATGGGCCAAAACCCGCTGCTGCTTTCGCTTTGCTGTGCCGCGACCGGCGGCACCGGCGGTGTTGGATCTGATGTCGCGTCAGAGGCACCCCCAAAAATATCAGCCTCTTTCGGGGTGACATCCGTCGCCCAAAGTTCCTCTGGCGTTTCTTCTAATGTCGCAGTTTCGGCATCGTCCTGCGGATCCTCGCCCAGATCGGCAGTTTTATCGGCACTCTCCGGGGATTCTGCCGCGGCTTCGGCGTTATCTGTAACCTCGTCCGGCGTGTCGGACGCGACTGTATCGGCCCCAGTGCCGTCGGCCCCAGTGCCGTCGGTCCCAGTGCCGTCGGTCCCGGTGTCTTCGGTCCCGGTGTCTTCGGTCCCAGCGTCATCGGTCCCTGTGTCTGGCGCATCCGCACCGGCGGCAACCGTGTCCTCGGCTTTGTCCGGCAAATCTGCCGACGCCTCGTTGTCGGTCTCTTTCGAATTACGAGATTTGGTCACCAGAGATCACCCTTTCCGAATCTTACTTCTGCGGCGCAACATCATTACCTTATGGCAGTGGTCAAGCCCCCTCAAGCGGGGATGGGTTGTGAAAAAGCGCCGCAACTGCGGCACATACGGATATAAGGTCGGGCTGTTCAGCAACCGCCATGCGGCGCGGCCTCATTGCGGCGGCATGTTCGGCGACGGCTTCGCTGATTGCAACCACACAGATTGGCGCAGCAAACGGCCCCTGTGCCGCCACGATATCGGCACTGCGGGGCGAAAACAGGGGAAGGATCACGCTTTGGTCCCCATTCAACAGCTGCCGCGCCTCTGCCGTCAGATCGCGCCTGCGTTGTTCATAGACAACGGCGTCCTGCGCGTTCAGCCCACCGTCCCGCAACCGCGCGGCAACATCGCCACGTGTGTGCCGCCCCCGCAGGTGCAATACCGGCCCCACAGGACCAAGACGCAAAAGTTCCTTCACAAGGCTGTCCGCGTCCACGCCCACCATTTTGGCGGCAAACCCCCGGTTTTCCGCCGCTTTTGTGGTGCGCGCGCCAAGACAATAGGCCAAACGATCCGATGACCCCGCATAGGCCGCAACCGCATTGGCGGAGGTGAAAATCACCGCTGTGGCGTCGGGGATCGGCGCCTGCCCCCCGATGGGCGCAATGTCCAGAACGGGCGCAATCACCACCCGGCCCGGCGTCATCATCCCCTGTAAGACCGACAAAAATCGCGCGGCATCGGCATGCGGACGCGTCAACAGCAGGGCTGGTTTTGCTTCGGTCATCGCGTCGGCCCGGGATTGTTTGCCATGTTGCCAAGTGTTACCTGCCCTGCAACACCTTCGCAACGGAGCCACGATGGCCAAGCCATATACCATCCTCGGGATTGAAAGCAGCTGTGATGATACCGCCGCCGCTGTGGTGCGCGGTGTGCCCGGCGCCGCAGACATTCTGTCCTCGGTGGTCGAAGGGCAAACCGCCCTGCACAGTGCATTTGGCGGCGTAGTGCCCGAAATTGCGGCACGCGCCCACGCCGAGCGGCTGGACACCTGTGTCAAACAGGCGCTGGATCAGGCCGACTTGGGGCTTGGCGATCTTGATGGTATCGCCGTCACCGCCGGTCCGGGGCTGATTGGCGGCGTGGTGTCGGGTGTGATGTGCGCCAAAGGGATTGCCATTGGCAGCGGTCTGCCGCTGATCGGTGTGAACCATTTGGCGGGGCACGCGCTGACCCCGCGTCTGACCGATGGGGCAGAATATCCCTATCTTATGTTGCTGGTGTCCGGCGGGCATTGTCAGTTCTTGATTGCCCGTGGCCCCCAGGATTTCACCCGGCTGGGCGGCACCATCGACGACGCCCCCGGCGAAGCCTTTGACAAGACCGCGCGCCTTCTGGGCCTGCCGCAACCCGGCGGCCCCTCGGTCGAGGCCGAAGCGCGCGAGGGCGACGCCCGCGCCTTCAAATTTCCCCGGCCTTTGCTGGATCGACCGGGATGCGACATGTCGTTTTCCGGGCTGAAAACCGCCCTGCTGCGCACCCGCGATGGCATTGTTGCGCAAAAGGGCGGGATGACCGCCCAGGACCGCGCCGACATGTGCGCCGGGTTTCAGATGGCGGTGGTCGATGTTTTGGTCGAAAAGACCCGCCGTGCCTTGCGCACCTATCTGGATGCCGCGCCGGCCACACCGCTGTTGGCGGTGGCGGGTGGGGTTGCGGCCAATGGTGCGATCCGCGACGGGTTGACCCGCCTCTGTCGCGACATGGGCGTGATCTTTACCGCGCCGCCGCTGCCGCTGTGCACCGACAATGGCGCGATGATCGCCTATGTGGGCGTCGAACACATGCAGCTGGGGCTGATCGACGACATGACGCTGGCCGCGCGTCCGCGCTGGCCGTTGGATCAATCCGCCGCGCCGATGTTGGGCAGCGGCAAAAAAGGTGCCAAAGCATGACGATTGGTGTGATTGGGGCCGGGGCCTTTGGCACATCGCTGGCAATCTCGCTGGCGGCAGCAGGGCGCGACGTGGTGCTTTGGGGGCGGGATGGCGCGGCCATGGCCGAAATGCAGGCCACCCGCGCCAACATCCGGCGGCTTCCTGATGCGACATTCCCCGATCGCCTGACCGCCACCGCAGATGTCACAACCGCAACAGCCCCCGACATCCTGTTGCTTGCAGTGCCGATGCAGCAATTGGCCCCCTTGTTGGAGCCCCATGCAACCACTCTGGCGACAAAATCCCTGATCGCCTGTTGCAAGGGGTTTTCCGTCGCCACCGGCGAAGGGCCGGTCACCCAGATCCGCCGTATCCTGCCCAAAGCAACTGCGGCGATCCTGACCGGGCCCAGCTTTGCCGCCGATATCGCCGCTGGCCTGCCGACGGCGCTGACCCTCGCCTGCGATGACGCCCCCCAGGGCGCGACATTGCAGACCGCATTGACCACCCCCAACCTCCGGCTCTATCGCTCCACCGATGTGACCGGCGCGGAACTTGGCGGGGCGTTGAAGAACGTGATTGCCATTGGCGCGGGCATGGCCATCGGCGCGGGCCTGGGCGATTCTGCCCGCGCCGCATTGATCACCCGTGGCTTTGCCGAGATGAGCCGGATCGCGGCGGCGCTGGGCGCACGCCCGGCAACACTGGCGGGTTTGTCCGGCTTTGGCGATCTGGTGCTGACCTGCACATCCGATCAATCGCGCAACTTCCGCTTTGGCCTGGCGCTGGGCGGCGGGTCCGATTTTGACACCACCACAACGGTCGAGGGCGCGGCCACCGCACGCGCAATGCTCAACGTCGCCAAGACCCATAACATCGAAATGCCGATCACCGCCGCCGTGGCCGCCATTGTCGCCGGTCAGCTTGACCTCCGCACGGCAATGGACCAGCTTCTGGCACGACCCTTAAAGGAAGAATGACATGCTGATAGCCCTGATTGCCCATGACAAACCCGGCGCACTGCAAATCCGCAAGGACACCCGCGACGCCCATCTGGCCTATATCGCCGAAACCGGCGTGGTGGCCCAGGCCGGGCCGCTGATTATCAACGGCGAAATGGCGGGATCGCTGGTGATCCTGGATGTGGCCGATATGGCCGCCGCCGAAAGCTGGGAGGCCAACGACCCCTACGCCAAAGCCGGATTGTTCGAAAATGTCGAACTGGTGGAATGGAAAAAGGTCATCGGCTGATGCGCTATTGGCTGTTCAAATCGGAACCGGCCACCTGGGGCTGGTCGGATCAGCTGGCCAAAGGTGACGCGGGCGAGGAATGGGATGGCGTGCGCAACTATCAGGCGCGCAATTTCATGCGCGAGATGGCGCTGGGAGATCGCGGGTTTTTCTACCACTCGCAAAAGTCGCGCGCCATCGTCGGCATAGTCGAAGTCTGTGCCGAGGCGCATCCCGACAGCACCACCGATGACGACCGCTGGGACTGTGTCGATATTCGCGCGATTGCCCCGGTGCCCAATCCGGTCACGCTTGATCAGATCAAGAGTGACCCGGAATTGTCTGACATGGTGCTGGTGAAAAATTCACGGCTTTCGGTCCAGCCGGTCACAGCCGAGGAATGGCAGCGCATTTGCACGCTCGGCGGGGTCTGACCGCCGGGTGATCCTGCGGTCGACGCAATTTGGCTAAAATGGACCGCATGTCGTACATTCCAAGGTAAGGTTAATTTTCCCCGAATATCCCGCAGCGCCGACAAGGAGAGAGACACATGGAAATCATCAATGTCATCATTGCCGCCGCCGCCAGTTTCGCGCTTGGCGCGGTCTGGTACATGGCGCTGGCCAACCCCTGGATGGAGGCCGCAGGTATCGAACGCGACGCCGATGGCAAACCCAAGGGCGGCCAGGATCCAAAGATTTTTGCCCTGACCTTTGTCATGCAACTGCTGGTCGCCGGCATGATGCGGCATACCTTCGAACTTTCGGGTGTGGATAGCTATGGTAAAGGAATCGTTGCCGGAATCGGCATCGGGCTGTTCTTTATCAGCCCCTGGATCGTGATCAACAATCTCTACGGAAATCGCCCGTTGCAGCTGTCTGTGATTGATGGCGGCTATGCCACGCTGGCCTGCGGGCTGATGGGTCTGGTGCTGACCCTGTTCTGAAAAAACAAGAAAGGCCCCGACTGGATCGCAGTCAGGGCCTTTGCTCACCCCAGATGCTCCCACACATCTTCGATGAATTCAATTTCGGCACTGACCTTCTGGTCGGTAAAGAATGAATAGCTTAATGCCCCCTGTGATCCAAATCATAAAAAGATCAGTTTTTGTCTATTTCCTTAATACGTCCGCCAGCCTTAGTAAAAATCGAATTAACGCAATTGGCCAAGGTGGTTGCAGAGTCAATGAAATAAGGGGCTTGGCGCGATGTTATGATTTTGGCAACCAAAACCGGGACTTGGGCATTAAGCCAGCATTAGTAATGAAAAAAGACGCCCCCCGGGCGAGGGCGTCTCTTGCACGTCTGTCTAGTGGCATCTTTCGCAGCCGGAAATCAGCCGTAGACCGATTCCTTTTTGAAGTGTTTGGTCAGCAGGTAGTACACGACGGCGCGGTATTTGTTGCGCTCGGACTTGCCATAGACCTCGATCACCGACTGGATCGCCTCCATCAACTCTGGTCCGTCTGACAGGCCAAGTTTCTTGATCAGGAAATTCTTCTTCACGGTTTCAAGTTCGCCGGCCTGTGTTGCCGCAACGGTCGACGCGTCGGCGTTATAGATCGCCGGGCCACAGCCGATGGTCACCTTTCGCAGCAATTCCATGTCCGGCTCTGTGCCGCATTTGGTTTTGAGATCTTCCGCATATTGCGCGATCAAATCGTCGCGTTTACCCATCCTGGTTTCCCCTGTTTTTCCCCGCCCCCGCGGGTTTTGATGCTGGTGCGGCCAACTCTACCGCCAAATCGGAGTCTGACAACGGTAAATCCCGCGGGGTTTTTCCCCGTCATGCTTTCACCCTGTGCTCGCTGAATGTCACCACCGCGAAAAAATGGGCGCAGCATAAAGCAATGCTGCGCCCGTCGAAGACCAAGGGGTCAGGTTACGGCCCGCTGGCGGCCCCGGCAGAAACCCGCCGACGCCCAAAGAGCGGCCTGAAAATGGTCGGCTTACGACCCGCTTTCCACCTTTGGCGGCATCGTATCGGTTGCGGTCGGCGCCGTGGCGTCCGGCGTATCCGTTATCAGAGACGACACCAGAAGATCATCGGGCAGCCCCTCTACCCCGCTTTCGTCAAATTCCGGAAGGGCTTTTAGCGATTCCTTGTCTGCGCCAAGCACCAGGGACGCGCCGTCATCACCCAGCTGGAATTCCTCAAGCGCGATGGCGACGGTGTATTCGCCGAGGCCAAGGAAGCCGCCAATGCCGATCACGCCCGCCGCGCCGTCAGCCTGGGCCACGACATAGTCGATCTCGCCAATGTCATTGCCTTCGCGGTCATGGACATTCAGCCCAACAACATCGCCAACCGTCATATCCTGCAGGCTAGTGAACATCGGCGTTTCCGCCATGGTTTCCGGCATTTCAGTGACCGACTCGGCCACCGGATCATCCGTGGGATCCATTGTAGTTTCCTGGGCGAACGCAGCACCGGACATCAATGCAAAAACGGCCGCGCCGGTCATCATTTTCTGTGTCAGTTTCATAGCTTTCTCCTTTGGTTGTCACTACCGAAAGACTTTGATCCGTTTTGGTGCAGATGTTGTTCCGTACCGCCGGGATCGCCGCCTCTGTGCCAAAGGATTTATGCCATGCCTGAAAAAGGACAATGATCAGAATGGGTTCGCTCGGCGCACCGGCAAAGGTGCGCCGAAAACCATCATGAGACTGCGCAAGAAATTGCAGGCTCAATTCATTGTGTAACGGGTGTCAGTGACCCGGTTTCGACCTAGTAGCGGTAGTGTTCCGGCTTGAACGGACCTTCGGGCGTGACGCCGATATAGGCCGCCTGATCCGGGTCCATCACCGTCAGCTTGGCACCGATCTTGTCCAGATGCAGGCGCGCGACCTTCTCATCCAGATGTTTCGGCAGGATGTAGACCTGATTGTCATACTCATCGCCCTTGGTCCAAAGCTCGATCTGCGCCAGAACCTGGTTGGTGAACGACGCCGACATCACGAAGCTGGGGTGCCCGGTGGCATTGCCAAGGTTCAGCAAACGGCCCTCGGACAGAAGGATAAGACGGTGCCCATTGGGCATCTCGATCATGTCCACCTGTTCCTTGATGTTGGTCCATTTGTGGTTCTTCAGGTTGGCGACCTGAATTTCATTGTCGAAGTGGCCGATGTTGCCGACAATCGCCATGTCCTTCATCGCGCGCATATGCTCGATACGGATCACGTCCTTGTTGCCGGTGGTGGTGATAAAGATGTCGGCGCTGTCGACCACATCTTCGAGAACAACCACTTCAAACCCGTCCATTGCCGCCTGAAGCGCGCAGATCGGATCAACTTCGGTCACTTTGACCCGTGCACCGGCACCGCGCAGCGAAGCGGCAGAGCCTTTGCCAACGTCGCCGTAACCGCACACAACCGCAACCTTGCCTGCCATCATGGTATCGGTGGCGCGGCGGATGCCGTCGACCAGCGATTCCTTGCAGCCGTATTTATTGTCGAACTTCGACTTGGTCACGCTGTCATTGACGTTGATCGCCGGGAAGGGCAGCTGGCCCTTTTTGTGCAGATCATAAAGACGGTGCACGCCGGTGGTGGTTTCTTCGGACACACCCTGGATCGCTTCGCGTGTTTTGGTGAACCAACCGGGGCTGGCGGCCATGCGTTTCTTGATCTGCGCAAAAATCGCCTCTTCCTCTTCCGAGGTCGGCACTTCGATCAGATCGGTTTCGCCGGCTTCGACCCGCGCACCCAAAAGGACATAGAGCGTCGCATCTCCGCCATCGTCAAGGATCAGGTTCGCGCCTTCGGGGAACATGAACGACCGGTCAAGATAATCCCAGTGCTCTTCCAGCGACTGGCCCTTGATCGCGAACACCGGTGTGCCACCGGCGGCAATCGCCGCTGCCGCATGATCCTGGGTCGAAAAGATGTTGCACGACGCCCAGCGCACATCCGCGCCCAGCGCCACCAGTGTTTCGATCAGAACCGCAGTCTGGATCGTCATGTGCAGCGAACCGACAATGCGCGCGCCGGCAAGCGGTTTGGCTTCGCCGTATTCTTCGCGCAGCGCCATCAGACCCGGCATTTCGGTTTCGGCAATATCAAGCTCTTTGCGGCCAAACTCGGCAAGCGAGATGTCCTTTACGATATAGTCACTGGTCATGTCCGGCATCCTCGCGGCATTTCTGTTTCGCCCGCAGATACCACCGCCACGCCAGTCGAACAACACGCGAAAGCTAACCCGCGACGCCGCCGGGATCCTGCGGGGCGTCATGCCAATACGCGCCGGTTGCCAGAACACAGGCGACACCGTTGGGCTGGGTCAGGATAAGGGTGAAACTGCCGCTTTCCGTCGAGCGCCAAACCTCGATCAGGCGGGTGCCCGATTGCAACCCGCCACCGGCCAGTGTTTCACCGAATTTGCCCCGCAGCTCGCCAACAAGCGCGTCGCGCGGCATACAGGCCAGGGTTTGGGTTTGGGACAAGTTTTGAGCGGGCGCCGGGGGCGCAAGCGCCGCCGCACCAAAGATCAGGGCCGCCGCAAATAGTCGTTTGAACATGGAACCTCTCCTTGAAAAGGGCCCCATGCCAACGGGACGTGAGGCCCGGTTTGCCATGTTCCATATATGGGGGCAGCCCCCGGATATTGCCACAAACGCCATCACACATTTCGGGGATATTGCCCGCCCCAGAGCCGTCTTTGCATTTGCAGACTCCGGGCAACCGGTCTAGGAACATTCCCGGAACGGAGAACGACAATGCCCCCCAAACCATCCCGCGCCTGGCAAAGAATGCTTTCAGGTCGCAGGCTTGACCTGCTGGACCCGACCCCGATGGATATCGAGATCGAAGATATCGCGCATGGGCTGGCCTTTGTCGCCCGTTGGAATGGCCAGACCCATGGTGATTTTGCCTATTCAGTGGCCGAACATTCGCTGCTGGTCGAGGTGCTGTTTGCCCGGATGAACCCACGCGCACCGGTGCGTTGGCAATTGGCGGCACTGCTGCATGATGCGCCGGAATACGTGATCGGCGACATGATTTCCCCGGTCAAGGCCGCGATTGGCCCCAGCTATGGCGTGCTGGATGACCGGCTGTCGGCGGCCATTCACATTCGGTTTGGTCTGCCGGCCGCGCTGCCGGTGACAATCAAGAAACAGATCAAGAAAGCCGACCGTATCAGCGCCTGGATGGAGGCGATCCAGATCGCGGGCTTTACCGAAAAAGAGGCTGATGGCTTCTTTGGCAAGCCAAACAAGGCGCTGATCGAAGATCTGCACATTGCCCTGCGCCCACCGCGCCAGGTGCGCGATGATTTCACCGCACGGTATCATCAATTGATGGAGACCCTATGACCGACGTTTTTATTGCCCCGGCCTGTTCGGCCGACGCGCGCGAGATGGCGGATCTTTTGAATGAAATCATTGATATCGGTGGCACAACGGCCTTCCTGACCCCGCTGGGCAGCGCCGATATCCGCGATTGGATGGACCGCGCCGGGCCGCGTTTCACCGGCCATGTGGCCCGGCTTGACGATGGCACCCTGGTCGGGTTTCAGATGCTCAATCCCCTTCCGGGGCATGGTGCAGAGGTGGCGCAGATCGCCACGTTTGTGCGGGTTGGTCAAACCGGGCTGGGGGTCGGCAGCCGACTATTTGCCGCCACCCGCAAATCTGCCGCCGCGCTAGGCTATGAATGGATCGACGCCACCATCCGCGCCGACAACGAAAGCGGGCTGACCTATTATCAGTCGCGCGGATTCGAAACCTACAAATCCGACCCCGAGGCGCGGCTGTCCGACGGCCGCCGGACCGGGACGATCAGCAAGCGTTTCGATCTTCCTTGATCTGGCTTTGACCGGGCCTTGATCGGACCCTGATCGCGATTTCCGTCAGCGCGGCGAGCGTTTTGCCAGAATCCGCTGCAATGTGCGGCGGTGCATGTTCAATCGCCGCGCGGTTTCCGAAACGTTTCGATCACAAAGCTCGAACACCCGCTGGATATGTTCCCACCGCACACGATCGGCGCTCATCGGGTTTTCCGGCGGCGGCGGCAGATCATCGCCATTGGCCACCAGCGCATTGGTAATGTCGGTGGCATCCGCCGGTTTGGAAAGATAATCGGTTGCGCCGATCTTGACCGCGGCCACGGCAGTGGCAATCGCGCCATATCCGGTCAGCACCACAATCCGGCTGTCGGGGCGGCGTTCGCGCAGCACCTCGACCACGTCGAGCCCATTGCCATCCTCAAGCCGCAGATCAACCACCGCATAGGCCGGGGGACGTGCCGTGGCAATCGCCCGGCCCGCCGCCACAGATCCGGCGGTTTCCACCGCAAAACCGCGCTTTTCCATCGCTTTGGCCAGACGTTTCAGAAACGGTTCGTCGTCATCAACCAGCAAAAGCGATTTGTCTTCACCCAAATCCGGGAGCGTTTTTTCAGGCACGTGATACCTCCTGCGAATGTGAGCTTGCGCAATTGGGGGATTATTCCCAACGCCAAGCGCAGTGTCAAACCGTAGCGCGAAATATATTTGCGCCTATGCGGTCCGGATCGGTCGGAAAATTACCCGGCACGACCGACGTGCCGATTGCGCGGTTATCCGGCTGCGTTGACAAAACAGGCTGTGGTTTCGGCCACCTGTTCCGGTGTCGCATCCCGGCGAAAGTATTCGACAAACCCCTGTTCCGGCAGCACCAGATAGGAAAATGTCGAATGGTCGATGAGATAATAGTCATCTTCCTTGTCCTGCGCCTTGTAATAGGTGCGATAGGCCTTGCTTGCGGCTTTGACCTGTTCTTCCGATCCAGTCAGGCCAATCGCCTTTTCATGGTTGTTGAAGGCAAAATCGCCGACCACTTCGGGGGTGTCCCGCTCTGGGTCAAAGGAAATGAACACCGGCGTTGCGCTGATCCCTTGTTCGGCCAGCACCTCGACCGCTTGTGAATTGCGGGCAAAGTCCAGCGGGCACACATCCGGGCAAAAGGTGTAACCAAAATAAAGGATAGAGGGTTCGGTGATCACATCCTTGTCGGTGACGGTTTCGCCGTCACTGTTGACCAGGGTGAAAGGCCCGCCAATCGTGTCGGTGCCACCGGCAATCGCCGCAGTGCGGCATTGGGCAAACGGGTCAGCGCCTTCTGTTGGTTGCGACACATACCAAAGCCCCCCCACAAGAGCGACAACAGACACAGAGGCGACAAGAGCGACAGTGCGGACCATAACGGCTTTTCCAATCCATATTGCGATGATTGTTGATCGTCTGACGCGTGACACGTATCAATCTGAAATCCGGTAGCAAGAGGCGAAAACGCCACATGTCAGAATTGGGGTCAGAGTTCCTGACCGAACACCGCCGCGGCAATTGGGTCCGGCTGCGCACCATGATCATGCTGCGCTGGGCTGCGATTTTTGGCCAATTGACGGCTTTGATCGTGGCGCAGCGGTGGTTCAACCTCTCGTTGGAAATGGGATTGTGCTATCTGGCAATCAGCCTGTCGGTGGTTGGCAATCTGGTGGCCATCGCGATTTTTCCGCAAAACAAACGGCTCAGCGCGACGGAAAACATGCTGATGGTGCTGTTTGACCTGCTGCAACTGGCGTTTTTGCTGTTTTTGACTGGCGGGCTGCACAATCCATTTGCCATTCTGATGCTTGGCCCGGTGCTGGTGTCCGCTGCGGTTCTGACAACCCGACCGACAATTGTGATCGCCGGAATTGCCATTGTTCTTGTCTCGGTGTTGGCGTTGTATCATCTGCCTTTGCTGACGGATGAGGGGTTTGTGTTGCGCACGCCCAATGTGTTTGTCTTTGGCAAATGGGTGGCGATGGTGATTGCCATCACATTTTTGTCAGTCTACTCGCGGCGCGTGACCAGCGAGCTGCACGCCATGTCCGACGCGGTGACCGCCACGCAAATGGCGCTGGCGCGGGAACAGAAACTGACCGATCTGGCCGGGGTGGTGGCCGCTGCGGCGCATGAATTGGGCACACCGCTTGCCACCATAAAACTGACCAGCGCCGAAATCGCCGAAGAGCTGGACGACCGCCCCGATCTTCAGGAAGACGCGCTGTTGATCCGAACCCAGGCCGACCGCTGTCGCGACATCCTGCGATCCATGGGACGGGCGGGCAAGGAAGACATGCAGGTCCGCCGCGCGCCCCTGAGCGAAGTGGTGCGCGAGGCCGCCGAACCGCATGAAAACCGGGGCAAGGTCCTGCATTATGACCACAGCGCCGGCCCCAATGGGGAAAAGACGGTTCCAACCATCAACCGCCAGCCGGAAATCATTCACGGTCTGCGCAATCTGGTGCAAAACGCGGTGGATTTCGCACGTGGCAATGTCTGGATCGACACGATCTGGACAGATGACCTCATCACTGTGCGGATTGTCGATGACGGCACCGGATATCCACCACAGTTGATTGGCCGCATTGGCGATCCGTTTGTGCGCAAACGGCGCAGTGAAACGGAAACCCGGAAACGTCCGGGATACGAAGGCATGGGGCTGGGCCTGTTCATTGCCAAGACATTGTTGGAACGTTCAGGCGCAGAGCTGAGCTTTACCAATGCGACCGGGCCTTATGCCAACCCCGGAAGGCGCGGCGAACGCTGTGGCGCGCTGGTCGAAGTGGTCTGGCCGCGCAAGAATTTGGGGTCCCTGGCCGGGTCTGATTCCGCGCCGCTTGGTGAAAACCAGGTGATCCAGATCTGAGCGCCGCGCCAACGTTGTTGGGCTGGGCCGCGACGTCCACGCAACCTATGGCAGATTGCTTTTTAGGTTAAACAATTGTTAACCTCCTTGACCCAGTGTCAGATCAAGGGGATGGAAGATGTTGTCAGAGCTTTCTTTGTTGCAAATCATTGTCTTGGTCGGTGCTGCACTGTTGGGCGCGACCATGGCATTGGGCTTTGCCATTCTTCCCGGGCGAAAACGGACCACCGCCGAAGAGACCGGCGTTCAACGGGACGACGCCGTCAGCTATCTGTTTCGCGATACCGATCTAATTGATGCCACCGATCCGGCCGCCGTCCTGACGACGCTGGCGGATGATTTTGAAGAAAACGCCTGGCAGCAATTGTGCCGGATTTTCGAACCGCGTTTTGGCACCTTGCCGCTTACGCCCGATGCGGCCTTTTCAACCCGCGCCGAGCGAAGCCGATCATATGGCGCGCTGAAACCCGATGATCGCGGACAGCTGATTTTTGTGCGCGCGGATGACCGGGTGCGGGTTTCCTTGGTCGATGATGCGCCGGCGGAAATCGACCGGCAAATCGCCTTTGATGTCAGCCGCGAATTGCGTTTCCTGCGCAGCGCCATTGCCGATGCGCCCAATGCCATCTGGTCGGTCAATCCAGAGGGGCGGGTCGCCTGGCACAACCGCGCCTATGGGCATCTGGCGGCGCGGATCAACCCAAATGATTCTTCGGACAATCCGATTTTCGCGATTGAGCGCAAGGACGTGGGCAAAGCCCCGCTGCGCCTGCCGCTTCAGGTCGGCGACAAGGACAGCCGAAACTGGTTCGAAATTTCGACCCGCGCCACCGCGGACGGCTTTGTCGCCTATGCCACCAGTGTCGATGCGGTCGTGCAAGCCGAACAGGCGCAGCGCAAATTTGTCCAGACCCTGACCAAAACATTTGCGCATCTGTCGACCGGGTTGGCGATTTTTGACCGCAACCAGCGGCTTGCTCTGTTCAATCCGGCATTGATCGACCTGACGGCGATGCCCGCCGAATTTCTGACATCGAAACCCAGTCTTGCGGCCTTTTTCGACTATCTTCGCGAACATCAGATCATGCCGGAGCCCAAGAATTATTCGAACTGGCGCGAAAAGATGAGCGCGCTGATCGCCGCCGCCCGCGATGGCCGATATTCCAAGACCTGGAATTTGCCGTCTGGTCTGACCTATCGTGTCACCGGCAAACCGCATCCCGATGGCGCGGTGGCCTTTCTGTTCGAAGACATCAGTGCAGAGATTTCCCTGACCCGCCGTTTTCGCGCCGAGCTTGAGACCAGTCAGGCCGTTCTGGACCGCCAGAACCGTGCGCTGGCGGTGTTTTCGCAGATGGGCATTCTGACCTTCTCGAACCAGGCCTTCCGCACCATGTGGCGATTTGATCCCGACAGCAGCTTTGCCGAAACCACCATCACGGATGTCCTGCGGATTTGGCAATCAGAATGTGCACCCAGCCCGGCCTGGGGTGGTTTGCCCAAGTTTATTGCCAGTTTCGGCGAACGCGCCCCGCGCCGGGCCGATTTGATACATGAGCGGGTGGGGCAGATGGAATTTCTGGCCGAACCCCTGCCGGGCGGCGCGACATTGATTTCCTTTTCGGCCCAGGATGCCGCGCTTGTTCTTGACCGGACGACGGCGAAACAACAGCATGACGATGGGTCCACCTGACCGGACACGCCCCTGAACTGCGCGATTACACTGTGCGATTTCACTGTGCGATCCGTCACGGAACGGTCTTGCGCGGAATGGCTGGCGCGGTAATGTCCGAATATGATGATCGACCATAGCTATCCCGCCGCAACGGCTCAGATTCTTGCGCTCAGCCTGCCATCACCGGAGGCAACCTGCGAGCTGGCAGCCCGCATCGCGCCCCGCCTTGCCGCGGGCGACGTGTTGTTGCTGCGCGGCGATATTGGCGCCGGAAAAACCCATTTTTGCCGCTGCCTGATCCGGTCACTTTTGACCGAAGCCGAAGATGTGCCGTCGCCGACATTCACATTGGTGCAAACCTACCCTGCCCCGGTCTGCGAAATCTGGCACGCGGATCTCTATCGACTGGGGGATCTGTCCGAGGTTGACGAACTGGGCCTGACCGAGGCTTTTGACACCGCAATCTGTCTGATCGAATGGCCTGATCGGCTTGGGTCCGAGGCCCCGGCCAATGCGCTCACGCTGGAGTTTTCCACCGACGCCGACCCGGACACCCGACACCTTACCCTAAGCTGGTCAGCACCACGTTGGGATTCCTTGCCAAAAGTCATTGCCGCATGACACGCCAAGAAACGATTGCAACGTTCCTGGACGATTTGGGCCTGGGCGGCTGGAGGCGCGTGCCTTTGGTCGGCGATGCATCCGCGCGGCGATATGAACGGCTGCACAACCCCGAAGGCGGCAGCCTGATCCTGATGGATGCCGACCCGATTGTCTGTGGCGATCCCGGACCCTTTCTGGACATACGCACGCATTTGTACCGCTTCGGATTTTCCGCCCCCACGTTGCATGCCGAAGACCCCGATGCCGGGCTTTTGTTGATCGAGGATTTCGGCGACGCCCTGTTTGCCCGCATCATGGCGGATGACCCGAGCCGCGAGTTGCACCTTTATACCCTGGCGGCCGAGCTTTTGGCGCGATTGCACAGCAAACCCTTGCCCGAGGGCATGACCGCGATGACCGCGACGGCGCTCGCGGATATGATCGCGCCGGCCTTTGACTGTTACGCCCCGCAACATTTGGCGG
The DNA here is from genome assembly GCF_030548265.1 of Marinovum sp. 2_MG-2023. Taxonomy (NCBI): domain Bacteria; kingdom Pseudomonadati; phylum Pseudomonadota; class Alphaproteobacteria; order Rhodobacterales; family Roseobacteraceae; genus Marinovum; species Marinovum sp. 2_MG-2023. Next base: position 81,791 of record NZ_JAUOSD010000008.1, on the reverse strand, counting down.
ATTTGCCCGCCGCCAAAGCGGCCTTTGCCCGGCTTCTGACGCCGGTGGCCGACGTGCCCGCGGTATTGGCGCTGCGCGATTTTCATGCCGAAAACATGATTTTCCTGCCCGACCGCAACGGCGACCGCCAAATTGGCCTGTTGGATTTTCAGGACGCTTTTGTCACCCATCCCGCCTATGATCTGGTCTCCATGCTTCAGGACGCGCGCCGCGACCTGACACCGGGGATCGCGGACAGCGTGCTGCGCCATTTCATTGCCAAAACCGGCGCCGATGACACCGCTTTCCGCACCGCTTATGCCGCCCTCGGCGCGCAACGAAACCTGCGTATTCTGGGGGTTTTTGCCCGGCTCGCCGCCGACCGGGGTAAACCACAATATCTGGCGTTACAGCCACGGGTCTGGGCCCACCTCCAGACAAATTTGACCCACCCCGCATTGGCCGAAGTACGCGACGCGCTGGCCAATTTGCCGGCGCCGCAGGCTGTGACATGACCGGGCCACAGGCCGCTTTGCTGTTCGCGGCCGGGTTGGGCACCCGCATGAGGCCGCTGACCGACAGCCGCCCAAAACCACTGATAAAGGTGGCTGGCACCCCGCTGATCGACCATGCCCTGGCCCAGATCGCACCGCTGCGACTGCCCCGCGTGGTGGTCAACAGCCACTATCGCGCAGAGATGCTGGCGGATCACCTGGCGGGCCGCAACATCGCATTGTCGCACGAAACACCAGAGGTGCTGGAAACCGGCGGCGGATTGAAAAACGCCCTTCCGCTGCTTGGCCCGGGTCCGGTTTTCACGCTGAACACCGACGCGGTATGGCGCGGGCCAAATCCGGCAGAGGCGCTGCGCGCGGTCTGGGATCCAACCCGGATGGACGCGCTTTTGCTTTGTGTTCCACCAGAAAACGCCTTTGGCCATAAGGGGTCTGGCGATTTCCTGCTGGATGCACAGGGCCGGATCAGCCGCGGGCCGGGCATGGTGTATTCCGGGCTTCAGATCATCAAAACCGACGGGCTGGCCGCAATCCGGGACCGCGCGTTTTCAATGTGGGCGCTGTGGCAGGACATGTTGGCCGCCGGGCGCATGTTCGGGCTGTCCTATGACGGGCAATGGTGCGATGTTGGCTATCCTGATGCCATTGCCATTGCCGAAGGAATGCTGGCCGATGTTTGAACGCATGGATGCACCGCGCCTGTTCGGGCTGGCCCCCGGCATTGATTTCCCTCAGGCGTTGGTTGACGGTCTGCTGCACCGGGTACAAGGGCACCCGCCCGAGGCCCTGGCCCGCGTCGAATTGATCGTCAATACAGAGCGGATGCGCCGCCGCATTCGCGCGATTTTCGATGCGGGGCCACCACGTGCGCTGCCCCGTATCCGGGTCTTGAACGATCTTTCCCCACCCTGGACCGCCGATATTGCCGATGCCGTGCCGCCCCTGCAAAGACGGCTCGAACTGGTGCAATTGGTGTCCGGGCTGCTGAATGCGCAACCCGACATGGCGCCGCGTGCCGCGCTTTTTGATCTGGCGGATTCGCTGGCGGGTTTGATGGATGAAATGCAGGGCGAAGGCGTGACCCCCGCCGACATCGCCGACCTGGATGTGAGCGATCAATCGGGCCATTGGCAACGCGCCCGTGCCTTTTTGAACATTGTTCAGGGGTATTTCGACCCCGACACCAGCGCCCCCGACGGCACAACACGTCTGCGTCGCGTGGCCGAGGCATTGGCGGCACATTGGAAGACCAATCCCCCCGATCACCCGGTGATCATCGCGGGCTCGACCGGCTCTCGCGGTGCGGCGGCATTGTTGATGGAGGCCGCGGCCCATCTGCCGCAAGGCGCGCTGGTCCTGCCGGGGTTTGACTTTGACATGACGGCCGCGAACTGGGCCGCATTGGACAAGGCGATGGCCAGCGAGGATCACCCGCAATACCGCTATGCCCGGATGATGCGCGCGATGAATATCGACCACGATGCGGTGCATCATTGGCACAGACTCGCCGCGCCCTGCCCGCCGCGCAACAAATTGGTGTCGCTTGCCCTGCGCCCCGCGCCCGTGACCGATGCCTGGCTGAGCGAGGGGCCCAACCTGGCCCATCTGGATCAGGCCACCAAAGATGTCACATTGGTCGAAGCCCAGGACCGGCGCGAAGAGGCTCTGGCCATTGCTCTGCGCCTGCGCGAGGCGGCGGAAGCCAACCAAAGTGCGGCGCTGATCACCCCCGACCGCCACCTGACACGGCAGGTCACTGCGACGCTGGACCGCTGGAATATCGTCCCCGATGACAGCGCCGGCATTCCGCTGCAATTGACCGCGCCGGGGCGGTTTTTGCGCCATGTCGCGGCCTTGTTCGCGGCCCCGCTCAGCGCGGCGGCGCTTCTGACCCTGCTGAAACATCCGCTTTGCCATTCTGGCGGGACGCGCAACACCCACCTGCGCCTGACCCGTGATCTGGAATTGCGCCTGCGCCGCAAAGGTCCGCCGTTTCCCGACGCTGAAATGTTGACCGCCTTTGCCGAAGACCGCGAAGCGCCGGAATGGGGGGCCTGGTTGTTGCAGGTCTGTGGACAGGATGAATTGCCGGCCATGCCGCTGGCCGATTGGCTGGCACAGCACCGGGCGTTGGCCGAAACATTGGCGGCCGGCGCCGAACAGACCGGCGCAGGGCAATTGTGGGTGCAGGTGGCCGGGATTGAAACCCTGGCGCTGATCCGCAAACTGGAAGACGCGGCGCCCCATGGCGGCATATTGTCGGCCCGCGATTACGTCGATCTGTTTGGCGCTGTTCTGTCGCGCGAGGAACAGCGCGACCGCGATCTTGGCCACCCTTTCATCCGCATCCTTGGCACGTTGGAGGCGCGGGTCATGGGATCGGATCTTCTGATTCTGGGCGGATTGAACGAAGGCAGCTGGCCCGAACCGCCAAGCCCCGATCCCTGGCTCAATCGCCAAATGCGCCATGACGCCGGTCTGTTGTTGCCGGAACGGCGCATCGGCCTTTCGGCGCATGATTTTCAACAGGCGATAGGCGCGCAAGAGGTCTGGTTGACCCGGTCGGTGCGGTCGGATGATGCCGAAACCGTGCCGTCGCGGTGGCTTAACCGGTTGTCGAACCTGCTGCGCGGGCTGGGGGCGGATGGCAAATCCGCCTATGAGGATATGCGCGCGCGCGGCCAGGACAGGCTGGCGCTGGCCCATGCGGTCGAAGCGGTGACACCGGTGCCCGCCGCGATGCGGCCCTCGCCCCAACCACCCCGATCAGCGCGCCCAAAACAGCTTTCGGTGACCGAGATCAAGCGGCTGATCCGCGACCCCTATGCCATTTACGCAAAACATGTGCTGCGGTTGCGGCCGCTCGACAGTCTGGCCAAGGCCCCGGACGCCCTGCTGCGCGGGATTTTGGCGCATGATGTGCTGGAACGGTTTGTGCGCAGCAGTGTGGATGACCCGTCAAAGCTGACCCGCGCCGATCTTTTGGCAACAACCGCCACGGTTCTGGCGGACAATGTGCCCTGGCCCTCGGCCCGCGCGATGTGGCAGGCGCGGATGGAACGGGTTGCCGGGACATTTGTCACGGACGAGATCGAGCGGCGCCAGAATGCCCAACCGCTGGAGTATGAGGTCAACGGGCAACGCGACATTGCGGCGCTTGGATTTCGTCTGATTTGTCAGGCAGATCGGATTGACCGCCAGAAAGACGGCCGATTGAACATCTATGACTACAAGACCGGCAAACCGCCGGGCCCGGATGAACAGAAATACTTTGACAAGCAACTGATGCTGGAGGCCGCAATCGCCGAAGTCGGCGGGTTCAAGGACATTGACCCGGGCGAGGTGGCCAATGCGATTTACATCGGCCTTGGCTCTGCCCCTGAAAACCGCCCCGCGCCCTTGCAAGAGACGCCAGCGGACGTGGTGTGGGAGCAATTTGAAACCTTGATTTCCCGCTATATGGAGCAAGATCAGGGATATACCTCGCGCCGGGCGATGCAAAAGGCCAAGGATGTCGGTGATTATGACCAGCTGGCACGTTTCGGGGAATGGGAATTGACCGACGATCCAACCCCGATGCCGCTATCGGAAAAAACCCCATGACCCAACGCAACGAAGCCACCCTGCGCCAAATCGCTGCCGCGGATCCAGAGCGGTCGACCTGGCTGGCGGCCAATGCCGGATCGGGCAAAACCCGCGTGTTGACCGACCGGGTGGCGCGATTGTTGCTGCAAGATGTGTCGCCCGAACACATTCTCTGCCTGACCTATACGAAGGCCGCCGCAAGCGAGATGCAGAACCGGCTGTTCCAGCGGCTGGGGGATTGGGCGATGAAGGATGATGCCGCGCTGCGCGCTGCGCTGCATGATCTTGGCATCGAAGGCGCAATCCCGGCAGAGGCGTTGCGAAACGCGCGCACCTTGTTCGCCCGCGCAATCGAAGCGCCGGGCGGATTGAAAATCCAGACAATCCATTCGTTCTGCGCCGCTATTCTGCGCCGTTTCCCGCTAGAGGCCGGGGTGTCGCCGCAATTCAAGGAAATGGAAGACCGCTCTGCCGCGCTTTTGCGGGCTGAGATCGTCGATCAAATGGCCGATGGCCCCGATGCGCATTTGGTGGCCAATCTGGCGAGCCACCTGACGGACATGGATTTCGACGACATCACCGCCGAAGTGTCGCGCAATCGTGTGGCTTTGGCCGAACCGCTGGACGAAACGTCGATCAAGGAATTGTTCGGCCTGTCGCCGGACATGGATGAAGCCGGGCTTTTGAGCCGTGTTTTTCTGGGCGGAGAGATGGAATTGCTGTCAGAGGCGGCGGTGCTTTTGTCCGGCAGCGGCAAGAACGACCAAAAAGCGGCAGCGAAACTGAACAGCATCACCGCCCCGAATTTGGCCGCCCTTTCGGTGTTGGAAAATGTGTTGCTGAATGGCGCATCGGCCAAAGCCGGGCCGTATTCGGCCAAGATCGACAGCTTTCCGACCAAAGGTCTGCGCCAGGGGGCAATGGCGCCGTTGATGGACCGGCTGGAGGATCTGATGCGCCGGGTCGAGGATGGCCGCAACATCCGCTGTGCACTGGCCGCCACCCAGAAAACCCGCGCCCTGCAAGCCTTTGCCGGGGTTTTCCTGCCACGCTATGCGGCAGCGAAACTGGCGCGGGGGTGGTTGGATTTCGACGATCTGATTCACAAAACCCTGGCGTTGATGACAGACCGCAAAGTGGCGCAATGGGTGCTGTATCGGCTGGATGGCGGCATCGACCATATCCTTGTGGACGAAGCCCAGGACACCAGCCCGGTGCAATGGCGCGTGATCGAAGAGCTGGCACGCGAATTCACCAGCGGCGAAGGTGCACGCGCCGATGTGGCACGCACGATCTTTGTTGTCGGCGACAAGAAACAGTCGATTTATTCCTTCCAAGGGGCCGATCCGGCGGAATTTGACCGGATGAAGGCCGATTTCGCCGAACGATTGCGCGCGACGGATCAACCGTTGCAGGACACCACGCTGCAATTTTCCTTTCGCTCGTCCGAGGCAATCTTGCGGTTGGTCGATACATTGTTCGAGGCCAAGGCCCGCTCCGGGTTTTCGCGCGAAGAAACCCACCGCGCCTTTAAATCCGACATGGGGGGGCGCGTCGATCTTTGGCCCTGTGTCGACAAGATCAGCGAAGCGGAAAAAGGCGAATGGGATGACCCCGTCGACCTGCCCGCCGACACCCATCACGATGTGATCCTCGCGCGGCGCATTGCCCGTGAAATCAAACGGATGCTGGACACCAAGGCCACAATCCCCTGGAAACAGGAACCGCATGGCTGGGCCGGGCGGACGGTGACGGCGGGGGATTTCCTGATCCTTGTGCGGCGGCGTTCCGACCTTTTTGCCGAGATCATTCGCGCCTGCAAGGAGGCGGATTTGCCGATTGCGGGTGCGGATCGGCTCAAGGTTGGGGCGGAACTGGCGGTGCGCGATTTGGCGGCATTGTTGTCATGGCTGGCGCTGCCCGAAGATGATCTGAGCCTTGCGGTGGTGCTGAAATCGCCGCTGGTCGGCTGGGACGAGAGCCAGCTTTATGACCTCGCGCAGGGGCGCGAACAGAAATACCTGTGGCGCGAATTGGCGGCGCGGCAGGGCGACTTTGCCGAGGTTTGGGCCATGCTGACCGACCTTCAGGCCAATGCCGATTTCATGCGGCCCTATGATCTTATCGAACGTATTCTGACCCGGCATGAGGGACGGTACAAACTGTTGGCCCGGTTGGGAAATGAGGCCGAGGATGGCATCAACGCCCTGCTGTCACAGGCGCTGGCCTATGAGGCGACAGAGGTGCCCAGCCTGACCGGTTTCCTGATCTGGATGGAAACCGACGATCTGGAGATCAAACGCCAGATGGACAGCGCCGGCGACCGCATTCGGGTCATGACGGTACATGGTTCCAAAGGTCTGGAGGCGCCGATTGTGATCCTGCCGGATACCGGCAAATGGCCGTTGCAGCATCGGGATGCCTTGCTGGCGATGGATGACACAATGGTGTGGAAAACCGCCGCCGGCGACAGCCCCGCCGCGATGGCCGAGGCGCTGGAAGAGGCCAAGGAAAAACAACGGCAGGAACGTGACCGCCTGCTCTATGTGGCGATGACCCGTGCCGAAGTCTGGTTGATGGTGGCCGCTGCGGGCGATTTGTCAAAGGATGATCCGACCTGGTATCAATCGGTGGAGGCGGCAATGAAATCCGCCAATGCCGAACGCCATGATTTTGGCTTCGGTGAGGGCCTGCGGTATGAAAGTGGCGATTGGCCGACACTTGCCACGGTGCGCGACGTCCCAGAGGAGGCCCGCCCCGCGTCGCTGCCCGACTGGGCCACCCGGCCCGCAACGCCGCCACCGCCCCTGCCGGTGACGCTGTCGCCCTCGAAACTTGGCGGGGCACATGCCTTGGCCGGTGAGGCCGGACAGGATGAAGAGGCTGCAAAACGCTATGGCACCCTGGTGCATGACGCGCTGGAACGGCTGGCCGACCTGCCGCCAGAAGCCCGCAAATCACGCAGCGAAGACCCGGAACAGGCCCGCGCAATGGACGAGGCTTGCGCGGTACTGGACGCTCCGGCGTTGGCGCCCCTTTTTGCCCCCGGAACGCTGGCCGAAGTGGCGGTCAGCGCCGATGTCGCGGGATTGGGGCGAATGCATGGGGTGATTGACCGGCTGATTGTCGAAGAATCGCGCATTCTGGCGGTGGATTTCAAAACAAATGCGGTTGTCCCGACGCGCGCCCAGGACACGCCAGAGGCCCTGTTGCGCCAGATGGGCGCCTATGCTGCAATGCTTAAGCAACTCTATCCAAACCATGAAATCGCCACGGCGATCCTGTGGACCGCTTCGGCCGCCTTGATGCCACTGCCACACGATCTTGTGACGGCGGCCTTGGGGCGCACAACATCGCCTTGACGCGCTGCAGCGTGATACCTAGGTTTTCCACCCAAGCCCCCGATAGACGACTCACTCAGGAGAAGACCAATGGCCACAGTTGCCGTAACCGACGCGACCTTTGACGCGGAAGTCAAAGAATCCGATGTCCCCGTAGTGGTGGATTTCTGGGCCGAATGGTGTGGCCCCTGTAAGCAAATCGGCCCCGCGCTCGAGGAACTTTCGGCGCAATACGGCGACAAGATCAAGATCGCCAAGGTTGACGTAGACAGCAACCCCAACACCGCCGCCGCAATGGGCATCCGGGGCATTCCCGCGCTGTTCCTGTTCAAGGACGGTCAGGTTGTGTCGAACAAGACCGGCGCCGCGCCCAAGGCCGCGCTGCAAAGCTGGATCGACGAATCGCTCTAAGCTGAGGTCGCGCCAAACGCGCGTTCTGCAATGATTTTGAGGCGCTCAAACTCGACAAGAGCTTGGGCGCCTTTTCTGTTTGACGTGCGGTTCCAATCGGTAAGCAGCTGAATACGCAACAGGAATTGCACGCCCGGATCGTCGGGACCGACGAAATCATACCCGTCGAAAAACGCTGTGATCGCTTTGGGTGGCAGCAGGTGACCATCGGGAATCGCCGTCAGGTCCGCCGCCGTTACCGCATAATTCAGCAGCAACCGGGCAATATCATATCCCACCGGCGCGTGGCTGATGGGCATGAAATCATAGCCGGTAACGTCTTTGCCATCGATCAGGATGTTGTGGCAGTTCATATCGCCGTGTTTGGCCGCAACCCGGCTTTCGCGACCTTCGTGATCGGCGACAAAATCCTGAACAAGATGTGCCAGCTGGATAAATCTGTCTTGGCCGCGAATGCGCCGTTCGCCCGCCGCCATCTGGCCCGCAAGGTGCAACATATGCTTGGCCATGAAGCGGGGTTGAAACCGGCGGTTTTGTTGAAAAGTGCCGCGATGATACGCGGCAAGCCAACGCCCGGCCTGGCGCAGATAGGGCTGGTGATCTTCGTGGGTCAGGCAAAGATCGCGCAGGGTGTCACCCGGTTGAAATGTCATCAAACAGGCCTTGATGTCGCGATCTTCCGCCAAAATACGCGGCACCGTGACACCCGGCACGGGGTCCACCGCCCGTTGCGCCAAATGCTGCGCATCCAGCATGCCATTGAATTCGCTGGGATCTTCGGGTCGAAACACCTGTTTCAGGATCAAGGGCGCCTGCCCCGGCGCATCAAACCGCATCACCAGATGAAGCCGATCAGGATTGTCCTTCATCCAATGGCGCGTATGGGCATAGGCCCGCGCATCAAATCCGGCTTGCTCGGCGAGATGGTTGAAAACCTCTTGCGCCAGCTCTTGCAGATCAGAAAACGCGTTCAATTCCGGTCCTTTCCCCTGTACACCCTTGCGAAGCCTCAGGCCCATTCACAAGTACTGGCTAAACGGAGATCTATCCATGCAAGAAAACGAGTTCCCCGGCTGGCACGGCACCACCATCATTGGCGTCAAAAAGGGCGGCAAGGTGGTGATTGCCGGTGACGGCCAGGTCAGCCTTGGCCAAACCGTGATCAAGGGCACCGCGCGCAAGGTGCGCCGCATTTCGCCCGGTGGGTCTGATGTGGTCTGTGGCTTTGCCGGATCGACGGCGGATGCCTTTACCCTGCTCGAACGGCTGGAGGCCAAGCTGGAAAGCACCCCCGGCCAACTGGCGCGCGGCTGTGTCGAACTGGCCAAGGATTGGCGCACCGACAAATATCTGCAAAAGCTTGAGGCCATGCTGATCGTCAGCGATGGCGAACAGATGTTTGTCATCACCGGCGCGGGCGACGTGTTGGAACCCGAACATGACGTCACAGCCATCGGATCGGGCGGCAATTACGCGCTGGCCGCCGCACGCGGGCTGATGGAAACCGATTTTTCCGCCGAAGAAATCGCGCGCAAGGCGATGGCGATTGCCGCCGACATCTGCGTCTACACCAATGGCAACCTGACGGTTGAAACGATTGGGGGCTGATCGGGTTTTCACCGAAAACCCGCCCCTCAAACGAAAGGACCCCCATGACCGACCTCACCCCCCGCGAAATCGTTTCCGAACTCGACCGGTTCATCATTGGCCAGGCCGACGCCAAGCGCGCCGTTGCCGTGGCGCTGCGCAACCGCTGGCGGCGCAAACAGCTGTCGGATGATCTGCGCGACGAAGTGTACCCCAAGAATATCCTGATGATCGGCCCCACCGGCGTCGGCAAGACCGAGATCAGCCGCCGTTTGGCCAAACTGGCGAAAGCGCCGTTCATCAAGGTCGAGGCGACAAAATTCACCGAGGTCGGCTATGTCGGTCGCGATGTTGAACAGATCGTGCGCGATCTGGTGGATGCCGCCATCCTGCAAACCCGCGAAATGATGCGCGAAGACGTCAAGGCCAAGGCTCATCAGGCCGCCGAAGACCGCGTGATCGCCGCAATTGCCGGGGAAGACGCCCGCGACGGCACCCGCGACATGTTCCGCAAAAAGCTGAAGGATGGCCTGCTGGATGATACAATCATCGAGCTGGAACTGACCGACACCTCCAATCCGATGCCGACAATGGACATCCCCGGCCAGCCCGGCAGCCAGATGGGCATGATGAACCTCGGCGATATCTTTGGCAAAGCGTTTGGCGGCCGTACCGTGCGCAAACGCATGACGGTGCGCGAAAGCTATGACATTCTGATTTCCGAAGAGGCTGACAAGCTTCTGGATGATGAAACCGTGACCAAGGCCGCGCTGGAATCGGTGGAACAGAACGGCATCGTGTTCCTGGACGAGATCGACAAGGTCTGCGCTCGCAAGGAAGCCCGCGGCGGGGATGTTTCGCGGGAAGGTGTGCAGCGCGATCTGTTGCCATTGATCGAAGGCACAACCGTCAGCACCAAACATGGCGCGGTCAAAACCGACCATATCCTGTTTATCGCGTCCGGCGCATTCCACATTGCCAAGCCATCGGATCTTTTGCCCGAATTGCAGGGCCGTTTGCCGATCCGGGTGACCCTGCGCGCCCTGACCGAAGACGATTTCGTCCGCATCCTGACCGAAACCGACAACGCCCTGACCCTGCAATATACCGCGCTGATGGGGACCGAAGAGGTCACCGTGACCTTCACCGATGAAGGCATCGCCGCGCTGGCAAAGATCGCCGCAGAGGTCAATGAAAGCGTGGAAAACATCGGCGCCCGCAGGCTCTATACCGTGATGGAACGGGTGTTCGAGGAGCTGAGCTTTCATGCCCCTGATCGCAGCGGTCAATCGGTCACGGTGGACGCGGAATTCGTGGAAAAGAACCTCGGCGAATTGACCCGATCCACAGATGTCAGCCGCTACGTGCTCTGATCACGACCGATGCCCCGTCACAACAGTCACAACTGGCGGGGCATCTTTTGATCGGCGCGTTACACCGCCGACCAGCGTTCCGCCATCCGGGCATTGTCCATCCCCCAGAGACCGCCAATGCGGTCCGGCGTGGTGATCCGGCTGGACACCGCCTCTACCCAATTGGCAAACATCGGGATCACAACCCCACCATCGTCGCGCAGCATCATCTGCATCTCGCCATACATCGCATTGCGCTTGCCACTGTCGATCTCGGACCGAGCGGCCAGTAGAAGCTGTTGAAAACGTTTGTCTTCCCACTGGCTTTCATTCCACGGCGCGCCAGATGCATAGGCGGTCGCGAACATCCAATCCTCCGTTGCGCGCCCCGACCAGGCCCCGGCACAGAACGGCGTGTTCCGCCAGACCTGCGCCCAATAGGCCGTTGGCGGATGATCCACCACATTGATATGTATGCCCGCCGACCGCGCCGCCCCCTGATAGAGCCGCGCCGCATCAACCGCGCCGTCAAAAGCCGCCGTCGACACCGTCAGGTCGATATTCAGCGAGGTCAATCCGGCCTTGGCCAGATAAAAGGCCGCCTTGTCCGGATCATACGGCAATTGCGCCAGATCAGCCGCGAAATACTGATTTGCCGGGCCAATCGGGCTGTCGTTGCCAATATGGCCATGCCCCAACAGCACGCGATCCACCATGTCCTGGCGATCAATCCCATATTTCAACGCCCGGCGCAGATTGACATCATCAAACGGCGCGCTGCCGCTGCGCATGGGAAAGGTGAAATGCCGATTGCCGGTGGTTTCGATCAATCGCAGCGCCGGGTTATTTGACACGCGCGCCGTATCCGCCAGATCGACACGGTTGATCGCATCAACCTGACCGGACTCAAGCGCATGCATCCGCGCCCGCGCATCGTTCAGCGCAATGAACTCGACCTCATCAAACCAACCGGCCTTGCCGTCCTTGTAATGGCTGTCCACGCGTTTTCCGATGAACCGCACGCCGGGTTCGAACCGCACCGCCCGATACAATCCGGTGCCAATACCCTGCGCCATCGCCAAGTCGATTTGGCCCGCCGGATAAATCAGCAGGTGATAATCTGAAAGGAGATACGGCAGATCGGCATTGCCGGTCGCCAGGGTAAACTGCACCTGATGGCTGCCCAGTTTCTTGATCTCGGTCATCGCCGCAACAATGGGTCGCGCTGCGGAATCCGATCCCGGCGCAACATGCAATTGCAGCGATTGAATGACATCATCGGCGCCAAATGGCTTGCCGTTATGGAACGTCACGCCCCGGCGCAGATTGAAGATCCAGCTGCGGGCATCTGTGCTGGCCTCCCAGCTTTCGGCCAGTTCGCCAACCAATGTGCCGTCGGCGCGCACCTCGGTCAGGGTGTCAAACACCGCGCCCTGCCCTGCGGCCTGCATGAAGATGTCGTTGTGGCGCCGCCCGTCCCAGCCATCGGTCGGATCCGCGCCCGCCAGCCCAACCCGAAGCCGCCCGCCACGCCGGGTTTCCGCCTGCAACGACAGGCCAGACGCCGCAAGCACACCGGCGGCGGCCCCCTTGCGCAGCAATCCCCGTCGCGTCAATCGTGTCATGTCAATCTCTCCAGGGCGGGCCCCGGCCAAATCTGCCGGGTGACAGCGGCCAGCATGACAGCGGCAAGAAGATTTGACCAGCAAAGCCTTGCGGCGCGCGGCCCTTGATGGGTATTGCCGGTTAAAGTTGCTCGCAGAAGCTACTCGAATGTGCGCTGAATGTTGGCGCTGGTGTCGATAAGCGCATTTTCAATCGTCTTCATTTGGTCGCCAAAACGCGTTGATGGCACCGGAACCGATATGGCATGCAGGTCGCCGCCCCAATCCCGGAAGGCAAATCCAATAGCCGAAACACCAGAGGCATGTTCGTCAAGGTCATAGGCCAGGCCACAGTTCTGGATCTCTTCAAGCTGGGCAAGAAACTGCGCCAGATCCTGTGTCACCCCATTGCGATCCCATTCATTGCGGATCAGCTTGATGGCGTCTTCCTGATCCATCATCGCAAGGCAGGCTTTGCCATTGGCCGTTGTGGTCAGGGGAAAAACCTCGCCAACCTTGGAAACCGTGGTCAGCCGATGCGTTCCCGGCACCTGATCCAGGAACACCATGCCGATGCCGCGCATGACCGCCAGATCAGTCGTTTCTCCTGTTTTCTGTGTCAGTTCGGTCAAGAGCAGACGGCAATGTTCGACGATGTTGTAATGCGCCGCCCCCGCCAGCGTGCTGAGCTCTGGACCCAGCCGCAGCCCACCCCCCTGCATATCGCTGATGACAAAGTTTTCCTCTGCCAATGCGCCGGTGATTCTCTGTACCGTAGAGCGGGGCAAATCGGCGAGCTCGGCAATTTTCCCCAAGCTCATACCCGATTGAGCATCCTTCAACACCCGGAGTATCGAGGCCGCGCGGGCGATCACCTGGATGCCGGATCTATCATTTTTCGTCTTGTCTTCAGACATATACAGGGTGTCCCCATCGGTAATTGCGGCGCGGGTTGCGGGATGTGATTGCTCAATCAGTGTCCCACTATGCGATACATGTCAACCGCATCGTGAATATTTTTATTGACCGCAATGCGGTGCACGTGCATCAATATGCGGGACAGGTGGAGGAGCCATCCTGACAGTTTAAAATCGAAAACGCCGGGATTCCGGCGAACAGAGGAGATGTGTCCAATGGTTGAAATCCGTGGCATCGAGTTCCAATCGAACACCGACAACGACATGGGACTGGAGTTCTACAATCTCAGCCACCGCTTTGGGTTCCAGAACCCGAACTGGCCTTATTTTCAGGACACCAAGATCGAGCGCATCCACTACATGGCGAAATCCGGTGTGCTGAGCCAACGCATCACCACCACGATGCACGCCACCACCCATATCGACGCCCCGGCGCATGTGGTGCAGGGCACGCCGTTCATCGACGAAGTGCCGCTGCCGCATTTCTTTGGCACCGGGCTGGTTGTTTCGATCCCAAAGAAGAAATGGGAACAGATCACCGCAGATGACTTGGAAAAAGCCTGTGGTCACGCGATCCGCAAGGGTGACGTTCTGATCATCAACACCGGCTGGCACCATGACTATGAGGATGGTGACTACTTTGCCTATTGCCCCGGGCTGGTGCCGTCAGCGGCAGAGTGGATGGTGGAAAAGGGCATCAAGGTTGTCGGCCACGACACCCAGGCCAATGACCACCCGCTGGCCACCGCCATCGGCCCACAGCGAAACGGCCCGCTGTTGCCGCATCTGGAGAAGGAATACCTCGAATGGTCCGGCGGCATTCCGTGGGACGTCGCCTTTCCAGAATGGGAGCCGGTCCATAACATCCTGTTCAAAAACGGTATTCTGGGCATTGAAAACGTCGGCGGTGACCTTGATGCCGTGACCGGCAAGCGCTGTACCTTTGCGTTCTTCCCCTGGAACTGGGACCGCGGCGACGGCTGCATCATTCGTCTCGTGGCGATGATGGACAAGAGCCAGGGCTTCCGCATCGACGATGGCGCCGACTTCTGATCCTCCCTGACTGGTCGCCGGGGGACCGGCGGCCATTTTCAGCCCCACTTCCGACACGCCCGAGGAGATTTCCATGCACCTTAAACGCTTTCACGATGCCCAGCCTTATGAGGCCGCAAATCATTTCGGCTGTCACGGACTTCGATTGCAGGGGTTTGAGGAAGGCGGGCCAACCAACCAATGGGTTGGGTTCAGTCAATTCCTTCCCGGTGGCGGCGCGGGGCCGGATTCCACACCGTTCGAAAAGGTTTACGTCGTGCTCGAGGGCGAGATGACAGTGACCATCGACGGCGAAGCGACCGTTCTGGGCCCATTGGACAGCTGCACCATTCCAGCCGGCGAAATCCGCCTTTTGGAAAACCGGACGAACCTGACCAGCAAGATGCTGGTTGTCATCCCCTATCCTGCGGAGGCCTGACTTATGAATGTCATGCAAAACCCACTGTCCATGTTCGACGTCAAAGACAACACCGCCTTGATCACCGGGGCCTCTGGCGCATTTGGGATGGTCGCGGCGCGCATTCTGGCCGGTGCCGGCTGCAAGCTGGTGCTGGTTGCGGGCAACCAGACCGCACTGGACGAGATTGCCGACGAATGCCGCAGCATGGGCGCAGAGGTGACCGCCATCAACACCCGCCCCACGGATGAAGACATCTGTAACGGGTTGGTCGCCCAGGCGGTCGAAGCTTATGGCCGGTTGGATATTCTGGTGGTGGCCTCGGGGATGAACAAAGTCGCGCTGATCAACGACATGACGCCCGAAACCTTTCAATCGGTCATGGATGCCAACGTCAATCAAACCTGGCTGTTGTCCCGTGCCGCCGCCGGACAGATGAAACAGCAGGGCAGCGGCAAGATTGTTCTGGTCTCCTCTGCAAGGGGGCTTTTGGGGCATCCGGCCGGCTATACCGCCTATTGCGCGTCCAAGGCCGCGACCGACGGTCTGACAAAGGCGTTGGGATGTGAATTGGGGCCGTCCGGCATCACCGTGAATGCCATCGCGCCGACCGTGTTCCGGTCGCCTTTGACCGCCTGGATGTTCGCCGACACGGACGAGGCAAAGAAGGTCAGGGATGGTTTTCTGGCCCGTGTGCCCAAGGGCCGTCTTGGCGAACCAGAAGACCTCGCCGGCCCCTTGTTGTTCCTGGCCTCAAAAGCCTCTGATTTTTACACCGGGCATATTCTGTATGCTGACGGTGGCTATACGGCGGGTTGAAGCATGGTTGCCAAGAAACAGCAGATCGCGGTGATCGGTGCCGGCCTTATGGGGCATGGCATTGCGCTGACCCTGGCCAAGGCCGGGCAATATGTGGCCATCACCGATCCTTTCGAAGAGGCCCGCGCATCGGTTGTCGATCGCATCCTTCAGAGTATGGAGGCCATGGGCGACGACGAAAAGACCGCCGCCAAGGCAATGAAGATGATCGAGGTGTTCAACTCGACCGCGGGTGCGGTGCGGCAGGCGGATGTCGTGTTCGAAGCTGCGCCGGAAAAGCTGGCGCTGAAGCAACAGATCTTTGCCGAAGTTGAGCAGCACGCGCCAGACAGCTGTATCCTGGCGTCGAACACATCTGTCATGCCGATCACGCAGATCATGTCGAAGCTGCGGTTGAAAAACCGCGCTGTGGGCACCCATTGGTGGAATCCGCCGCATATGATCCCCTTGGTCGAGGTGGTCAAAACCGAATGGACCGACCCCACCGTTGCAAAGACCATCTTTGATCTGCTGGCGGATGCCGGCAAAACGCCGGTGATGGTCGAAAAAGACGTGCCCGGGTTCATCGGAAACCGGTTGCAGCACGCCCTCTGGCGCGAGGCCGTGAGCCTGGTCGAAAACGGGATCTGCGAAGCAGAAGATGTCGATACGGTGGTAAAGTCCTGTTTTGGTCGCCGCCTTGCCGTTCTTGGCCCGTTGGAAAACGCCGATCTGGTTGGCACCGACCTGACGCTCGATATCCACGAAAACGTTCTGCACGACCTCGAAAGCCGCAAAGGACCGTCACCCTATCTTGCAAAGCTCGTCGAAGACGGGCGCCTGGGGATGAAATCGGGCGAAGGTTTTCGGAAATGGACCAAAGAAGACGCTGATGCCGTGCGTGCGCGTGTTGCCAGCCATCTGAACAAATTGGGGACCATTCTCGACGATTAAACGATTGGTCGGCGAAAAGCCGATGAAAGGGAGGAAGAAATGTCAAAGATCATCAAACAACGCCCAACCCGGCGCGGTTTCCTGGGAGGGGCCGCAGCCGCATTGGCCACCCCGGCATTGCTGAGCGCCACGCGCGCCTATGCCGCCAACCCCACGTTGCGCATCGGCCACGTCAGCCCCCGCACCGGACCCCTGGCAGGATTTGCCGAGGCCGATGATTATGTGCTGGCAGGCATCGAAAAGGTGTTTGCGGGCGGCATCGAAAACAACGGCAAAAGCTGGAATGTCGAGATCATCTCGAAGGACAGCCAGTCGAACCCGAACCGGGCTGCCGAAGTGGCCGCAGACCTGATCCTGGGGGATGAGGTCGATATTATCGTCGCCGCCTCGACCCCGGATACGGTCAACCCGGTCAGCGATCAGGCCGAAGTGAACGAAGTGCCCTGCATCACCACCGATTGCCCATGGCAGCCTTATTTCTTTGGCCGCAATGGTGTCCCGGGAGAGGGGTTCGCCTCGACCTATCATTTCTTCTGGGGGCTTGAGGACGTGATCGGCGCGTTCCTTGATATGTGGGGGCAATCGGGCGCGGCCAAGACCGTCGGCGGGCTGTTTCCGAACGACGCGGACGGCAA
Organism: Marinovum sp. 2_MG-2023; assembly: GCF_030548265.1. Classification (NCBI taxonomy): domain Bacteria; kingdom Pseudomonadati; phylum Pseudomonadota; class Alphaproteobacteria; order Rhodobacterales; family Roseobacteraceae; genus Marinovum; species Marinovum sp. 2_MG-2023. The sequence continues at coordinate 64,663 of NZ_JAUOSD010000008.1, read as the reverse complement.
CGCCTGGGGCCATCCAGAGCTGGGCCTGCCCACGCCGCTGGCCGCAGCGGGCTATGACCTTGTTGATCCGGGCCGTTATCAGCCGCCGTCGGATGATTTTTCGAACCAGATCGCCGCATTCAAATCGGCGGGCTGCGAGATTGTCACAGGCAATATGATCGCCCCCGATTTTGCGACCTTCTGGAGCCAGGCCGCGCAACAGGGGTTCACCCCCAAAGTTGTGACAATCGGCAAGGCGCTGTTGTTCCCGTCGGTGATTGAATCGCTTGGGGATCGGGGCGACGGTCTGTCGTCCGAGGTTTGGTGGTCCCCAAACCATCCCTTCTCGTCCTCGTTGTCGGGGGCATCGTCCAAGGCACTGGCCGAAGGCTATTCTGCCGCTTCCGGCCGCCCCTGGACCCAGCCGATCGGCTTCAAACACGCGCTGTTCGAAGTGGTGGCAGATGTAATGAAGCGGTCCGAAGATCTGGAAGATCCCGAGGCCATCGTCGCGGCCATCGCCGGAACCAACCTCGACACCATTGTTGGCAATGTGAACTGGGCAAATGGCCCGATCAACAATGTCACCAAGACGCCGTTGGTTGCTGGCCAATGGCAAAAAGAGGGCGACTCCTTTGATCTGAAGATCGTGGCCAATTCGGCGACGCCGGACATTCCGTTGACCGGCGATCTGAAATTGCTTGGCTGATGCGTATGAGCGGTGCGGTTGCACCGCTCACCACCCAAGGGGACTAGAATGAACACCATTCTGAAACTCGACAACCTTTGCAAAGCTTACGGCGCCGTAAAGGTTGCCGATGGGCAAAGCTATGAAGTGGCCGAAGGCGAAGCACTGGGCGTGATCGGCCCGAACGGGGCTGGCAAGACGTCGATGTTCAACCTGATCACCGGAACCGTGTCACCCGATGCCGGGACCGTGGAATTTGCCGGGCAGAACGTCACCGGCTGGAGCGCGGCAAAGCGCAGCCATTCCGGCATTGCGCGATCCTTTCAGGTGCCACAGCCGTTTTCCAATATGACCGTGTTTGAAAATGCGATGATTGCGGCCACCCAATCGGCTGGCCTGCGCGGCCCAGAAGCAGAGCGGCTTTGCCTTGAGGTTCTGGAAAAGACCGAGCTTTTGTCAAAGGCCAATACCATGGCCGGCGGTCTGACGTTGCTGGGGCGCAAGCGGCTGGAACTTACGCGGGCGCTCTGTGCGAAGCCAAAGTTGCTGTTGCTTGACGAAATCGCCGGTGGGCTGACCGAGGCCGAGTGCCGGTCGCTGGTTCAGACCATCAAGGACATCCATGCCTCGGGCGTGACCATCATCTGGATCGAACATGTGGTGCATGCGCTGCTTGCCGTGGTCGACCGGCTGATCGTGATCGACTTCGGCAGAAAGATTGCCGAGGGCGACCCACAGGCGATCATGGACAGCCCGGAAGTCAAAGAAATCTATCTGGGGATTGAAGCCGATGCCTGAACCCATTCTTCAGATGCAGGGGCTTGATGCCCATTACGGGGATTTTCAGGCGCTTTATGGCGTCGACATGGCCGTTTCCGAAGGCGAAATCCTGGCCATCATCGGCGCAAATGGCGCGGGGAAAACCACCCTGATGCGGTCAATCACCGGGCTTTTGCGCAACGGTCCTGGCCAGATCAAATATTACGGCACGGACATCAGCCGTCTGCGGGCAGACGAGGTCGCCGCGCGGGGGCTGGCGATGGTGCCGGAGGGGCGGCAGCTTTTTCCATCGCTGTCGGTGCGGGAAAACCTGATGATTGGCGCACAGGTCGGGCGCAAGGGGCCCTGGGACATTCACGCGGTCTACAAGCTGTTTCCGATCCTCGAAGAACGCAAGGATCAGGCCTCGACCTCGCTCTCTGGCGGGCAACAGCAGATGGTGGCCATTGGCCGTGCGCTTATGGCGAACCCCGATCTGATCCTGTTTGACGAGATCAGCCTCGGGCTGGCCCCGATCATCATCAAGGACATCTACGACGCCCTGCCGGGCATCATCGGCGAGGGCATGAGCGCCATCATTGTCGAACAGGACATCACCAAGGCGCTGTCCGTCAGCAGCCGGGTGTATTGCCTGCAAGAGGGTCGTGTGTCGCTGGAAGGCGACGCGGACAAGGTTTCGCGCGATGACATCTCTCGCGCCTATTTCGGGATAGAATGACATGGACTGGCTGAATGCAATTGTACAAGGCACCCTGCTTGGCGGTCTCTATGCCCTGTTTGCGGCGGGGTTGTCGCTGATCTTTGGTGTGATGCGTCTGGTCAACATTGCCCATGGCGATCTGATCGTTCTGGCCGCCTATCTGGGGCTGACTGTCACCACCGCCACCGGTCTGCATCCCTTGCTGGCCTTGGTTCTGGTCGTGCCGACCATGGCGCTGATCGGATATGCGCTGCAACGCGGGTTGCTGAACAAAACCCTCGGGGATGACCTTTTGCCACCGCTTCTGGTCACTTTCGGGCTAAGCGTGATCCTTCAGAATGCCCTGCTCGAAGTCTATTCCGCCGACCCCCAGAAGATGGCTGCCGGGGCGCTTGAAACGGCCAGCTTTTCGGCCGGGGGGCTGACGCTGGGTGTGCTGCCGGTTCTGACCTTTGCGGTGGCCATCTTGGTGATCTGGGGCCTGCAATGGACCTTCTATCACACCGCGCTTGGCCGTGCCTTTCGCGCCGTATCCGACAATCAGGATATCGCACAGCTGATGGGGCTGAACCGGCGGCATATCTTTGGGCTGGCCATGGCGCTGGCGCTTGGGGTCACCGCAATTGCCGGAATTCTTCTGGGCATCCGCACCAGCTTTGACCCCTCGATCGGCGGCGGGCGTCTGATCTTTGGCTTCGAGGCCGTGATCATCGGCGGGCTTGGCAATCTTTGGGGCACATTGGCCGGGGGTGTCATTCTTGGCGTGGCACAGACCATCGGCGCCAAAATCGACCCCGGCTGGCAGCTTCTGGCCGGGCATATCGCCTTTCTCTTAATCCTCGCCGTTCGTCCCAACGGCCTTTTCCCAAGGATCGCGGCATGAATATTCAGGATTACCACGTCACCCGAACCTCCGGGGCCGCCCGCATGGCCGCGATCCTTGGTGCGCTTGTCCTTGTTGTGCTTATCGCGGCCCCATGGTGGGCGGGGCGCGCCGACATGCGCCTGTTGGGCGAGATGTTTCTTTATCTGGCGCTGGCGTCACTGTGGAACCTGATGGCGGGATATGCCGGGCTGGTTTCAGTTGGGCAGCAGGCCTTTGTCGGATTTGGCGGCTACATGCTGTTTGCCCTGACCATATTCGCAGGCCTGCCTCCGATTGCGGCCATTGCGATGGCCGGTGTGCTTGGTGCGCTGATCTCGGTGCCTGTTGCTGTGCTGATCTTCCGTCTGCGCGGGGCCTATTTCGCCATCGGAACCTGGGTAATCGCCGAAGTCTTTCGGTTGGGCTTTGCCCAGATTTCGTCACTGGGGGGCGGTTCGGGGTCGTCCCTGCCGGTGGCGATCGTGAAATCCCTCGCTTCGAAACGCGCGATGCGTGAATCCTTGAGCTATTGGCTGGCGCTGGGCGCGGCTGTTTTGGTCATCAGCGCTGTTTATCTGTTCCTGCGCTCGCGCAAGGGGCTTGCCCTGACCGCAATCCGGGACAATGAATTGGCGGCCGGCAGCCTCGGGATCGACATCTGGCGCACAAAATTCACCGTTTATGTGGTCACCTCGGCGCTGACGGCCATGATCGGCGCCCTGATCTTCCTGCAAAAGCTGCGTATTTCGCCCGATGCCGCCTTTAGCGTCAATGACTGGACTGCCTTTGTGATCTTTATCGTGGTGATCGGCGGCATTGGCACAATCGAGGGCCCGATCATCGGAACGCTTGTGTTTTTCGCGCTGCGCGAAACGCTTGCTGACCTTGGCACCATTTATCTGATCGTTTTGGGGTTGGTGGCCATCGTGATGATGCTGAAAGCGCCCAAAGGGATCTGGGGTCTGATCCGCAGCCGTTTCGATCTTCAACTCTTTCCGCTGGGATACCGCGTCATTGCGCCGGCCAACACAGACAAAACCAAAGGAACCTGATCCATGGCACGCCAGAAAAAGACGGTCATCACCTGCGCCATCACCGGGGCAATCCATACGCCAACCATGTCAGACGCGCTGCCCTATACCTATGACGATATCGCAACCCAGGCGATGGAAGCGGCAGAGGCCGGGGCGTCCATCCTGCACCTGCATGCGCGGAACAACGAAACCGGCGCGCCGTCGGTTGATGTAAAGGATTTCGCGCCTTTCCTGCCCCGGATCAAGCAAGCGACCGACGCGGTGGTGAATATTTCGACCGGCGGTTCGCTGACACTGTCGATCCAGGAGCGTATCACTCCGGCCAAGACCTTCAGCCCGGAAATGTGCTCGATGAACATGGGCAGCATGAACTTCTCGTTCCATCCGTTGGCGAAACGCTACAACGAAGATGATTGGAAATTTGATTGGGAAAAGGACTATGTCGCCAATTCCGACGGCAACATTTTCCGCAACACCTTTCGCGATATCAAGGAAGCGGCCGAAACCCTGGCACCGCATGACATCAAGTTCGAACATGAATGTTATGATGTGGGCCATCTCTATAACCTGAAATTCTGTATGGATATCGGGCTGTTCAAGGCGCCGGTGTTCATTCAGTTCATCTTTGGCATTCTGGGCGGTATCGGCCCCGAGATTGATAACCTGATTTTCATGAAACGCACCGCTGACCGTCTGTTTGGCGACGATTACCGTTGGTCGGTTCTGGGCGCTGGCGGATCACAGATGTCGCTGGGCACCACCGCCAGCCAGATGGGTGGCAATGTGCGTGTCGGGCTTGAGGACAGCTTGTTTATCTCGCGCGGGAAACTGGCGGAAAGCAACGCCCAGCAAGTGGCCAAAATTCGCAAGATCGTCGAGGCGCTGGGATGTGAGGTCGCGACACCGGATGAAGCGCGCGAAATGCTTGACCTGAAAGGTGGCGACAGGGTCGCGTTCTGATCTGACCAGCCGTTATTTCCGGCAGATGTGCCAATAAATTGGTGAACAGCGCGGATGCAACGGCGCTGTTTGCTACGGACAATGGCATCAAATGACCGGAAATCGGGGAAACGGGCGACCGGCTAGTAGCTGCCGCGCCCGGATGGGGACAGTTTGACCTCAACCGGGTTGCTGGACCAGCCATGTTCGGAACAATGTGCCCGCACCAACACAACGCGAATGCCATCCGGGATCATCAGGCCGCGCAAAGAGCGGGTGAACGGTTGCTCATGCTCATGCGGGTGGTGCAATTTGCGATAGCCAAGCCGCTTGCCGTCAAGGTCGGTCACCTCCCACGCGTCGGCATAGTGATCCCATCCGGCGTCATCGTGGCGCACAGTCACCTCAAAACGCCAGCCCATGTCGGGTTTGGTCACTTTGACTTTGACGATTTCAGGGTCGCCCGCCATCGCCACCGCAGGAAAGCAGAGAGCCGGAAAAACGAGCAGGGCCAGGGTCGGAAGAAAACGAAACATCAGATCTCCGGGTGTTTTGCCGGTTTCGGTTCAGGGCCGGTTTCGGGCAGCAATAGCGCCTCGCGAGAGTTCGAGGCAAATTCGCGCCGGTACAAAACCGCCAGAGTGAATAATACCGCCAGTATGAGCGGAATGGCCCCCAAAAGCCATGCCGTGGCCGCCATCGCGAAGTAAATTGATCGTAATCCCCTGTTATATGCCCGTGCGCCAGAGATGTTCAGCTCTGCCGCCTTGTGCGCGCGTGTCGGGGCGGCGGGATGGTTGGGGTCGTTGGGAACCGCGGCCATGACCACAGCGCAATAGCCAAAAAGCCGGTGTGACCAGACAAAGCTGAGGAAGCCATTGATCGCCAGCAGGATGACGGCAATCAGCTTCAATTCCCAGACCACAATCGGGTCGGATTCCAGGGTCAGATCCTGTGCCAAACCCGCCAGCCGTTCGGCATTGCCGATCAATGCAAGCACACCGCCGATGGCAATCATGCAGGTCGACGCAAAGAATGCCGTCCCTTGGCGAAGGATGCTCAGAATCTGGCTGTCAAAGATGCGCGGATCGCGGGTGAGCATCTGTTTCATCCATTCGCGCCGGTATTCGGTGGTCAAGGTCGAAACTGATGGATGTTTGCCCGGATTTTCGATCCTCAATCCAATGGCAATCCAGCTCACGATCAGGACCGCAACAGCGATGTAGTCGAGGGGTTCAAACAGAGTAAGGCGATCAGTCCATGTCATTCGGGCACCCTAGGCGGGAAAATTTCCCGGCGAAAGAGGTGCTTCTTCAAGCCTTTGTATACTTTCTTTGCCGCGCGCCAGACGCGGCTTGCATGATTTTCCGAAATTGGTTATATTTTCTTACCAATCTTGGAGGGACGCAATGCAGATGCCTGATCCACGGCCAGAGCGGCTGGCACGGAAATCCGCCTTGGTGCGGCAATTGCAGCAATGTTTGCCGCAGGGTGCGGTGATTTCGGACCCGGCGGAGCTGCGCGCCTATGAATGTGATGCGCTGGCGGCCTATCGCTGTGCGCCGATGCTGGCGGTGTTGCCGTCGAGCACCGCTGAGGTGTCCGATGTGTTGCGGATTTGTCATGAGATGTCGGTGCCGGTGGTGCCGCGCGGGGCGGGCACATCGCTGGCCGGTGGCGCGCTTCCCAGTGCGGATTCGGTCATTTTGGGCGTGGCGCGGATGAATGCGGTGCTCGACACCGATTACGAAAACCGCTTTGTCCGGGTGCAGACCGGGCGCACCAACCTTTCGGTGACCGGAGCCGTCGAAGAGAACGGCTTCTTCTATGCGCCCGACCCGTCGAGCCAGCTGGCCTGTGCCATTGCGGGCAATATCGCGATGAATTCCGGCGGGGCGCATTGTTTGAAATATGGCGTGACCACCAACAACCTGCTGGGGGTCACACTGGTGTTGATGGATGGCCGCGTGGTTGAAATTGGCGGCGCACATATGGATGCGGCGGGTCTGGACCTGCTTGGGGTGATCTGTGGCAGCGAGGGGCAATTGGGCGTCGTGACGGAAGCGACCCTGCGCATCCTGCCAAAACCCGAAGGGGCGCGGCCGGTGCTGATGGCGTTTGACAGCAACGAAGTGGCGGGGGCCTGTGTGTCCGATATCATCCGGGCGGGCATCCTGCCGGTGGCGATCGAATTCATGGACCGCCCCTGTATTCGCGCCTGCGAGGCCTTTGCCCATGCGGGCTATCCCGATTGCGAGGCCCTGTTGATCGTCGAGGTCGAGGGGTCAGATGCCGAAATCGACGATCAGCTGGCGCGGATCATGGCGATTGCCCGGAAACATGACCCGCTGGAGCTGCGCGAGGCGCAGGATGCGGATGAAGCCGGCCGCATTTGGCTGGGCCGCAAGAGCGCCTTTGGCGCGATGGGGCAGATCAACGATTATATGTGCCTGGATGGCACCATCCCGGTGACCGCCCTGCCCTTGGTGCTGCGGCGCATTGGCGAGTTGAGCCGCGACTATGGCCTGGATGTCGCCAATGTTTTTCATGCCGGGGATGGCAATATGCACCCGCTGATCCTGTTCAACGCCAACAAGCCCGGCGATCTGGAACTGTGCGAGCGGTTTGGCGCGGATATCCTCAAGCTTTGTGTCGAGGTGGGTGGCTGTCTGACCGGCGAACACGGCGTTGGCATCGAGAAGCGCGATTTGATGGGGCATCAATATGCTCCGGCGGATCTGGAGGCACAGATGGCGGTCAAGGATGTGTTTGATCCCGGTTGGTTGTTGAACCCGGCCAAGGTGTTTCCGCTGGAGGTGTCCGAGGCCCGCCGCGCTGTGGATGTGGCAGCAGAGTAAGGGGGCCAGCCCCCGTCACCTTTGGTGACTCCCCCGAGATATTTTTGAACAGAAGAAGATCTGGATATGCGACCGACAAGCGAAGCGGAATTGGCGGAGATGATTGCCGGGGCGGATGGGCCGCTGCGGATTTGTGGCGGCGGGACGCGCGCCGTAGGCTGTCCGGTGGCAGGGGATATTCTGGAAACCGGCGGGCTGTCCGGGATTTCGTTATATGAACCGGGCGCGCTGACCATGGTGGCCGAGGCCGGTACGCCTTTGGCCGACGTTGAGGCGGCATTGGCCGCAGAGGGTCAGAGGCTGGCCTTTGAGCCGGGGGATTGGCGCGGCTTGCTGGGCACCGAGGGCGTGCCGACGCTGGGCGGTGTGGTCGCGGCCAACGTCAGCGGGTCACGCCGGGTTGTGGCCGGCGCGGCGCGGGATTTCATGTTGGGGGTGCGGTTTGTCGATGGCATGGGCCAGATCGTCAAAAACGGTGGCCGGGTGATGAAGAATGTCACCGGCTATGATCTGGTGAAATTGTTGTCGGGGTCCTGGGGCACCTTGGGGGTGATCAGCGAGGTGTCGTTCAAGGTGATGCCGGTGCCAGAAATGGAAACGACGCTGGTCTGTGACGGATTGGATGCCGAATCCGGCGTCCACAGCCTGTGTGCCGCGCTTGGCACGCCGTTTGAGGTGACCGGCGCGGCGCATCTGGATGCCGGGGCGGCTGGGGGTGCATCGCGTACCTTGGTCCGGATCGAAGGATTGGCGGCCTCGGTTTCTTATCGTGCGGAGCGGTTGCAAAACGGCGTCCTGACCGGGTTTGAGGCACGCGAAGGCGCGGCAAGTGCCGCATTGTGGCGTGAACTGCGCGATGTGACGCCCTTTGCCGGGCGGGAGGGCGCGGTTTGGCGCGTTTCGGTCAAGCCGAGCGACGGACCGGTCCTGACCGCTGGATTGGCAGAGCGGGGTGTCACGCATACGGCGATTTATGACTGGGGCGGCGGATTGGTCTGGTTGTTGATGCCGGAGGCCGGTGTTTCCGGGGTTGGTGTTTCCGGGGCTGGGGCCCTTCGCCAACAGGTGGCGGCGCTGGGCGGACATGCGACATTGTTCCGGGGATCGCAGGATCTGCGCCGGGCCGTGCCGGTGTTTGAACCGCAACCCGCGCCGCTGGCCGCATTGCAAGCCGGTCTACGGGCGAAATTCGATCCGCGCGGTATCCTTAATCCGGGGCTTATGGGCTAATCATGCAAACGACATTTACCGAAGACCAACTGCGCGATCCTGGCACCAAGCGGGCCAACGAAATTCTGCGCGCCTGTGTGCATTGTGGATTTTGCACTGCGACATGCCCAACCTATCAGGTGCTGGGCGATGAATTGGATAGCCCGCGTGGGCGGATCTATCTGATCAAGGACATGTTGGAAAATGAACGGGTGCCGGATGAAACGACGGTCAAACATATTGATCGTTGCCTGTCCTGCCTGGCCTGTATGACCACCTGCCCCAGCGGGGTGCATTACATGCATCTGGTGGATCATGCGCGCGAATATATCGAACAGAAATACGACCGCCCCTGGTCGGATCGGGCGTTGCGCTGGCTGTTGGCGCGAATCCTGCCCTATCCGGGGCGGTTCCGGCTGGCGCTTTTGGGGGCCAAGATCGGGCGGCCTTTTGCGCGTTTCATGCCGGATCCGCGTCTGCGCGCGATGCTCGAGATGGCCCCGAAGCAGATCCCGCCGGTCAGCCGCAATGACGATCCACAGAGCTTTGCCCCCAAGGCCGCCCCGAAGATGCGGGTGGCGCTGATGACGGGGTGCGCCCAAAAGGCGTTGAATACCGACATCAATGATGCCACCATCCGCCTGTTGACGCGGCTGGGATGTGAGGTTGTGGTGGCCAAGGGCGCAGGATGCTGTGGCGCGCTGACCCATCACATGGGCAAAACGGCCGAAAGCCACGGCGCAGCGGCCAGGAATATTGCGGCTTGGACCACCGAAATGGACACCAAGGGGCTGGATGCCATTGTCATCAACACCAGCGGCTGCGGCACCACGGTCAAGGATTACGGCCATATGTTTCGCAACGATCCTCTGGCCGCGGATGCCGCGCGGGTGGCGGCGGTTGCGATGGACATCAGCGAAGTGCTGATGAAACTGGACCTGCCCGAAGGGGCGGACAAGGGGCTCAAGGTGGCTTATCACGCGGCCTGTTCGTTGCAGCATGGGCAAAAGATCAAGACCCACCCCAAGACCCTGTTGAAACGCGCCGGGTTCACCGTGGCAGAGCCGGCCGATAGCCATTTGTGTTGCGGATCGGCGGGGACATACAACCTGATGCAGCCGGAAATATCCGGCCAGTTGAAGGCGCGAAAGGTCAATACGCTGGAGGCCGTGACCCCGGATGTGATTGCCGCCGGCAACATCGGGTGCATGATGCAGATCGGTTCCGGCACCGAGGTGCCCGTGGTGCATACGGTCGAATTGCTGGACTGGGCGACCGGTGGGCCAAAGCCGCAGGCATTGCGTCCGTGACGCGCCAAATTGAAAAGGCTTGGCGGCGCCGCAATTTTGCCTAAACTTGTTGATAGCCCAAAGGGCGGACGACAGGGGCTGACTTTTGCGCATATTCCATCTGCTACTCGCTGTGATCATGACCGTGACAACGGCACAGGCAGAAATGCGCGAGTTACGACAGCTGAACACCGGCGACGACAGCCGCGGATGGGAAGCGGTTGGCCGGATTGATTTTGGGCGCACCGGATTTTGCACCGGTGTGCTGGTCGCGCCCGATCTGGTGCTGACCGCCGGTCACTGCCTGTTCAACAAGGCCACAGGCGAGCGGTTTGGCGCATCGGACATCCGGTTCAGTGCCGGTCTGCGCAATGGCCGGGCCTCGGCCTATCGCAATGTGAAATACGCGGTGGTGCATCCAAAGTACCGGTTTGCGCAGAACACCAAAGCATCGCAGGTCCGCGATGATGTGGCGCTTTTGCAATTGGCGCATCCAATCCGCAACACCGGCGTCTTGCCGTTTGAAACCACTGACCGGCCGGCGCCGGGTGCGCGGATTGCGGTTGTCAGCTATGCGCATGACCGCGCCGAAGCGCCCTCCCTTCAGGAAGCCTGTGAGGTGATCGACCGTCGGCGCGGCGTTCTTGTCATGTCTTGTGCCGCCGATTTCGGCGCATCGGGTGCACCGGTGTTTTCGATAGAGGGCGGCGTGCCGCGCATTGTGGCGCTGATTTCAGCCAAGGCAGAGGCGGGCGGCGTGCCGGTATCCCTTGGCACCTCGCTGAAAGAGCCGCTGGCGCTGCTGAAGGTGGAATTGAACGCACAATCCTTGTTCAAACAGGTCGGCACGGATGAGCGCCCGTCGGGGGCCAAATTTCTGCGGCCCTGAAGTTTCGGAATTTGACGACGAGTATTTCGGGGGCGGCCGGGGCAGAACTGCGCCACAAAATGGCCTGAAAGCATTGGTATTATTGGCTGACGCAACATCGCCACACGCCACGGAGGTCGCGCATGACAGCCAATCGCCATAGGTTGAACACAGATCCCCGGCCGGGCGCCGATGATGGCGGGCCGGTAGATGATCCAACAACATTGGCAATTCGTGCGCTGATGGCAGAGGAAAACGCCGCAACGCCCGAGCCGGCAAAGCCCGAACCCGCAAAGCCTGCGCCCGCGCAACTCGAACCCGCACAGCCAAAACCCGCACGGGCCAAGCCGACAAATCCCCGTCGGGATATCATTTCCCGCCCTGTTGTGCTGCCGCAGGCAGAGGCGTCAGCACCCACCGACGCAATGGACCGTCCTGCAAAGCGCCAAAACAGGCCGCATGCCGGCCCGCGCCGTGGGGGTGTGATGGCGATCATGGGCCATATTCGCCGGTTTCTGCGTCGCCCGGATGCGCCCCGGATACTGGCGTTGGGTGCGCTGTTCATTGTCGTTCTGGTGCGACCCTGGCTTGTGGTTGCAGTGGGTCTTTTGGCGCTGCTGACAGCCGCCGTTGTCTATTTCTCGCTGGGGCCGGACCGGGTTTGTGACCTGGTTGTGAGATGGTACACCCGGCTGCGCGAACGTGATCCTGATCGTGCCGAAGCGATCCGGCAGCGGGCCTCTGACGCCAGTGCCCGATTTGCCAAGCTGCTGGATCGGTTGCCCGCGTCTTGGACCCAAGGGATCTATGTCCCGGCTTTTGAACCGGACACCGAATTGCTTGATGACACAAGGCCCGATCCCTTTGACCGCCTCGCGGCAGAGGCGCGGCGATACTGAGCTCTGCCAAGGCCCACATCGGCGGTCGGCGCGGGATGGCGTAAATCCGTTTACGCCGGGGTCTTGAAACCGGCAAAGACCTTCCCCAAATCATTGCTGTTCGGACGCCCAATGTGGGTCCGGATGTCACCGTCTGTCCCGATGGGAAGACGCACCATAATGGTATCGCTCAATGGAGGATGACCCATGCGTAGCTATGATTTTGCACCACTTCACCGTGCCACTGTCGGCTTTGATCAAATTGCCGACCTGATGGATCGGGTGTTGGCCAATGATGTCCAAAACCAGACCTATCCACCTTATAACATTGAAAAAACCGCTGATGATGCATATCGCATTTCGATTGCGGTTGCCGGATTTTCCGCAGCAGACCTGAGCGTCGAGGCCAAGGAAAACGCCGTCGTTGTCACCGCCCGCAAGGCTGACGACGCACCGAAACAATCCTACTTGCACCGCGGTATTGCCGCCCGCGCCTTTGAGCGCAAATTCCATCTGGCCGACCATGTGCGCGTCACCGGGGCCAGCCATGAAAACGGCATGCTGCATATCGACCTGGAGCGTGAGATTCCCGAAGCGTTGAAACCGCGCCGGATTGAAATTGTCGGCACGCCCCCCGCGATCACCAAGGATGTGGTTGACGGACAATCCGTTAACTAGGCCAAAATGATCGAAAACTGCCCCTCGGTGCAAACCGGGGGGTCTTTGCATGTCTGGATTGTGTGACGCGTTCCCATTTGTCACGAAATCTGATATATCTTGACGACGGAATGACGGTGCAATGACCGATAAAAAGATGGGTCAAAGGCCGATTCTTGACGGGGCACGCCAAGCGGGAGACATGCCATGCTGCACCTAGACCATATCGCTGTTTCGGGGCTGTCACGCGACATTGGTCGCGCGCATGTGCAGGACCATTTGCACGTCGAAATGGCGACGGGCGGCGAACATCCGTTTTTTGGCACCCATAATCACCTGATGTCCCTGTCGGATGGGCTGTATCTCGAGGCGATTGCCATTGATCCCGCCGCGCCTGCGCTGGATCACGCCCGCTGGTTCGGGCTGGATCATTTTTCCGGTCCGCCCCGGCTGACCAATTGGATTTGCCAGACCAAAGATCTTGAAACCCTTGTGCGTGACCTGCCAGAGGCGGGCCGGATCGTCGAGCTGGAGCGCGGCAATCTGCGCTGGCGGATGTCGGTGCCGCAGCATGGCATGTTGTCGTATGATGGGTGTTTTCCGGCCCTGATAGAATGGGATTGCGCGGATCATCCGGGCCGGATGTTGCCGGAAACGGGCTGTACGCTGGACGCCCTGACGATTTTCCACCCAGAGGTGGATCGCCTGCAACAGCGGCTTGCGCCCTATCTGGATGATGCGCGCGTGCGGTTTGAACATGGCTCGCCGCATCTTGTGGCGTCGATCGAGACTCCGCAGGGGAGCGTGGCCTTAAGATGATCTTGCGCCCAGCACAGGTGGGGGATGCACCGGGAATTGCCGCTGTGGTCAACCCGGTCATTCGTGACACGACAATCAGTTTCAGATCCGATGAAAAACCGGTCCAGGAGTATGCAGAAAGCATTCGCGACAGTGGCCGCTATTTTGTTGCGGAACGGGACGGCCAGATTATCGGATATGCCTGTTATTTCCAGTTTCGCGGCGGGGATGGCTATCGTCATACCTGCGAACATTCCATTGCGTTGTTGCCGGCGGCCCGTGGCCTTGGCGCCGGGCGCGGGTTGATGGCGATGCTGGAAAATCACGCGCGTGCCGCCGGGGTTCACACCCTGTTCGCCGGCGTCAGCGGGGAAAACCCGGATGGCATCGCCTTTCATGCGGCAATCGGGTTTCGTCAGGTTTCGGTCCTGCCCGAGGTCGGGTATAAATTCGGGCGCTGGATTGATCTGGTGCTGATGCAAAAATTTTTGTGATTGTCACACTGACTTAGATCAAACCGAGGTATAACATTCGCCCATGTCCATATGGTCCCGCATATCGGCCGCGATTTCGGCCCTCGCCAGTGGCGCGCCGCTTAGTCAGGTGTTTGACCAGCTGCGCACGCCACCAGAGCGCAGTGTCGCCTTTACCATTGCGGTGATCGCGTTGGGCGCGAAAATGGCCAAGGCAGATGGTCTTGTCACCCGGGACGAGGTGACGGCGTTCCGCGAGGTGTTTCACATCGCCCCCGAGGATGAGGATCAGGCCGCGCGGGTGTTCAATCTGGCCCGGCAGGATGTGGCCGGTTACGCCGATTACGCCCGCCGCATTCGTGCGATGTTTGATGAGACCGGCACCGCGCTGTGCGACCTGCTGGAGGGGCTGTTTCATATCGCGGTCGCGGATGGCAGCTATCATCCCGCCGAAGACGATTTCCTGCGCGAAGTTTCGATGATCTTTGGTCTGGATGAACGCCAGTTTCTGGCGTTTCGGGCGCGTTTTGTGCCCGATGCACCGAATGATCCCTATACCGTTCTGGGCGTCAGCCCCGATACGCCACTGGACGACATTCGCAAAGTCTGGCGTCAAGCGGTGCGCGAGGGGCATCCAGACCGCATGATGGCCCGTGGCGTGCCGCAAGAAGCCGTGCGCCTGAGCGAGCGGCGGTTGATCGACATCAACCGCGCCTGGGATGATATTCAGGCCAGCCACCGGGAACTGGCCTAAGGAACTGGCACGGGACGCTGGCCGAGAGAGCCCGGCCCTTGGGTAGCTGGCCAAGGCTGTCTGCCCGAAGACGCAAGACACCTCTGATTTTGGGATTTGACCTCGTGGTTTACCGCCCTGTCACATGGCTGTGATGATACCTAGACGACCGGTCTATTACTGATTAACTCCGCCCTATGGATGAGCAAACCAAATCAGATCGCAAGCGACAGCATATTCTGGATACCGGCAGGGCCCTGGTGATCAAACACGGGTTTGGCGGCGTCGGGATTGCCCGCCTGTTGACGGAATGCAACATCCCGAAGGGGTCGTTTTACTACTACTTCGCGTCGAAAGAGGCCTTTGGACAGGCGCTTTTGGCTGACTATGTTCAGGACTATCTGGATCGGTTTGACCGATTGGCCAATGGACCGGGGACCGCCGCGGAAAAGCTGGGGGCATTCTGGTCCGGTTGGTTGGCACAAGCCGGGGCAGAAGGCATTGCCACGCAATGTCTTGTCGTCAAATTGGGGGCCGAAGTGGCCGACCTTTCTGACGCGATGCGCGTGATCCTGAACGATGGCATCACCGAATTTGTCCAACGTATCGCAACGCTTTTGCGTCAGGGCGCATCCGAAGGGTCATTGCCCCGGTTTTCCGACCCCGTCGCAACGGCGCAAATGCTCTACGCGCAATGGCTCGGGGCGTCGATCTTGGCAAAGCTGTCACGCTCTCAGACGCCACTGGAACAGGCGTTAAAACAAACGACCGGTCTTCTCACTCAAGACAACTTACAAGGATAATCACAATGAAAGCCGCAGTACACGACACCTTTGGTGAACCCATTGACGTGCTTAAAACCGCAGAAACCGAAAAACCCACCCCCAAGGCAGGCGAAGTCCTGGTCAAGATGACGTTGTCGCCGATCCACAACCATGATCTTTGGACGATCCGTGGCAATTACGGCTATAAACCCGAACTGCCCGGCGCAACCGGCGGGTCAGAGGCGCTGGGCACGGTTGACGCCGTCGGCGAAGGTGTCGATGCCGCGCTGATTGGTCAACGCATTGCCATCGCGGGCATTCATGGCAGCTGGGCGGAGTATTTCACCGCCCCCGCCGAAGGGGTTCTGCCGCTTCCTGCCGCGATCAGCGATACCGTTGGCGCGCAGCTGATTGCGATGCCGTTCAGCGCCCTGTCGCTCCTTGAAAGCCTCAAGGCGAAAAAGGGGGATTGGATCGTGCAAACGGCCGCCAATGGCGCCGTCGGCAAAATCATGACGGTTCTGGCAAAATCGCGCGGAATTCATCTGCTGAACCTCGTGCGCCGGGATGCTGCGGTGGCCGAGCTGGAAAACCTCGGGATCGACAACGTGCTTTCGACCGCGTCCGAAGGGTGGAAGGAAAAGGCACAGGCGCTGATCGGCGATGCCGGTGCGGTATCGGCGATTGATTCCGTCGGCGGCGATATTTCCGGCGATCTCGTTGATCTGCTTGGTGTTGACGGCGAATTGGTGGTGTTCGGCACAGCCACAGGCGCGCCCATGCCGCTGTCTTCGGGGGCGTTGATCATGAAACACATCACGGCAAAAGGCTTCTGGGGATCGCGCGTCAGCAGCGAAATGGCCCCGGAGGAACGCAAGCGCCTGATCACGGAATTGGTGATGCTGGCGGCGAATGGCGAGCTGAAACTGGAAGACGGCGGAGCCTATTCTCTGGATCAGGTCAGCGATGCCATGACCGCAGCGCTGACACCGGGACGCGCAGGCAAGGTGATGCTGCGCGCATAACCGCGACGAAACAAATCAGCCCCCCATCCAGTGATCCCTGATCAGCGGGTGGGGGGCCAGAATTCGATCAGCCGTCGCTCAGATCAATGGCTGCCGCGGCGATGTCTTCGATGGATTGGCTGTTGGCGGGGCTGGCCGAGGGGACAAAACCCGCGTTGCCCGGCGCGCCCATCACCAATGTCCACCAGATCTTGCCGTTGGGTTCCTGAAAATAGGCGAATCCCATATCGCGCGCGTCCGCTGCCATGATCACCTCGCGGGTGCCCGGTTCTTCCATCCAGGCGGCAAGGGTCTCGATCTCGGTTTCGTAGGTTTCGGAAATCGCTTCGCCCAACATCCGGCCCGCATATCCGACACGCGCCACCCGGTCGATCGGCGATGATCCGTCCGATCCGAAATGCCAGGGGCGGTTTTGCACCGACATGTCGCGCGCATGGGTCGCGGCCGCAGCGTTGAGCGCGGCATTCAGCGACACCTGCGGCAGGCTGCGCGCCTGGCGCAATGCATTGATCGAATCAAGCATACGGAATTGAACCCGTCCCTCTGCCCCCGGCCCCAGATTGTACACCTTTGGCAGCGGCTTGCCGTCCGGGCCCAGGGTCGGCGTCGTGGACGACGGTGTCGTCGTACAGGCCGCAAGAATCAGAACAAGCGGAAGCAAAAGTGCAGCAAGACGTTTCATCGGTGAGACCATCCAATAATTTGGTTACGCGAGACTTAGCCGGAAAAAAGTGACCTTTCAAACCCACCTCGGCGATGATCCGCGTCTTGACAGTGGTTTGATTTGCGACTGCGGCTTTCGCGCACTAAAATAACTGTGATCAATGCAGCATACCCAGGGAGTGGGATATGAAGACACCATCCACACAAAAATGGAACAGACGGGCCTTTCTGGCGGGGACTGCTGCAATGGCCGCAACCCCGGTCTTGGCCCAGAACGACGGCAGCACCGAGCTTGAGGGCGATATTTCGCACGCCGTGCGCCGCAATATCTCCAGCTTTCGATCGCTGGATTGGCGGCCGTATTTCAGCGATCTCAGCAATGGCGCAATTCTGGTCGATATCACCAGCCGGGCGCTGCATTATTGGTCGGCCAATGGCACGACCTACAAGCTCTATCCAACCTCGGTTCCCCTGACAGAGGATCTGACGCGCCGCGGCCGCACGTCGGTGGTGCGCAAGGTGGAAGGCCCGTCGTGGCGCCCCACCCCGTCGATGAAAATCCGCAATCCCGAATGGCCGGACTTTGTTGGTCCGGGCCCTGACAACCCTCTGGGAACGCACGCGCTTTACCTGAGCTGGACGTATTACCGTATCCACGGAACGCACGACACACGCAAAATCGGACGCCGGTCTTCGAACGGCTGTATCGGTCTTTACAACCAACATATCTCCGAGCTTTTCGCCCAGACAAAAGTGGGCACCCAAGTGTTGCTAATTTGACGACATGTGGCGGCGGCGCGGCGAGAACATGCAAAGATCGGTTTGCATTTCGCCAGAATAGCTGCAAAGAAAAAGTACGAGGTAAGTCTTGGGTGCTTGCCGCAACCAGTTTGGTATGAGCGGCAGGTGAATATCTGGAGGATATGATTATGAAGAAACTCGCACTCGCAGCGGCACTGTCCGCAGCAGCATCGACAGCATTCGCTGGTTCCTATGCAAAAGACGACGTCATCATCGAAGCACCGGTGATCGTTGAAGAAACTGCACAAGCATCTTCGTCGGCTGGCATCATTGTCCCGCTGATCCTGCTTGCTGTTGTTATCGCAGTTGCAGCTTCCGAGTAATTCGGACTGACATCTACAAGGAAAAGCGGCGCCTCGGCGCCGCTTTTTCTATGTCTGGGGATAGGTTTTCAGGCTGTCATCCTCATTCTCGCCGCGTGCAAAGATATGCAGCTGATTGCCGTCCGGGTCGGCAAAGCGCAGCACATAGGCCCCGCTGACATGATCCGCCCATGCCGCATCAGGGCACTGTCGGCGCACCTGGGCCAGGGTGGTCGCGCGATCTTCGCAAATCATATGAAAATCGAGATCACCGCCCGGTGCCCTGCTGGTGTCGGATTTGCCGATCTCGTATAGCGCGATGCCAAATTGTCCGCCGGAAAGTTGAACCCAACCGTATTTTTCAACGGTGAACAACACAGACAACCCAAGGGTATCACAGTAAAACGGCAGCGATCGCGCCAGATCGGTGACCGGAATCTTGACCGTGCCCAGATGCAGCGCGCTCATGCCGTCCAGCCAGCCAGATTTTCGGAAATCACTTGCGACAGCGCGTCAATATGGGCCGGATCGTCGTTCAGACAGGGGATATAGGTGAATTTCTCTCCACCGGCCTCTTCGAAACTTTCGCGGATCTCTTCGTTGATCTCTTCCAGAGTTTCGATACAATCCGCAGAAAAGGCCGGGGCGATGACCGCGATATTCTTTTTGCCATCTTCGCGGGCCAGGCGCGCAACCTCTTCCACGGTATAGGGTTTCAGCCATTCCTCGGGGCCAAATTGCGATTGGAAGGTGGTCTTGATGTCGGTATCGGCCCAGCCCAGCCGTTCCTTCAACAGCCGCGTCGTTTTCTGGCACTGGCAATGATAGGGGTCACCTTCCAGCAAATACCGCTGCGGCAAGCCGTGGTAAGAACAGATAAGGATTTCGGGTCGTTGGTCCAAGCTGGCATATTTGCGCTCAACCGACTGCGCCAGCGCGTCAATATAGGCAGGATGTTCGAAATAGGGGTCGACGACCCGCGCCGTGGGTTGCCATTTTTCCTCCATCAACGCCCGAAAGAACGCGTCATTCGCGGTGGCCGATGTCGCGCCGGCATATTGCGGATAAAGCGGGAAAAACAGGATCTTGTGGCACCCTGCCTCGACCATCGCCCGCACCTTTGATTTGGTCGACGGGTTGCCGTAGCGCATACAGAAATCCACCATCACGCTGTCGCCGAACTGGTCCGCCATCCTGCTGGCAATCGCGGCGGTCTGATCCTTGGTGATGGTCATCAGCGGGCTTTCATCCGCTTCGTTGTTCCAGATCGTCCGATAGGCCGCACCCGAGGTAAACGGCCGTTTTGTAAGGATAATCAACTGCAACAGCGGTTGCCATTTCCAAGCCGGGTAATCAATCACGCGCTTGTCCGACAGGAATTCGCCCAGATACCGACGCATCGACCAATAGTCGGTGCCATCCGGCGTCCCAAGATTGGCGAGCAAGACACCAATTTTTCGTGGCGGCAGGGCGGGATGATCGGCCGGGCTGTTGGCTGGGCGTGTGTCGGGCATTTCGGTCTCCGCGATGTCGATTTAGCGACAGATAACCCTGTGGCTGGTTGGGTCAATCTTTCAGCTTGGTTTCCGGTACTTTCAATGCGTCCGCCAGTCGCGCCTTGGCCGATCCGGGCCGCAGCGGCTTTGGCTGGCTGTCATCGGGGGCCCATCCGGTCAGGACGATGAATTCAAATGTTGCCGGGATACGGCCATCGGGCTGGGCATGAAGCTGGCTGTAAAGCTCCGCTGCCCGCAACAGCACCGCGCGCCGGGTTGGGCGGCGCAGACGTGCGTCCAGCGCATTGCCCTCGCCCATGGCGCGCAGTTCGCGCATCAGATGCAGCGGTGTTTCATAGGTCACCGTCAATCGAAAGGCATCCGCCACCGGCAGGGCAAATCCGGCACGCTGCAACAGCGCGCCCATATCGCGGATCTCGGCCATGGGGGCGATGCGCGGCGACAGCCCGCCGGTCAGCTCTGTCTCGGCACTGGCCAGACAGGCACGCAGTTCCTGCAAGGTCTGGCCGCCAAACAGCGACGCCAAAAAGAACCCATCCGGTTTCAGCGCGCGGCGACATTGAATCAGCTGCCCCACCGGATCATTGGCCCAATGCAGGCTGTGGCTGTGCAAAATCGCGTCATGCGCGCCGGGTTCCAACGGCAATGTGTCGTCATCGGCAACAATGCGGGTGCTTTCCGCCAGATTGCCCCAGATTTCCGGCTGCCCGGTGACAATTGCTGGCGCGGTAAAGGTTCTCTTAACCAAGCTGAGGCGATCTTCAAGATCGTCGCGCGCAGATTCAAACAAGAACAGCGCATCCAAAGAGGCGCGGCGACGGTTGCGGATCAAAGCCGCAGGATCAGTGAGACGGGGCTGCATAGGGGCCTAGATAGTGGTATGAGTGAGATTGTTCAAACGGCCTTGCGGGTTGTCTATCCGTCCCAATGCCTGATCTGTCGGGATCTGGTTGAAACCGACTTTGGTCTGTGTGGGGCCTGTTGGCGCGATACACCGTTTACCGGTGGATTGGTCTGTGATTGCTGCGGCGTGCCCCTGCCCGGCGAGAATACAGAAGAGATTGCCCATTGTGATTCCTGCATTTCTGCGCCGCCTGCTTGGGATCGGGGGCGGGCGGCGCTGTTGTATCGCGACAACGGGCGGCGCATTGTGATGGGGCTGAAACACAATGACCGTCAGGATATCGCCCCGGTGGGGGCAAAATGGCTGGCGCGGGCGGTCGGGCCCCTGATCCTGCCGGATATGTTGGTGGCGCCGGTGCCCCTGCATTGGATGCGGATGATGTCGCGGCGATACAATCAATCCGCCCTGCTGGCCGAATCATTGGCGCGGGAATTGGGGTTGGCCTATTGCCCGGATCTGTTGAAACGGGTGCGCCGCACCCGAAGTCTTGATCGTTTCAGCGGTGCCGAGCGGCGCGAGATCCTCGACGGGGCGATCCAGATGCATCGGGGGCGGCGCGGCCGCGTGGCGGGCGGGCGACCGGTGTTGCTGATTGACGATGTTTTGACCACCGGGGCGACCCTTGGCGCCTGTGCAGAGGTGCTTCGTGCGTCAGGTGCAGGTCCGCTCTGCATTGGCGCACTGGCAAGGGTGAGCCGGGACGACTAAGTTACGGACAAGATCGTAAAGGAACGTATCATGTCCACTATTGAAATCTACACCTCGCCGCTCTGCGGTTTTTGTCACGCGGCCAAACGGCTTTTGAAGCAGAAAGGCGCGGCGTTCAGCGAAATTGACGTCCTGGCCAACCCGGATCGCAAACCCGAAATGATCCAGCGCGCCAATGGCGGTCGCACCGTGCCACAGATCTTTATCGGCGATATCCACGTCGGCGGCTGTGATGACCTTTTCGCGCTTGATCGCGCGGGCAAGCTTGATCCGTTGCTGAAAGCCGCGTGATGCGGGCGGCGCTGCTGCAATTGTCGTCCACTGATGACCCGGTCGAAAATCTGCGCACCACCTCCGCAATGATCGACCGGGCTGTCGAGGACGGCGCCGGATTCGTCCTGACGCCGGAGGTGACGAATTGTGTGTCGACCAGTCGCACACATCAGATGAACGTGTTGCAGCACGAAGCCGATGATCACACGCTGACCGGATTGCGCGATCTGGCGGCGCGGCGCGGGATTTGGCTTTCGATTGGTTCGCTTGCGCTGAAAACCGATGATCCCGATGGCCGTTTTGCCAATCGGTCGTTTCTGATTTCCCCCGATGGCGGCATTGCGGCGCGGTATGACAAGATTCACATGTTCGACGTGCAGGTCAGTGAGACCGAGACCTATCGGGAAAGCGCCGGATACCGCCCCGGTGACCAAGCCGTGGTTGCGGACACGCCATTTGCCCGGATCGGGATGAGCATCTGTTACGATGTGCGGTTTGCGTATCTTTACCGCGCCTTGGCCCAGGCCGGGGCCGAGGTTCTTTTGGTGCCATCCGCGTTTTCACCGGTGACCGGGGCTGCGCATTGGCAGGCGCTTTTGCAAGCGCGGGCCATAGAGACCGGCGCCTGGGTATTGGCGGCGGCGCAATGCGGGCAGCATCAGATCCGTCAGGGCAAGGCGCGGCGCACCTATGGGCATTCGATGGCGGTGTCCCCTTGGGGCGTAGTTATGGCCGAGGCGGGGGAAGAACCTGACATTGTCTTTGTTGACCTTGACCACGAAGCAGTGGACAAAGCCCGCGGGCAGGTGCCCGCCTTAACCCACGACCGAAAATTCAAGGGGCCCTGATGGCCGATCAAAACGCCAATTCCTTGGCTGTTGCGCTGTTTTCCGAGTTGTTTACAGCCGATCAGATGCTGCGCAACCGGCTGAGCCGGATGTTGCCCAAGGGAATGGAACTTTCGCATTTTTCGGTTCTGAACCATCTGGCGCGGTTCAAACAGGAACGCACGCCGGCGCAATTGGCGAAATCCTTTCATGTGACCCGTGGGGCGATGACCAACACGTTGAACAAGCTGGAAATCGCCGGGTATGTGCATATCCGCCCGGATTGGGATGATGCGCGGTCGAAACTGGTGACGATTTCCCCGGCGGGGGTGCAGGCCCGCGATGCGGCGCTTGAGGCAATCACGCCATTGATCACGGAATTGGTCGCGGATCTGGGCGCGGACAAGGTGCGCGCCGCCCTGCCCATCCTGCGCGACTTGCGTCTGAAGTTGGAAGAAGAGGGCTAGCAGGGCGCCGTCGCAAAGGACGACGGGGGCTTTGCCGCAGTGGAAGAACGGGGGCTTCGCCGCAGGGAAAGGCGGGGGGCTTTGCCCCCAGGCCGATGGCCTTCCCCCAGGATATTTTTTAACAGAAGAAGTGCGGCGGCCCCTGTCTTCAGGGGCCCCGGTGACGTCAGGCGGGCTTTACGCTGGTGGTGACATAATTGACGCTGAGATCGCTGGCCGAGAGCGACCATTGCCAAGTGATCGGATTGAAGACGAACCCCTTGCGATCAACCGGCGTCACATGCGATTTTTCCAGGAGATCAAAAAGTTCGTCCGGCGTTATGAATTTCGCCCAATCATGTGTGCCTTTGGGCAGCCAGCGCATAACCCATTCCGCGCCGATTATGGCCATGGCAAAGCTTTTGGGATTGCGGTTTATGGTGGAACAAATCTCGATCCCGCCGGGGCGCAGAAGCCGCTGACAGGCGGTCAGATAGGCAAGCGGATCGGCGACATGTTCCACCACTTCCATGTTCAGAACGACGTCGAATTGCGCGCCTTCGTCGACCAGTGCCTCTGCTGTGATATGACGATAGGTGATTTTCAGACCCTGTTGGTCGGCATGGACCTGCGCCACGGGGATATTGCCGGCGGCGGCATCCGCGCCGGTAATTGTTGCGCCAAGCCGGGCCATCGGTTCACACAACAGCCCACCGCCACAGCCGATGTCGAGGATACGCAGCCCGGCAAAGGGGCGTGGTGATTTCAGATCGCGCCCAAATTCGCCGGCGATTTGTGTCGTGATGTAATCCAGACGGCAGGGGTTGAGCATATGCAGCGGTTTGAATTTACCGTTCGGATCCCACCATTCGGCGGCCATTGCTTCGAATTTAGCGATTTCCGCGGGGTCGACGGTTACAGTGGCCTCTGGCATGGTGTCCTCGCTATGGTCAATCGGTGCTTCTGTCTCATATAGAAAGTCATGGACAAATTCTCAGGTCAAAAACGCGCAGCGCAATTTCTCTATCCGCCGATCGACCCGTTTGATCAGCGGATGCTGGATGTAGGCGACGGCCACAAGATCTATGTGGAGCAATCGGGCAATCCGGTTGGCATTCCCGTTGTGGTGTTGCACGGCGGCCCGGGCGGCGGATGCAGCCCGGGGATGCGGCGGTATTTTGACCCTGACGTTTACCGGGTGATCCTGTTTGATCAACGGGGCTGCAGCAGATCACAGCCCAATGCCAGCGTCAGCCACAACACCACCTGGCATCTGGTGGCGGATATCGAACGTATTCGTCACACGTTGGGGATCGACAATTGGATTGTGTTCGGGGGCTCTTGGGGGGCGACGCTTGCGCTGATCTATGCCCAGGCGCATCCCGAAGTGGTGCGCCAACTGGTGTTGCGCGGTGTGTTTCTGATGACCCAGGCGGAGCTGGACTGGTTTTATGGCGGCGGTGCCGGGCAATTCTGGCCAGAGACCTGGGCGCGTTTTGCCAGCCTGATTCCCGAAGATGAGCGCGGCGATATGATTGCCGCCTATCACAAGCGGCTGTTTTCCGGCAATTTGGTCGAGGAAACCCGTTATGGTCAGGCTTGGGCGGCTTGGGAAAATGCCCTCGCCTCGGTTCAATCTTCTGGTCAAAGCGGCGTGCCGCCCGGTGGATATGCCCGGGCGTTTTCGCGGTTGGAGAACCATTATTTCATCAATGCCGGGTTTCTGGAATATGATGGTCAAATTCTGGATCAGATGGACCGTATCGCCCATATCCCCGGTGTGATTGTTCAGGGCCGCTACGACATGATCTGTCCGCCGCATACGGCCTGGAAATTGTCGCAACGCTGGCCAAATGCGGAATTGCGGATGATCCGTAATGCGGGCCATGCCATGTCGGAACCCGGAATCAGCGAGGAATTGGTGCGGGTGATGGATCAATTGGCGGAAGAAAGTCAGGATCAGGGCTGATAGCCCGTGAAGGGTGATTTCCGCCAGTGCGATGGCTGGGGAAAACGCCTTCGTAGCGGGTCACGACGCGCCCCCAATCCCTGAACCTGCCGAACTTGATCTCTATGCGGTTGCGGCCCTTGTCGTATTCCACGGCTTTCTTTCGCTGTTTCCGCCAGGGATGCACGGGCGTATCCCCTTGTCTTTTATCGTCTCTCTGAACCAGTCAGCATCATAGCCCGGCCACCGAGCAACCATTCCACTCTTGGGGCTGCTGATCAGCCGACTTTTTGACGCCCAAGCTGGGCGGCGGTTTGGGTGATCCGCTTCTTTGACCGGTACAGTTCTGAAAACCCAGGATATTTGGACGCCACGCCCAGCGGTCTTTTCGACACTGACGGAACACCGGGCGAGGCCAGATGGGCCGCACCCCATCGCTGGCTCAAACTTCATCCAATCAAATGGCAATCCGGTGCGTCAAACGCTCCTGAATAAGGCCGGCAATACGCGCGGTTTGGCTGCCCACTGGCTGGCCCTCGCGGCGCATCAGAATCAACTTTTCGGCGGCATCGCTCAATGCGTCGTCATGGGCGATCCGTGCCACCCCGCTCAGGAACTGGCCGACGTAATCCATGGTTTTGTCATCGGTGCCATCACAGAGGATACCGGCGATATGCGCCATATCGTCCTGAAAGGCGATCTGATCTGGATGCAACTCGACCTCGGTCAGGGGGCGGGGGCCGGTGGGCTGGCGTTCCGGCGGCAGAAGCGACAGGATCAATTCCTGAAAATTGATCAGCGAAACAATGGGTTTCAACATGAACCCATCCGCGCCGGCGGCCACGGCCATATCTTCGGCAAAATCATCGCCACTGGTGCCCAGAATAACCGGGATGCGTGGGCTGCCAGCGGCCAGTTCGGCAATCAATTCTGCACCCGAACCATCGGGCAGGCCAAGATCGACAATTGTCACCGATGGCCGGTACACCCGCAAATGCCGCCGTGCCGAGCGCAGACAATCCGCCCGCCTGATGCGCGCACCGGACCTGAGACACAGCAATCGCATCGCCTCACAGGCGAAACGGCTGTCTTCGACCACAAGAACGGTTAACCCCAACAAGGGTCTTTCCGGTGATGGTGTGCGATCAATTTGCAGATTTTCGAGGTCGTCCATGCCTAGCCCTCCAGATTCCCTCCAGAATGCGCATTCGAAGTTACCAAAGGTTTAATGCGCGCTCCTGTCCAATTGCCTGTTGCCGCCACAACGGCGATAACCTTCGCAAATGACCCGCAAACAGGAGCCTCGCCCATGATCGGCCGCCTCAATCACGTTGCCATCGCCGTCCCTGACCTTGACGCCGCTGCGGCGCAATATCGCTCTGCTTTGGGGGCCACGGTCGGCGCACCGCAGGACGAACCGGATCATGGCGTCACGGTGATTTTCATCGAATTGCCAAACACAAAAATCGAATTGCTTTACCCCCTGGGCGAAGATTCCCCCATCCAAGGGTTTCTGGACAAAAACCCGGCCGGCGGCATTCATCATATCTGCTACGAAGTGGACGACATCCTGGCCGCGCGCGACCATTTGCAATCCACCGGCGCCCGGGTTCTGGGCAGTGGCGAACCAAAGATCGGCGCCCATGGCAAACCGGTTTTGTTCTTGCATCCCAAAGACTTCAACGGCTGTCTCGTTGAACTGGAACAGGTGTAATCGAAAATGGCCATCACATCCGCCATCGTGCTTTTTGCTGTTTTGTGGTTCATGACCTTTCTGGTGGTCATCCCGTTTCGCATCCAGACCCAGGGCGACCTGGGCGAGGTGGTCGAAGGCACCCACGCCGGTGCCCCCCAGGTGCATAACCTGAAGCGCAAGGCATGGATCACCACCGCCATCGCCGGCGTCCTCTGGGCGATTTTGACGGCAATCATCCTGCTAGAGATCGTGACCGTCCGCGACATCGACAGCTGGATGTTCCAACGGATGCCACCCGCGACCACGCAATAGGCAAACGCCCCGTTTTCCCGGCATCACCGCCGGGAAAGCGCGTGATAAATATGGGTAAAGGTCGCCGCCCCCAGAATCGGAATCAGCAGGTTCACCAACGGGATACTCAGCGGCATCGCCATCAACACCCCGGCAATCCAGATCGTGCCGAGATGTTTCTTGCGCATCGCGCGCGCGCCGTCGCGGCCAATGCGCCGCATCGCGGCCAGGGTGAAATATTCCCGCCCCAACAAGAACCCGTTCATCCCCCAAAAGATGAACAGCGCGGCAAAGGGCAACATCACGTAAAGGATGATCGCCAGGATATTTGCCGCCACCAATACGCCCAGGAAATTCAGCGTATCGCGCAGCGCATCGGCAAAAGGCACCGGGGCAGCGGCGGGCAGATGCGAATAATGTCGGTCTTCGACCGCCTGCGCCACCTCGTCCAAAAACAGCGATGTGATCGCTGAGGCCACCGGCACCATCAAAAACGCCGACAACACCACCATGAAGATCAGCGACCCAAAGCTGAGCAGATCGCCAACCCAGGTCACCTCGCCCACCAACGGCAATGTCGTTGTGTCGCCGGTCATCCATTCGACCAGCCACAACAGCCCGGCATAAGCACCAAACAACAACGCCAACGTCAGACCGATTCCCATGCCAAGGACACGGCGAAAGCGCGGATCGCTCAGCTGGGCCAGAGATTTGGTAAAGGCGGCAAGAATCATGTGTCCATCCAGGTTGTCTTGGCTGTCAGATCCGGGCGCGGGCGTTCGGGCGGTGCGGCACGTTCGGTGCCGATATGCAGGATGCCCGCCACATGTTCCCCGGCGGACAACCCCAGACCCTGTTCAACGAAATCACGGTCATGACTGGCCCAACCCGACAACCAGTTCGCCCCCCAACCCGAGGCCAGTGCCGCATTCAGCAGCGCCAGACAGACCGCCCCGGCGGAATAGAATTGCTCTATCTCCGGCACTTTTTCCGAAGCAACCGGCGCGGCAACCACAACCACCGCCAGCGGGCTGTCGGCAAAGGCGGCCTGGGCCTTGGCAATCTGTTCGCCATCCATCGCCAGCGCCGCACCCCGCGCACCAACCAGCGCCGCCAATCGGTCCAGCGCCGCACGTTCCAACACGATAAATCGCCAGGGTTCCAGCTTGCCATGATCGGGGCTGCGCGCCGCCGCGGTCAGGATCGGGGCCAGTGCCGCACGATCCGGCGCCGGCGCCTGCAATGTCTTGGCCGGGCGGGACCGGCGGTTCAACAGAAATTCCATGGCGGCAGGATTCGGCTGGGGCATCGGGTCTCCAATGTATCGCGCGTTATGTCATGCCTTCGGTATGTCACCCGCCCCGTGCCGGGTTTCAAGTGCCCTGCCCCCGGTTTATGCCAGAGAGATGAGGAAGCTGCCCGATCTTGCCCACCTGGCCCAGGCCGACACCGACATCGCCGTGCGCGTCACGCCGGGGGCCTCGCGCAATGCGATTACCGTCGCAGAGGGGCTTATTTCCGTCCGCGTTACGGCCCCGCCACAGGATGGCAAAGCCAATGAAGCGGTGCGCAAATTGCTTGCCAAATCTCTGGGTCTGGCCAAATCCCGATTGACCTTGGTCCGGGGGGCGACATCGCGGGACAAGGTTTTTCGGGTGAGTTAAGTCAAGCGGCTTATCGCGGCGCCAGCCCTTCGGTCGGGGGACGCGGCGAAGAAGCGGTGACAAATTCCGCCCGGCGCTTTTCATAGAACGCGTTGCCGCCGGTGGTCACCACATAATGCATGTTGTTGTAATTGGCCTGATACCAGGCTGCGTGGAAAAACTTGGCAATGCCGACATGCGGGTGCCGTGTGCCGCTGAGCACCGCGCGGGCGGCCTCCTGTGCCAGCGGCGCGCCGCGATCGGTCATCGGTTTCGACATGACGCCGGGGGCAAATTGGTTTTTCTGGCTGACGACACCACAGACGGTGTTCGGGAAAGCATCCGATTTGACCCGGTTCATCACCACACTGCCGACCGCGATCATCCCGTCCCAGCTTGACCTGTTGGATTCAAAATACATCGCCCGCGACATGCATTCCAGATCCGCGGCCTGTGGTTTGGATGGCTTTGATTTCGGGCCGCCACAGGCCGCCAAAACGGACAAACCGACCAAAGCGATGACCCGCAGGCCGGTCATTTGGGTTACGGACATGAGTGCGGCCTTTTCTTGGGACTTTGGGACGGTGCGCATCGCCAGATTTACCCGGCATTCGCCGCCAAGGGCAAGGGGCGGCTTTGCCCGGGACACACGCCCAGACCAAAGCATCACGCCCGAGGATTAAACACCAAAAGCCGTGGCAAAAATCCCGTTAGCAACCTGATAAAAAACGAAAATCAATCCCGACCGGCGTCTAGTCTTCGCCTTCGTCGCGCCGGTACACCCCTTCGGGCAGGTCGATCGCCGTGGCCAGATCACGCATTTGCGATATGGAAAAGGTGATTTTATGCACCTTGTCTTCGCGCGGATCATATTGTTCGACGGTGATACATTCCGCAAAGCTGTTGACGACAACATCCTCCTGAAGCGGTGTTTCGCCTTCATCCACCAGTGTGACCACTGTGGCATCAAATTCGTGCTCGATGCTGAACATAGCCGCAGATTAGCCACTGATCCGGCATTTGCAACCGCCGGCCCGCCGATAACCGGAATTTGCCGCTTCGTGATCATTCGCCTCTGGCACCTTGCCGGAACCCTCCGTAATCTGGGGGGATATGATCCGCTATGTACTCTTCATTTCCCTGTTTCTGCTCTCGGCCTGCGCCGAGATCACACCCATGCCGCCCACAGCGCCCGGGGATGAAAGAGACACGCTCAGCGATGCCGAAATCCAACGCTTTGCCGACCGCGCTGCCCGGCAATTCGTCCGTGTGGTCGAAACGGTAGAGCCGGTCGCCGAAGCCGAATGTCGCAATCGCACGCGGGATGTGTCCTGCGATTTTCAGATTGTGGTGGATGATCGGCTGAACCAGCCGCCAAATGCGTTTCACACGCTGGATCGCAATGGCCAGCCAATCATCGCATTCAACCTTGCGCTGATTCTGGCGGTGGAAAACGCCGATGAGCTGGCCTTTATCATGGGCCATGAGGCCGCACACCACATTGCCGGTCATATTGAACGCGCCCGCCAGAACGCGACCCTCGGCGCGCAGGTCCTGGCCAGTGCGGCGGCGACGATTTCCGGTGGCGACAGCGATGCCATCCGCGCTGGGCAACAGCTGGGCGCGGCCATCGGACGCCAGAGTTTCACCAAGGATTTCGAGCTGGAGGCAGATGCCCTTGGCACGATCATCGCCTACCGGGCCGGATATGATCCGGTGAAGGGCGCGAAATTCTTTAGCCGCATTCCTGATCCCGGCAACCGGTTTCTGGGCACCCATCCGCCCAATGCCGCCCGCATCGAAACGGTGCGCCGGGTCGCGGCGGGACTACAGGGCAGCTAACGCCAGTTCCCCGCTCGCGACAGCGACTTGCGCAGTGACCCTGTGTCGGAACGTCGGCGTTCATGTTTCAACAATGTCGAAAACCCTTTAGACTGCCCCGAAATCACCCGCGGGGACGTCGATTGCCATGGCAGTGACATTGAAAGAGGTCGCAGAACGCGCCGGGGTGTCCCGGTCGGCGGTGTCACGCACCTTTACCGATGGGGCATCGGTGTCGGCGAAAATGCGCAGCAAGGTGGAAAAAGCCGCGCGTGAATTGGGCTATAGCCCCAATGCGCTGGCCTCGTCGCTGACCACCGGGCGCACAAAGCTGATCGGGTTGGTCTCCAACAACTTTCACAACCCGGTGTTTCTGGAGGTATTCGATCTTTTCACCCGTGGCATTCAGGATCGCGGCCTGCGGCCCCTGTTGGTCAACCTGTCAGAGGAAACCGATGCACAGGCCACGCAACGCATGTTGCAGCAATATTCGGTGGATGGGGTTGTTGTGGCGTCCTCCACCCTGCCACCGGGGTTTTCGCGTGCATTTCGCGATGTGGACGTGCCGGTGGTCCATGCCTTTGGCCGCGCGACCACCCCGGCCCAGGTGCATATGGTCGGGATAGACAACACGGCCTGCGGGCGCATGGCAGCGCGGGAATTCATCACGCGCGGCTATCGCGCGCTTGCGTTCCTTGGCGGTCCAGAGGCCGCAACATCGACCCAGGACCGGCTGTCCGGATTCCTGTCAGAAGTTGCCCTGCACCCGGGCATAACCGCCAGTTTCAGTTTTGCCGAGGCCTATTCCTTTGACGCGGGGCGCGCGGAAATGGAACGTCTTTTGACCTGTGTCCCGGCAGAGGCCTATTTCTGCGGCGATGATGTCCTGGCGATTGGGGCGCTTTCGGCGATCAAGGATCGCGGGCTGGCGGTGCCCGGCGACATCGGTATTCTGGGCCTGAATGACATGCAAATCTCAGGCTGGCCCAATATCGACCTGACGACCATCCGGCAGCCGTTTCCACAAATCGTGGCCTCGGCGTTGGACATGATCACATCAATGCTGAAGGCACCTGCCAGTCTTCCGGAAACCCGGGTTTTTCCCTGTACGCTGGTTGAACGCGGAACACTGCGATTGCCGCCGCGGTGATCCGCGTGCCCTTAGCGAAACATCGGCGGCCGGGCATCCACCCATGCGCCGTCATGTGCGCCGCTGTGCGCCACGGCAAAAACCGCCGCCATCGACCGCAGACCATCCTCGGCACGCGGATATAGATCCGCCGCCGGGTCGATGGGGCGCGCGTCTTTTTCTGCGCGGATCGCCTCGGCCAGATCAGCATAGATATTGGCAAAGGCCAGCGGCATCCCCTCGGCATGGCCGATGGTTACCCGGGTTGTGCGATCCGCCTCGGGCGAGAGATCGGCCTCGCCACGTTCGATCACCTGCAACCGCCCGCCAAGGGGCATATGATAAAGCTGATTTGGCTGTTCCTGCGCCCAGCGCAATCCGCCCGTTTCGCCGAACACCTGCAAGGTCAATCCATGTTGACGGCCCAATGCAATGGACGAGGTCCAAAGCCGCCCAACCGCACCGCCGTCAAACCGCAGATTGACCATGGCGTCATCTTCCAGAACCCGGCTTTGGATGCACGACACCGTATCCGCCGAAAGCTTTGTCACCTCCTGCCCGATCACGAAACTTGCCATATGCAACGCGTGAATGCCGCAATCCGCAAATTGCGCGCTGACCCCGGCCTGTGCCGGATCATAGCGCCAGCGGACCCGCGGGTTGTCGGCGTCGCCCGCATCGGCGTGGTGGCCATGGGCGAATTCCGCCTTGATCAGCCGGATTTTCCCCAGATCCCCCCGCGCCACCATCGCCCGCATATGTCGGACCAGCGAATAACCGGAATAGCCGTAATTGACCGCACAGATCCGTCCGCTGGACTTGGCCAGCCGCACGATTTCCTCGGCCTCTTCCACGGTCATCGTCATCGGCTTTTCGCACAGCACGTGAAACCCGGCTGACAAGAAACCCTTGGCAATTTCAAAGTGGGTGGCATTTGGCGTGGCGATTGTCACAAGGTCAACCCGGTCGTCACGGCCCTGTTCGCCCGCCAGCATCTCTTGCCAACTGCCATAGGCGCGATCCGCCGCCAGCCCAAGCCGCTGGCCATACTCCCGCCCGACGTCCGGGCGGTGATCCAATGCGCCAGCGACAAAGTCAAACGCGCCATCAAGCCCGGCACCCAACCGATGCGCAGGCCCGATTTGACTGCCCTCGCCGCCGCCGATCATACCCCATTTCAACTTTGCCAATTCCGGTCCCCCCCTCAGGTAAAGCCAATGGATCGAAGGTATTCGCGATTCTTGCAAGCATCACCCAGCGGATCAGGGTCAAGCGCAGGATCGCAATCCTGTTCCACCGTACACCAGCCGCTGAAATCTGCATCCAGAAGCAGCTGTCGGACAGCGGCCAAATCGACATCCCCCGCGCCGAGATTACAGAATATGCCCTGCCCGCACGCATCGTAGAACCCGGTGCGGTTGGCAATGACGCGGAATTTGACGGTTGGATCTATATCCTTGAAATGCACATAGGAAATCCGGTCCATATGGCGTTTCATGAACGCAACCGGATCGTAACCGGCATAGGAATGGTGGCCGGTATCCAGGCAGATTTTCAACAGGCTGTCGTCGACTTCGGCCAACAGCCGCTCCAGCTCTGGTTCGAAATCAATGAATCCGCCAGCATGTGCATGGATGCCAACCGTCAGGCCGTATTCCTGCGTCGCAATCCGCGCCGCTTCTGCGATGCGATCGCGAAAGGCGACCCATTCAGCGGGCTCCATTTGCTCGGCCTCTTGCGCGCGGCCCGCGGTCGGGGCGCGTCGCGGCGAAATCGAATCAATCAAAACCAGATGCTGCGCGCCATGCGCCCGCAAGGCCCGCGCGGTGCGGTGGGTTGCATCCAGCACGTCATCCCAGGCCCCCGGATCATGAAACGGGCGAAACACCACGCCGCCAATCAACGTCAGATCATGATCGGCCAGCGCCGCGCCCAACACCGCCGGATCCTCTGGCATATAGCCAACAGGGCCAAGTTCGATCCCGCGAAACCCGGCGGCGGCGCAATCGCGCAGCACGTCCTGCCAGGTTGGATTGCGCGAATCCCTGGCAAATTCAACGCCCCAGGAACAGGGCGCATTGCCGATCTGAATGGTCATTTTCGGCCCCTTTTTGATCGTGGTGCACCAATCAATTGCTAATGCAACCGGTTGCAAAATTTGTAGCCCCGGCTATGCTGCCGCGCAAGTCACATCCCGCCAAACAGCGCGTTTTGCAATCATGAGGGGAGCACCGCATATGACAGATCAGGTCCGGGAAACCGGTCAGGGCGGCCTGATTGATGGTATCCAAAAAGGCCGCTTTGTGGTTTTTGGCCGTGCAGGAATGGATATGTTTGCCGATCCCCCCGGCACCCCCGCGGATGAGGCCGAAAGCTTCCGTGCCGATCTGGGCGGGTCATCGGCCAATATCTGCGCCGGGCTGTGCAAGCTGGGGTTGCAGGCGGCTTTGGTGACCTCGGTGTCCCATGATGCGGCTGGGCGGTTTTGCGTCAACCGGCTGCGCCATTACGGGGTGAATACCGATTATGTCCAGGTTCTGGACGGCGAGCATCGGGTGTCACTGGCGGTCTATGAAAGCCGGATCGAGGATTTCCAACTGGTGATCTATCGCAACAATGCGGTGGATTTTCAGGTCAGCAACGCGGATGTCGACCGGGTGAATTATGCGGATTTTGGCGCATTGATCACGGCGGGCACCGTCTTTGCCGCCGAACCGTCGCGCAGCTCGACCTTTCATGCGTTTTCCAATGCACGTGCCGCCGGGGTGCCGGTGATTTTTGACATTGATTACAGGCCGTACTCCTGGCCGTCGCCGGAAATTGCCTCTCAGGTTCTGACCCGTGCGGGCGAAGAAAGCGACATGATTGTCGGCAATGACGAGGAATTCGGCTTTATGGCTGGCGGGATCGAACGTGGCTTGGACAAGGCCCGCGCACTGGCGGCACAGAACAAATTGGTGATCTACAAGCGGGGCGAAAAGGGCGCGATAACCCTGATGGGGGATCAGGAGATCCACACCGGCATTTATCCCGCCACCCCGATGAAACCGGTTGGCACCGGTGACAGCTTCATGGCCGGGCTGCTGGCCGCCTTGGCCGAGGGGCGCCCGCTGCGTGACGCGGTGTTGCGCGGGTCTGCCTGTGCTTCGATCGTGGTCGGCCAACCCGGTTGCGCCCCCGCGATGCCGACATTGGCCGAATTGAACGCCTATCTTGGGTCGCACCCCGGCCCCACAGACCCCGACAAAGGATGAAAGATGCATATCGCCCCCTATGACAACGCCAACACGCCCATCGTCGATGTCGATCACGACCTGGTGCCGCTGAATTATTTCAATATCGTCAAACTGAAGGCGGGCGACACATTCGAATACGACGTCGCGGGGTATGAAACCTGCGTTGTGCCCGCGACCGGCACTGTCGATGTCGATGTCGAGGGCGCGGTGTTTTCCCAGATCGGCAATCGCGGCGTAGATGTCTGGGACGGCGAGCCAGAGGGCGTCTATGCGCCCACCGGCACCAAGGTGCGCCTGACCTGTACCCGTGATGCCGAAGTATTTGTTGCCGGCGCAAAATTTGACCGCGTGCTGGAACCGTTCGAGGTCCGGCCAGATGCGCTGGACAAGGTGCAATACGGCTCGGACGACACCAAGACCCATCGCAAGATCAAACATATTCTGGGCGCGGCGGATCATGACCGGGTGGGCCGTTTGTTGGTCAGCGAATTGTTTACGGTTGGCACCGGCGGCTGGTCGGGATTTCCCAGCCACAAACACGACACGGACCGTTTGCCGGAGGAAACCCGCCACGACGAAACCTATAACTTTCGGTTCAAACCGGACTACGGTTCCGGGCTTCAGATGTTGCAACGGGTCGATAATGAGCCCGGCGATGCCTATCATATCGTGAATGGATCGACGGTTCTGATCGACAAGGGATACCACCCCTGCGTCGCGCTGCCGGGGTATGAGATGTATTATTTCACCATTCTGGGCGGGCTGACCCAGCGGTCGCTAAAGCAATATTTCCAACCCACACATGCCGAGCAATTGCATACCATCCCCGGCATCATGGATATGGTGGCCAAGTTCAAATGACCCTGGTGACCTTGGCTCAGGTGCTGCAACCGGCGCTGCACGGCGGCTCTGCCGTGGCCGGTCTGGTCTCGCTTGGCTGGGAAGATATGTGCGCCTATGTCGCCGCCGCCGAGGCCGAGGGCGTGCCGGTGATCCTTCAGGCCGGGCCGGGATGTCGCGATCATACCCCCCTGCCGGTCCTTGGCGCGATGTTTCGGCATTTGGCCGAAGGCGCATCTGTGCCGGTGGTGGCGCATCTGGATCATGGCTATTGCGCCGAGGATTGCCGCATCGCGATTGACTGTGGCTTTACCTCGGTCATGTTTGATGGGTCTGGCAAACCCCTGCAACAGAACATTGACGAAACCGCCGCGATTGCCGAAATGGCCCATGCGGCGGCGGTATCCTGTGAGGGTGAAATTGGGTTCGTCGGCTATGCCGACGGTGCAGACTCGACCGGCACCGCCCCGGACGAGGCCGCGCAATTCGCAAGAGAGACCGGCGTGGATGCCATGGCAATTTCGGTCGGCAACACACATTTGCAACAAAAAACCGGCGCCGGATTGGATGAAGACCGCATTCGCGCGATTGAAGCCGTCACAGACGTGCCCCTGGTCATCCATGGCGGGTCTGGCGTGCCGCTGGACCAACGCCGCCATCTGGCCCGGACGTCAAAGATCTGTAAATTCAACATCGGCACCGAATTGCGGATGGTGTTCGGTGAATCCCTGCGCGCGGCTTTGGCAAATGACCCCGCTGTCTTTGACCGCAATGCGATCCTGCGCGCAACGCAAGATCCGATGATTTCGGCCACCCGGCAGGTGCTTCGGGCGTTCAAACCGACCTGACCCAGTTTTTGATACACATCAAAGTTCCGCGCGACCCCGGCCCCTATGCTGACACCCAACAGCCAGAATCGGGAAGGACAGCAGATGCTTTCGTCGGAACAGATCAAACGTCACGCGATCCTGATGGACCGCATGGGCGATGCCCGCGGGCTGGATATGGAAGAGCAGGTGCTGCGCGGCAAAATCACCAGCGCGGAACTGGCCGATCGGGTGCTGAGCTGTGCCAATTGCACCGGACCACAGGATTGCGCGCATTGGCTGGATGCCCGCACCGGCGTAGAGGGTGAAAGCCCAAGCTATTGCCGCAATGCGGATCTGTTCGACGACCTTTCAAAACGCTGACAACTGTTCCCAAAGGGCGCAGGTTGTGGGGGAACCGGCACCCGGAGGGCGGGGAGGTGTGATGGCCATCCAAAGAGGTGGCCATCACCGTTCAGCGCCATTCAGTTCAGCGCCATTCAGTGAAAAATGAAGCTGCGCATGGATATGCTGGACAAATCAATGCTTTCGGTCATGAAGGTCAGCTGATCCGCAGCATTTGCCGCCCCGGCCACCGCCAATGCAGGCAAATAGTGATCAACCGAAGGGTGTGCCATGGTCAGCAGGTTGCCCAACCCACGGCGATCCGCCAATGCGGCCAGATCGCGCTCTGCCAGACGATCGGCAAACAGCGCGTCGAATTCTGTGGCCCAATCATGCGCCGATGCGCCCGGACGAATCTGCCGCAAGTTGTGCACCACATTGCCACTGCCAAGTATCAACACACCGCGATTGCGCAGCTCGGCCAGCTTCTGACCAATCTCCAGATGCCAATCCAGATCTTTGGCCATGTCGATCGACAATTGAAACACCGGGACATCGGCCTGCGGATACAGGAATTTCAACACCTGCCAGGCCCCGTGATCCAGACCCCAGGTTTCATCACCCTCGGCATGATGGCTGGCCAGCAGTGAAATCACGTCTTGCGCCAAGGCCGGATCGCCCTTTGCGGGATATTGTTCACGGTACAGCGCCTCTGGAAAGCCGTTGAAATCATGGATCGTGCGCGGCATCGCCGATACATCAACCAGCGTGCTGCCCCGGGTCATCCAATGCGCCGACACCACCAAAATCGCCTGTGGCCGGGGAAGGGTGCGACCCAGCTCAGCCCAGCTTTTGGCATAGGGGTTGTCTTCGATGGCGTTCATCGGGCTGCCATGGCCGAGAAAAACCACCGGCATCCGATCCGAAACAGCAAATCGGTCTTGTAACGATTGCAGCGATTGAGCGACGCTCATGTCTGGCTCCTTTTGAAATGCAGCTCCTGTGCCGCCTTGCAAAAAATATAGCCCAGCGCGGGGCTTATACCTATGGCGATAGGATCACAGACAATGTGCAGGAAAACGCGGCTACCGGCAGAGCATGGCCGATATGCAAAAATTTCGGAAACATTTGAAACTCAAGTCTTGCCCGACTCAGAATGATGGCCTAATTGCGATTCTAGAGACAGGTAAACCAACGGCCAATTTGGCCACATGACGAGCGACAGGAGGCCACCATGCCGACGACCCGCGACGAATGGATCCGCGACGTACGCAGCCGGGCAGCAACACTGCCGGCGGTGTTTATCGTGTATGGTTTTCTTGTGATCACGATGATCGCCACCGGGATGGCGATGACCTAGGATCGGATTGACGCCCCCGGGCTGTCGCCGTTTTCAGCAATCTGGACCGATGAAACACGCCCGGCTTTTGCCGGACGCATTCTGATTTCCCGCGACTGACTTAAACCTCGGCCCCTTCGCCAAGGTTTTCTATGCCGCGTTCTTCCAGCAAATCGGTCAGCCAATTCGGATCCATTTCCGGCACCGAGCTAAGCAACAGATCGGTATAGGGATGGTGCGGCGGGGTGAACATCTGGTCTTTGGCCCCCTGCTCAACCACCTTGCCCTGCTGCATCACCACAACTTCGTCTGCGATTGAACGCACCGTTGCCAGATCGTGGGTGATGAACATATAGGCCAGATCCAATTCGCTCTGAAGCCGGTCGAGCAGTTTCAAAATGCCCTCGGCCACCAGCTGGTCAAGCGCCGAGGTCACCTCGTCACAGATGATGAACGTCGGTTCCGCTGCCAGTGCACGGGCAATGCCGATCCGCTGTTTCTGACCGCCCGAAAGCTCTGGCGGGTAGCGGTTGTAATATTTCGACGGTTCCAGCTCGATCAGATCGAGCAATTCATCCACCCGATGTTTCAGCGCCGCGCCGGACAGGCCCGAATAAAACTGTGCCGGGCGGCCAATGATTTCACTGATCCGTACCTTTGGATTCAGCGCGGTATCGGCCATCTGATAAATCATCTGCGCCTGACGCAACTGATCCTTGGACCGGTTCAGATAGCTGGGCGGCAGGGCCTCACCTTTGAACAGGATCTCACCCGACATTGGCGGCAAGAGGCCGGTGATACAGCGCGCGGTGGTCGATTTGCCCGATCCGCTTTCGCCGACAACCGCAACCGTCATGCCCTTGTAGATATCGAATGACACGTCATCCAACACCTTGGCGCCGCCGGTATAAGCCGCGCTGACGTTTTTGACCGAAATCAGCGGGCCTTCGTCCGTTGGCCGGGATTTTTGCGGCTTTTCAAAGCTGCGCACCGCCCAGAGCGACTTGGTGTAATCCTCTTGCGGGTTTTCCAGCATGTCTTCGGTCGAGGCCTGTTCGACCTCTTCGCCCTTGAGCAGCACCTTGATGGTATCGGCCATCTGCGCCACGACCGCCAAATCATGGGTAATATAGATCGCGGCGGTGTTGAACTGATCAACGATGTCGCGGATCGCGGCCAGAACCTCGATCTGGGTGGTCACGTCCAGCGCCGTGGTCGGTTCGTCAAAGATGATCAGATCGGGACGACAGGCCATCGCCATCGCGGTCATCGCCCGCTGCAACTGACCGCCCGACACCTGATGCGGATACCGAAAGCCGATTTCCTGCGGATTGGGCAGGCGCAAACGTTCGTACAGATCCATCGCATCTTCTTGCGCCTCGATGCGTTTCTGGATGCGATATTGCAGCGGCGCTTCGGTATGCTGATCAATGATCTTATGCGCCGGATTGAAGGATGCCGCCGCCGATTGCGCCACATAGGCGATGCGCGAACCGCGCAACGCCCGTTTTTCGCCCTCTGTCGCGGTGGTCAGCTCCATCCCGTCGAATTCAATCGACCCGCTGGAAATCCGCGTGCCATCCCGGGCATAGCCCATGGCCGCGGCCCCAATGGTGGATTTGCCAGCCCCGGATTCCCCGATCAGGCCCATGACCTCGCCACGGTGCAATTTCAGGTCAACGCCCTTGATGATCGGCACCCAGTCTTCGCCGGTATAGCCCTCGATGCGCAGATCTTCGATGTCGAGAAGGACAGATTTATCATGTACCATTCTTATTGCTCCTTCAGACCAGAGGACCGGAACAGCATCCAGTCGACCACGAAGTTGACCGCCACAGTCAGCAGCGCAATCGCCCCGGCCGGGATCAGGGGGGTGATATCGCCAAAGGAAATCAGCGTCGCGTTTTCACGCACCATCGACCCCCAATCGGCGGTGGGCGGCTGAATGCCAAGACCCAGGAACGAAAGCCCCGCCACCAGCAGGAAGACGAAACAGAATTCCAGCCCGAACTCTGCCACCAGAGGCGCGGAACAATTGGGCAGGATTTCCTTGCGGATCAGATACCAGGTCTTTTCACCGCGCAGCTTGGCCGCTTCGATATAATCCATGACGACAACATTGCCCGCCACCGCCCGTGTCAGACGGAACACCCGTGGCGCATAGATGATGGCGACGGCCACGATGATGACAATGGTCTGCGGGCCAAAGATCGACAGCATCAACAGGGCAAAGATCAGTGACGGGATCGACATGATCACATCGGCGAACCGGCCCATCAGCTGGTCGAACCAGCCGCCTTTGGTTGCGGCCAGAAGTCCGGCAAACGCCCCCATGCCAAAGGCAGAGATCGTCGCCAGAAGCGCGAGACCCACGGTATTGCGGGCGCCGTAAATGATCCGGCTGAACATATCGCGGCCCAATTGATCGGCACCAAGCAGCATGTTTTCATCTGCAGGGGCAAAGGAGGATGCGATCACCTCGCTTTCGCCAAAGGGCGCGATCC
This sequence comes from Marinovum sp. 2_MG-2023, assembly GCF_030548265.1. NCBI lineage: Bacteria > Pseudomonadati > Pseudomonadota > Alphaproteobacteria > Rhodobacterales > Roseobacteraceae > Marinovum > Marinovum sp. 2_MG-2023. Next base: position 24,087 of record NZ_JAUOSD010000008.1, on the reverse strand, counting down.
ACGGCGCAAAGATACCGGCAATCGCATAGGTGAAGATAATGAACATGCCAAAGGCCGCGGTCAAAGGTGCGGTCTTCAGCTCCTTTGACAGGTTGGTGGGCGTGATCAACACCAGAAATTCGCGGAAACAATAGGACGTCGCCGCAGCAAACCCCAAAAGACCCGCCGCAATCGCCACATTGCGCAGCGGCCCAACGCCGCCGACAATGCCCAGCACAAAGCTGACCAGTGTCAGCGAAAACAGCAGCATGAATGCGCCGCGCTTTTCATAATACGCCGCCAGACAGGAGGCGATGATCAGACAGGCGAAGTAGAGAATGACGAATGTGCTCATGTGATGCCCCTCCCTTACTTCGGATGCCGCAAACGCGGGTTTGTCAGAATGGCGCCGACATCTGCTGCGAGATTGAGCAGAATGAAGGTCGCCGCGAAGATCAGACAACAGGCCTGAACGATCGGGAAGTCACGTTTGGACACCGCATCGACCAGCGCCTGGCCAATTCCGGGATAGACAAACACCACCTCGACCAGCACCACCCCGGTGATGAGGTAAGCCAGGTTCAGCGCAATCACGTTGATGATCGGCGCCCAGGCGTTCGGCAGCGCGTGTTTCACGATCACCTTCCAGGGCGGCGTGCCTTTCAGCCGGGCCATTTCGATATAGGGGGACGCCAAGAGATTGATGATTGCCGCCCGCGTCATCCGCATCATATGCGCCGTGACCACCAGAACCAGCGTCAGGGCCGGCAGGAAGGTCCGGTGCAGAAGCTCCGGGAATGTCATCCCCGAGCTCAGACTGGAAATCGCCGGGAACATGCTGGTTTTCACCGCAAGATACAGGATCAGGATGTAGCCAAGAAAGAATTCCGGGCTGGAAATCGACGTCAGGGTCAGCACATTTGCCACCCGGTCAAACAGCGTGTTGCGCAGCAGCGCCACGATAATGCCCAGCGTGATCGCAAAGGGAACAGCAATCACCGCCGCATAGGCCGCAAGGAACAACGTGTTGACAAATCGGTCGCCGATTATATCGATCACACGGTCACCGCTGACCACTGATGTGCCGAAATCGCCGATAATTGCCCCGCCAAGCCATTCAAAATAACGCACAAACGCCGGTTTGTTCAAACCCATCTGTTCGCGCATGGCGGCGAGGGTTTCCTCGGTTGCGCCCTGGCCAAGAACCGCCTCGGCGATGTCGCCCGGCAAAAGTTCGACCATGAAAAAGATGATCACTGAAATAATCAGAAGCGTGATAAGGCCAAACCCCAGTCGCTTCAGAACCAGACCAAAGATGTCGCCCATTTTGTCCCTCTGTTGTTATCCCGCGCTGTAATCGGCGGGTTTTTGGGCCTTGCGGCCAAAGCGGCAGTCCGGGGGCAATTGCCCCCGAACCACCACGAAGTGTCGGCGTTAACCGTCGAACCACCAGCGGCTGGCGGCGCGACAGCCATCCATTTCCCAGCTGGCGGCAAGCTCGCCCGTGGTCTGGACGTTGGAACGGCGTCCATAGACAAAGTTGCGGAAGAACGGGATGATCGTTCCGCCATCATCGCGGGCGATTTCCGCCATTTCACGATAGATTTCCGACCGCTTGCCATCGTCCAGCTCGCCTTTGCCCTGACGCAGCAGCACGTTGAACCGTTCGTTGATCCAGCGGCTTTCGTTCCAGGCGGCATCATCTTTGTAAGCCAGCGAATACATCACATCCGGTGTCGGACGTGCGCCCCATGCCACGGCACAGAACGGCTTTTTCAGCCAGACATCCGAATAATAGCCATCGTTCGGCTCGCGGATGGCGTTGACCTTGATGCCCGCGGCCTTGGCCTGCTCTGCATAAAGAACGCACATGTCGACCGCGCCCGAGAACAGGGAATCTGCGGTCGAAACGCTGACCTCCAGCCCCTCTGCACCGGCTTCTTTCAGCAATGCCTTGGCCTTGTCCGGGTCATACGCCAACTGGTCAAGCCCTTCGGGATAATAAGGCTGGGCCGGCGAATGGTGGAAATCATTGCCCGGTATGGCCGCGCCAAAGGCGATCTTCTCGACGATTTCATCGCGGTTCATGGCCAGTTTCAGCGCCATGCGGACCTTGACGTCGTCAAACGGCGCGGTGTCGCAATGCATCGGCATGGTGATCGCAGAGGCCGACGGCACATTGTCCACCAGAAGGTTCGGGTTGCGCTGCATCAGCGCCATGGTTTTCAGGTCAATCGCCGATACCGCGTCGACATCGCCGGTGACCAGCGCCGTTTGACGGGCGTTCGGGTCGTTGATCGCAATCATTTCGACCGTGTCGAAATAGGCGCCTTCCAGGTGCCAGCCATCGTGACGCTCAAGCTTGAAGCCCACACCGAATTCGCCGTCGACGATTTTATAGGGGCCACAGCCAATGCCGGATTCCCAATCAATGCCGTCTTCGGTCGCCGGCAGGATCGCCAGGTGATAATCGGTCATCAGCCAGGGCAGATCGGCATTCGGACCGGCCAGTTTGAAGACCACGGTCAGGTCATCGGTCTTGGTGATGTCGACAACATCCGCCAACAGCGCCTTGGCCGCCGAGGTCGACGCGTCACCACGGTGGAAGTTCATCGAAGCAATGACGTCATCCGCCGTAACCTTGCTGCCATCGTGGAAGGTGACATTGTCACGCATCTTGAAGGTCCATTCCGATGCGTCTTCGGAACCGGACCAATCTTCGGCCACGTCGCCGCCCAATGTCTGATCGGTGTTGATCAGGGTCAGGAAGGACCGGTGCGTGTGCGCAAGGAAAATCTGCTGCACCGACAAATAGGTGCCGGGGTTGTGGGTGTCAGAGCTGTTGTTGTCGTGAATGGCCACACGGAAAGCGCCGCCGGATTTCGGCTGGGCTTTCGCCTCGGACGTCCAAAGCCCGGTGGCGGTCGCGGTGGTCAGACCCGCCGCAACGGAATGGCGCATGAATGCACGGCGTGACAAACGGCCAAGCCGAGCCTCGTTGGTCAGTCGGTCAATCAGGCCCAGATCCTTGGGTTTCGTCATTTGCTGTGTCTCCCTGTTTTCATTTTGTTGCCCGCACCCCGGTCAGGGAACGCGGGAATATCCATGTCATGATATGGCGCGCGGCCGCCGAACGGCCAGTCCATGTGATGCATTTGATCGATGTGCAGTCGGAAGGCCCACGCCGCGCCGAAAGAATGTTCCCGGCTGCGCGCCAAACGCCGAAGCGTCGGGCGCGATACGCGCAGTCGATAAAGGCGCCTCGGCCAAACCGGTTTGAGAACCCGGCATCGTCTCGGTCATCTTGCCTCCTTGACCCAGTCACGGTTTGCAAAGCTGATATTTCTCCAACGGCGGTTACGCCGATTTGAAACCCGGCACACAAATGCGACACATCTATGGAAACAGAAACAGGCGCAGGTATCCACCCAAATTATCATTTTTATTGGCAAATTAACGGGAACGCCCCGGAATTTCAGCATTTTCGCGTGGTCTGTTTGCGACATCTGGGTTCAGATCGCGGCCTGAAATCCACCGAATCTGTTGATCATCAAAAGCCTTACCTAGGGTCAAATTGCGACGTTTCCGGCCACAAATCCAATGAAAAGAAACCCCGTCAAAACCTTCTGGCGGGCGAAGTGGGCCGTTTTATGCCGACGCCCGGCGAATGATCTCAAACCCCAGATTCATGACCGGGGTTTCCGGGGTGTTGCCCGCCAAACGGGTCAAAAGCGCATCCGCCGCCGTATGGCCCAGACGCACCCGGTCGATCATCACCGTGGTCAGCGCCGGTTCCAGATCGCGGGCGAAATCCTGATCGCCCAGGCCCATCAGCGCCAGATCATCCGGCACCACAAGACCGCGGTGCCGGGCCTCGATCAGCGCACCATGCGCCAGCAAATCGGAACTACAGAACACCGCGCCGCCCGTCAGGCCATTTTGGTCGATCAAATGCGCCAGAGCGCGCCGCCCAGCGCCAATGCTGGCGGGACCGCCGGTGTTGGCGTCGGTCACTGCCGCGCCGGTCATTTCCTGAAATCGGGTGGCAAAGGCACCTTGGCGCCGCACTGCGCGTTCATCGCCGGCAGTGATGGTTGCCGCGGCTTTGTAACCTCGTTCCGCCAGATAGTGCGCAGCGGCCCGCCCGGCATCGACATGATTGAAACCAACACACATGTCGATCGGGCTGTCGGTGACGTCCCAGACCTCTATCACCGGGATATTGGCCCCCAAAAGCATTCTCCGGGTCTCTGCGCTGTGATGAATTCCGGTCAACAGCATCGCATCGGGACGACGTGACAGATGGGCGGCAATCAACCCCGCTTCGGCATCGGGATCAAACCCGGTTTCCGACAACAGGATCTGGTAACCATGGCCGCGCATCTGCGCCGAAAACGTGGCCGCGAACGACGAATAGACAATATTGGTCAGCGACGGGATCAAGGCGGTGATCAGGTTCGACCGTTTCGACGCCAGCGCCCCCGCCAGCGCATTGGGCACGAATCCCGTGACCTCTATCGCGTCACGAATGCGGCGCAGCGTATCCGGCGACACCTTGCCCGGATGCGACAGCGCACGCGACACCGTCACCTGCGACACGCCAGCCATGCGGCCGACCGCCGCCATTGTAACACGGGCCTTGCCGTTATCCGGGGGGCTATCCTTTTTCATCGGCAGCATAATCGACCCAAGTTCGGGGGCTTACAAGTCCCCATGCGGTGCCGGTTGCGGTGGACGCTTGCGCGCCATCACCACCGACCCGGCCAGCGAGCCAATAATCAGCAGCCACAACACAACCGCAATCCAGCTTTTGGTAAAGAAAATCGTCAGATCACCAAAGGATTCGACGCTTTTGACAAAATAGATCTCGGCGGACGGCCCCAGGATAAAACCGATGATAAAGGGCGCGATTTCGATGCCGATCTTGGTCGCGACCCAGCCGAAGACACCAAAGATCAGCAAGGTCCAGACATCGAACATAATGCCGTAATTGATGGTATAGGCGCCAATGACACACATCATCAGGATGATCGGAAACAGGATGTGTTTCGGGATCGTGACCACCAGGGCAAAATAGCGGATCGCGTAATACATCATTGCAAACATTGCCAGATTTGCCAGCAACATGGCGATGATCATCGCGTTCCAGGTGTCGGGGTTGTTACCGATGAACAGCGGCCCAACCTGTATCCCCTGAAGCGTGAAAGCCCCGATCAGAAGCGCCGTTGTGGCATCGCCGGGAATGCCAAGCGACAGAAGCGGCACCAACGCACCACCGGTCAATCCGTTGTTGCCGGCCTCTGATGCCATGATTCCAGCCGGTTCACCTTTGCCAAAGGTTTCGGGATGGGACGAAAACGTCTTGGCATTGGAATAGGCCAGGATCGAGGCCGCAGAACCGCCAACGCCCGGCAAGATGCCGACAAAGGTGCCGATGCCGGAAGACCGGATCAGATTGGTGAACTGGCCTTTGAAAATCGAAAAGCTGAAGCTCTTGGCACCGCCGATTTTCACGTCATCGCGTGACTGGCCCTTGGGCACGCCGATTTCGGCCTGTTCCAGGATGGCGGCCAGCCCGAACAACCCGATCAGCACCGGCAAAAGGGAAAACCCGCTGTCCAGCCAATATTCCGTGCCCGGCGGCACCAACCGCAGCTCGCCATTGCCACCCTTTTGAATGGAATAGGTGCCAATCAGGCTGACAAAGATGCCCAGGAAACCCGAAAAGATGCCCATCAACATGTCAGACGACAGCGCCGCCATGACCGTCAGGGCAAACAGGATGATCAGGAATTTCTCGACATAGGAAAAGGCGATGGCAAAATCCGCCAGGGCAGGCGCAAAGAAATAGAGCGCCACAAGGCTGACAATCCCGCCGACCAGTGACGCCACGATGCCGATACGCAGGGCCTTTTCGCCTTCGCCGCGTTTGGCCATTGGATAGCCATCGAATGTGGTGGTGATCGAACTTGGCGTGCCGGGAATACCCAACAGGATCGCGGGCACCAGCCCGCCTGAAATCCCGCCAACATAAAGCCCCAACAACAGCGCCAGACCGTTTTCCAACCCCAGCGAATAGGTCAGCGGTAAACAGACCGCCACCGCCATGGTGGCCGTCATGCCGGGAATGGCGCCAAAAATGATGCCGATCAACGTGCCACCGACGGTCAGAAGCACAAACAGCGGCGTGATATTGGCCAGGAAATCCATGGGGGCACCTTTTAGGGAAGGGTAAGGAAGAAAAGCTCTGTAAAGAGATACCAGATCACCGTCGGCGCAATCAGCGCCACCACAATCAGGGGGCCGGCCTGGCGCAAACCGCGATCATGCATGAACAACAATCCGGTCAGCAGCACATAGGGGATCGAACAGATCAAAAACCCCATGCCGGTATTGGGCCAGACATCCCCGACCGGCACCATCGCGATGAAATACACCAGTGTCAGCGCCAGAGCGCCCAGGAACCGCAGCCGATCCATACGGTTGGCAATTTGCGCCAGATAGGCGCCACAATGGGCAATGCGGGCAAAGCGGGTCACCACAATGGCGCCGCCCAACAGCACCAGAATACAGGCGATCAACGTCGGAAAGACCAGATGAGAGGTCTCAAAATCAATGGTCACTTGGGTCATTGCATCCTCCGCCAGGGGTCGCAGGGCCCGACCCCAATGCGGGGTCGGACCGTATCAGATCAGGAACCGGTTGCGATTTCGGCAATCACCTTGCGATAGGTATCGCGCTTGTCCCCAAGATGCCGTTGCGCATCCGCCTGTGGCAAAAAGTTCGGGATAAAGAAGGATTCCTTCTGCCGCGCCTGAATTTCGCCCTTGGCAAAGATTTCAGTCAGGGCGGTGTCGATCTGGGCGGCAATCGCCGGATCCATATCTTTGTTGAACAAGAAGAAGAATTCCTTGTCGAAAGTGAAATCACCTTCGGCATCCACCGGCACCGAGGTCACCGGCGAGGCAAATTGCAACATGTCGTCGCGCGTGGTGCCGCCCATGCCGGCCTCTGGCGCCTGTTCCAGTGTCGCGGCGCGGGCCGTGATCCAGACAAACTTCATGGCCTTGGGATCGTCGGCTGGCAGTTGGGTGAATTGTTCATTGCCCTGAATAGAGCCGTTGATCACATCCGAAAGCCCATCCCACATGGTCTGGTTCTTGTCCGACTGGCCGCCGGTATTGACCGCAACGATATTTTCTTCGGATCCGGGGCTGCGCAGCTTTGCCGCGTTTTTCATCGCGGAAAAGCCGATTTCCGACACGCCGCCGGGCTGGATTGCGACGCGCACCCGCGTCCCCGCCTCTGCTGCGGCAAGGATGTCTTCCATCGTGTTATACGGGGAATTTGCGGGCACCAGATAGGCGTTGCCGGGGTTGATCGCGACGGTCGGGCCAACGTTGTAATCGGCAAATGGATCGGCATAGCCGGTCACGCCATAGAGGTTGCCAAGATAGGATTGATCGTGGAACACCATCAACGTGGTGCCGCGGCTGTCGCGATCCAATGCCTTGAACGCCGCAGAGGCACCAACCGCATCCACCTTGATGTTGATCCCCAGATGCTCGGCCAATGCATCCGCAACAATCGCCGAGTTCTGATATGTGTCGCCCCCGGTCGAGGTCGAGCCGATCACCATGCGCACATTGCGCGGCAATTCCTGAGCAGTGGCAGCAAACGGAGCGGCCAGCAAAGCAGCGGCGGCAAATCCGGCGAAAAGTGTTCTGCGTTGAATAGTCATGATGTCCTCCCGGTCGGGGTGAAGCCCCGGTTTTTGTCGGTCCGTATTTTCGAACCATGCGATGTATGCGCATACACAGACTTACATCACACCCAACAACATTCTGTCAACATCTTTGATTGAAGCGCAAAAATACAATAAAGTCGCGCCCTTGATCATTGACAGCCGCAAATGTATACGCAAACATAGAACAAGATAATTCAGACCCGAAGTTGGAGACCACAATGAATCGCCCCCGCAAAACACCCGAGACATTGCGAAGCGCGCGCTGGTTTGGGCCGGATGATTTGCGCAGCTTTGGCCATCGGTCGCGGATGATGCAGCTGGGGTATTCCGAAGAAGAATTCATGGGCCGGCCGATCATTGGCATCCTCAATACCTGGTCGGAACTGAACTCTTGCCACAGCCACTTTCCGGAACGGGTCAAGGATGTGAAGCGCGGGATTTTGCAGGCCGGGGGATTTCCGGTCGAATTGCCGTCCCTTTCGGTGGATGAAAGCTTCTCCAAGCCGACCTCGATGCTCTATCGCAACATGCTGGCGATGGAGGTTGAGGAAAACATCCGCTCGCATCCGCTGGACGGTGTGGTGCTGATGGGCGGTTGTGACAAATCCACGCCGGGGCTGGTGATGGGGGCCATCACCGCCGGTGTGCCGATGATTTACCTGCCTGCCGGGCCAATGCTGCGCGGCAATTTCGCGGGCAAGACGCTGGGCTCTGGCTCTGACGCGTGGAAATTCTGGGATGAGCGGCGCGCGGGCAATATTTCCGACGCCGAATGGGTCGGGGTGCAGGGTGGCATCGCGCGCTCGGCGGGAACCTGTATGACCATGGGCACGGCTTCGACCATGACGGCGATTGCCGACTCTCTCGGGCTGACCTTGCCGGGGGCCTCGTCGATCCCGGCGGCGGATTCCGGCCATCAACGCATGGGCGCCGACTGTGGCCGCCGCATTGTCGATATGGTCTGGGAGGATCTGACCCCCGAGGTGATCGTGACCGAAGCCGCCGTGCGCAATGCCGCAATCGTCGCCATGGCAACCGGTTGTTCGACCAATGCGGTGGTGCATCTGATCGCGATGGCACGCCGCGCCGGGGTTCAGTTGACGCTGGACGATCTGGATGCGCTGGGCCGGGTCACGCCGCTGATCGCCAATGTGCGGCCTTCGGGCAAAGATTATCTGATGGAAGATTTCTATTTCGCCGGCGGTTTGCGGGCGCTGATGAAGCAGATCGAGGATCGGTTGGACACAACCTGCATCACCGTGACGGGCAAAACCCTGGCCGAGAATTTGGAAGGCGCAGTTGTCTACAATGACGATGTGATCCGCCCGTTGTCGAACCCGGTCTACAAGGAAGGCTCGCTTGCGGTGCTGAAGGGCAATCTCTGCCCTTCGGGTGCGGTGATCAAACCGGCGGCCTGTGATCCGAAATATTATCAACACGAAGGCCCGGCGCTGGTCTTTGACAGCTATCCCGAGATGAAGGCGGCCATTGACGACGAGGATCTGGATGTAACGCCCGACACCGTATTGGTGCTGCGCAATGCCGGGCCGCAGGGTGGACCGGGGATGCCGGAATGGGGCATGTTGCCGATCCCCAAGGCGCTGATCAAACAGGGCCACCGCGACATGTTGCGGATTTCCGATGCGCGGATGTCGGGCACTTCTTATGGTGCTTGCGTGCTGCATGTCGCCCCCGAAAGCTTTGTTGGCGGGCCGCTGGCGCTGTTGAAAACCGGCGACATTGTGCGGCTGGATCTGGAAGGGCGGCGTTTGGACATGCTGGTCGACGAGACCGAAATCGCCGCGCGCCGCGCCGCATGGTCGCCGCCGGAGCGTCGTTTCGAACGGGGCTGGGGCTGGATGTTCTCGCAGCATGTGGGTCAGGCCGACAGCGGATGTGACTTTGACTATTTGCAGCGCGACTTTGGTGCAGCAGCAGGCGAACCCGATATTTTCTGATGAAAAGGAGAGGCGCATGGCCCTCAATCTCGACACGGCCCTGCGGGGCATTTCCGGTATTCTTGTCACGCCTTATGATGATGCGGGCGACGTCGCGCCGCAAAAGCTGACCCCGATCATCGACCGCGCATTGGGGGCCGGGGTGCATATGCCTGTGGTGAATGGCAACACCGGCGAATTCTATGCCCTGACCACCGAAGAAGCCGTCACCATGGTGCGCGAGGTTGCCGGTCTGATCAACGGGCGCGCGCCGCTTCTGGCCGGTGTCGGGCGCGGTGTGCGCGATGCCGTGCGTCTGGCCAAGGCCAGCGCCGATGCGGGCGCGACCGCCCTGATGATCCACCAGCCGCCCGACCCCTTTGTAAGCCCCCGTGGCACCGTCGATTACATCAAAGCGGTGTCGGATGCCGCCGGCCTGCCGCTTATGCTCTATCTGCGCAATGATACCATCGGCACCAAAGGGATCGAGGCGCTCTGTGCCGTTGATGGCGTCAAGGGCGTGAAATGGGCCACGCCCAACCCCCTGAAACTGGCAGAGGCGATCAAGGCCTGCGATCCGTCGATTGTCTGGGTTGGCGGTCTGGCCGAGGTTTGGGCCCCGCCCCTCTATGCTGTCGGTGCGCGCGGCTTCACCTCTGGCTTGATCAACGTTTGGCCGGAACGGTCGGTCGCGATCCATGCGGCGCTGGATGCAGGCGATTATCCGACCGCCAACGCATTGATCGCAGAAATGCGCACATTCGAGGACATTCGCGCCGAGGAATTGAACGGCACCAATGTCACCGGCGTCAAAGCGGCATTGCGGGCGCAGGGTCTCGACTGTGGTCCGACGCGCCCGCCCTCGGCCTGGCCATTGACCGCGGACCAACAGGCGCAACTTGATGGTTTCATGGCGGCGAATAACCTGATTTGATAGGCGCTGTTGCCTTTGGCAGGATCGGGAATGGGAAGATCACGACATGGACAAATACGAAATTATCGACCCGGTGTTTGACACCTATATCATTGGCAACGCGCATCTGAAACAGCTCGCTACCGGATTTGACTGGGTCGAAGGCCCGGTCTGGTTCGGCGATGCGGACTGTCTTCTGTTTTCGGACATTCCCAACAATGTCATCCATCGCTGGAACCGGGAAACCGGGCTGTCGACCTATCGCAATCCGTCGAATTTTGCCAATGGCCACACCCGCGACCGGCAAGGGCGGCTGGTGTCCTGTGAACATGGCACGCGGCGGGTGACCCGAACCGAATTCGACGGCACCATCACCGTGATTGCCGACAGCTTTCAGGGCAAGCGCCTGAATTCACCCAATGATGTCGTGGTCAAATCCGATGGCAGCATTTGGTTTACCGACCCGCATTACGGCATCATCTGCGATTACGAAGGCCATCGCGGAACCGAGGAACTGCCCTGCAACGTGTATCGCGTCGATCCCGACGCCGGCACAATGGATGCGGTGTTGACCGACTTTGACTGCCCCAATGGATTGGCGTTTTCACCGGATGAGAGCGTGCTTTACGTGGCGGATACCGGGCGCAGGTTCGATACGGTGCGCACCCGACATATCCGCGCCTTTGCCGTGGAGGACGATCGCGGCCTCAGCGGTGGCGATGTGTTCCACAAAGTGTCACCCGGGGCGGCAGATGGGTTCCGGTTGGACGTGCACGGCAATATCTGGACCTCTGCGGCGGATGGCGTGCATTGCATTGCGCCCGACGGCAGGCTGCTGGGCAAGGTGTTTGTGCCAGAGCTGGTCTCGAACGTCTGTTTTGGCGGCCGTGCCAAACACCAGCTCTTCATCACCGCCACAACAAGCGTCTACATGATCGCGCTTGGGGTTTCGGGCGCCTAGACCTCGCCCAGACGCTCGTTGATTTCATCAATCTCGCGCAGGCGACTGCGCCCGTCCAACCCGGCCTGTACCGTCGCGCGTGTCACGATCTGATGGCAAAGCGAAAGCACAGAGGCATGGTTGAACTGCGGGCTTGAGGTTTCGATGCGACACCGGAAATGCCAGCGCACGCGGTCGTCCAGATCACTGCCCTCGTCGGTGATCAGGGCGGTGGTGATCCCGCGCGCCTGCAATTCATCCAGCGCGGCATCGGTGTTGGCCATACGGCGGCGCAATGCGATCCAGATCACCAGATCACCGGGCTGCATGGCGGCAAAGTGCTCTCCCAGACTTTCGCCCGCCTGGGGGATGACGGTGGCATCCGGCACCACCTTGACCAATTGCCAATACACGTAATCGGCGATGCTGCGGCTGATGCGATACCCCGCCAGCCAGACCTTGCGCGCCCCGACAATAGAATGCGCCAAATCATCCAGATCGGCGCTGTCGATACGTTCAAAGGTCCAGGCGATGTTTTGCAGCTCTTCCTGCATGCTGGCGGCGATTTGCTTTTCGGCGGAAATATCCTCGGCATGGGCCAGAAAGTGGCGTGACCCGTTCTGGCGCTCTTCCCGTGCTGCGCGCCGGGCCGTGTCGTAAGAGGCAAAGCCAATGCGACGCACAAACCGCGACACGGTCGCCTTGGACACACCGCTCAGCCGGGCCAGTTCCTGGGCATCGTAAGAGGCAAGATCGCCCGGGAAATCGAGCAGGAACATGCCCAGCTTGCGCTCTGCGCGATGCAGATCGGGCAAACAGCTGCGAATACGGGCCAAAAAGGTCGCGTCGTGGAACTCGGGTTTCATAGCGTCAATTTGCGCGACGGCGCGCGCGTGAACAAGCCGGAAGTGACAGTGATTCGCGTTTTCCAGCCTGCGGATGGCACAGTTCGGCGGATTTGCGGCGCAATTCCTGCCGGATTTCGTGCAATGATCGCGAAAATGCGCACAGGATTTACGCGAAACCAGAATTTCACACTCCGGATTCATGAAATCGTGATTTCATTGCTAGGCGGAATCACAAAGCTGTGGAACCTTGGTTTCATCAAGACATCAACAGGGAAACAGAACATGCAGCGCAGAACACTTCTTGCCACAACAGTCGCCGCTTTGGCGACACTGTCCATGCCGGTCCTGGCCGATACCAACTGGCCAGAGCGTCCGGTGCGGATATTGGTATCCTTTCCCCCCGGCGGGTCAAGCGATCTGGTGGCGCGGCTTTTGGGTGAAAAACTCTCGGCCAGCCTGGGTCAGCAATTTGTCGTCGAAAACAAACCCGGCGCTGCCGGCACCGTGGCGGCCTCTGCCCTGAAAGAGGCGGAACCGGACGGCTATACGTTGATGCTGTCTAACCTGACGCCGTTCAATGTGGCGCCCATCCGATTTCCCGACACGCCCTATGATGCAATCGCGGATTTTGACCATATCACCTATGTCGGCACCGTGCATCTTGGCCTGTTTGCCGCACCGTCGATGGGGGTCAGCGACCTTGCGGGCCTGATTGACGCCGCCAAGGCCGATCCCGGCGCATATGAATACGGCAGTTCCGGCGTGGGGTCCTGGGGCCACATCATCGCTGAACAATTCCAAAACGTCAGCGACACAGAACTGTTCCACATCCCCTACAAAGGGTCCGGCCCGATGCGGCTTGATTTCCGGGGCGGCGTGGTGCCGTCGATCTTTGACGCGGTGCCCCAAAACCTGCCCGCCGTCGAAGAAGGCACAGCCATCCCTCTGGCGGTGACCGCGACCGAACGGCTAAGCTCGCTGCCGGATGTGCCGACATTCACCGAATTGGGCTATGACATCGTGGCCGAAAACTGGCTGGGGTTCAGCGCACCTGCCGGCGTGCCGGAAGACATCAAAACCAAACTGGACAGCGCCCTGACCGACGCAATGGCCCTGCCCGAGGTCAAGGCACAGTTTGACACCTGGGGATTGGTCCGCGCGCCCAAGACAAGCGAAGCGTTTTCCGAATACGTCAGTGCCCAGCTCGACCAATGGACGCCCATGGTCAAAGCAGCGATGGAATGACCCAAGGCAAGGAGCAACCGATGAAAATCGCAGTTTTCTTCGTTGGAGAGGTGGATGACGCCGGTTTCAACGCCAGCGCCCTGATCGGTGCCAATGCCGCACGCGAGATGGCCGATATTTCGGTCATCTCGGATGTGCGCTATGATCAGGATGCAATCCGCGCCCGCCTGGCCGAGGTCGTACCACAGGTGGACGGCCTGATCTTTATCGGCGGACAGGGCAATATCGCCACCCCGGAAATTGCGGCGGCCTTTCCGGACAAACGGTTTGCCGTGGTACAGGGCCATAAAACGGCGGCAAATCTGGCCAGCTATGATGTGCGGCAGGAAGATTCAGCCTTTTTGGCCGGGGTTCTGGCGGCGCAACTGACCCGTACCGGCATTGTCGGGCATCTGTCCGGCCATCGGGTGCCGCCGGGGCTGAAGGGGCGGGCGGCCTTTGTTGCCGGCGTGGCCCACACAGACCCAAAGGTGCAGGTGCTGACCGGTTTTTGCGGCACCCAGGATGACAGCCGCATCACCCGCGATTGGGCAGCGGCGGAAATTGCCGCAGGTGCCGATATCATGTTCACAATGCTGAACGGCGCCCGCAGCGGGGCCATTGCCGCCTGCCGCGAGGGCGGCGCACATCAGATTGGCAATGCGCTGGATTGGGTCACGGTCGACCCGGGGGTTTTTGTCGGCTCGGCAATTGCCCGCATCGACCTGGGCGTCACACGTGCGGTGGCCGATATGACCCGGCACATCACCCCGGAGCGCGTGATCCAATTCGGTCTGGCCGATGGCGAATTTGTCGACCTGTCGATGGGAACCACGGTACCGGCGGAAGTGCGGGCAAAGATCACCGCTGCCGCCGAAGACATTCGCACCGGTACAATTCACGTGCCAGAAAGCTATGATGGTCCGGAATTTCAGCCCGAGGGTCTGACATGCATAATGGAAAGCTGATCACTCATCTTGGGCCGCTGATCATGCTGGTGGCGGGGCTGACCTTTGCCTTTGGTGCCGTGGCCAGCCTTGATCTCGGCTCGTTCCGGCGCATGGGGCCGGGGGCCTTTCCGCTACTTGTTGGTGCGCTTTTGGCGGTTTTGGCCGCCATTGGTCTGGTGCAGAACCTGCGCGCACCGATGGCCACCGAAAAGGCCGACCCGATTGCCGTGCTTGGCGTGGTGGCCGGCGTGTCGGCCTTTGCCTTCTTGACGCCATTACTTGGGGTTTTGCCGGCCACGGCGGTGGCGGTGTTTGCCACCGGATCGGCCATTCCGGGGTTTCGCTGGCCACTGCGCGCCGCCCTGGCGGTTGGGGTGGCGATTGGCGTCTGGTTGATTTTTGTCCGCGGGCTGGGCATGCCCTTTGTCGCGATCCGGGGGATCTAACACATGGAGATGTTTGCGAATCTCAGCCTTGGGCTGGCCACAGCGGCCACAATGACCAATCTGACCTATTGTTTTGTCGGTGTGTTCCTTGGCACCTTTATTGGCGTGTTGCCCGGCGTTGGGCCGCTTGCGGCGGTGGCGATGCTGTTGCCGATTTCGTTCTATTTGGAACCGTCCACCGCATTGGTGATGCTGGCCGGGGTCTATTACGGTGCCGAATACGGCGGCTCGATCGCGTCGATCCTGCTGAACATTCCCGGCACCCCCTCGTCATCGGTCACCTGCATCGACGGCTATCCGATGGCGCAACAGGGGCGCGCCGGTGTTGCCCTTTTTGCCACCTCGGTTGCATCGTTTTTCGGGGCGATCTTTGGCGTGATTGTCATGGTGTTGCTGTCACCCCGGCTGGCGGAATTTGCGCTGCTGTTCCAGCCGGCGGAATATTTCTCTGTCATGGTGCTGGGTCTGATTGCGGCATCTATTGTCAGCTCCTCCGGTGTCTTGCGCGGGCTGATGATGGTCTGTCTTGGCATCCTGCTGGGCACGATCGGCGTGGATGTGAACAGCGGCGACACCCGGTTCACTGGCGGCATTGCCGAATTGCGGGACGGGGTATCGCTGGTCGTGGTGGCCATGGGGCTTTTCGGCATTTCCGAGGTCATGATATCGCTGCGCGGCGCCACCCAAAGCTATGCCGGCCAGACCCTGCGCGGGCGCGACATCTATCCCAGCTGGGGCGAATGGCGGCGCAGCTTTCTGCCGGCGCTGCGCGGGTCCACCATTGGCGCGTTTTTCGGCACCCTGCCCGGCACCGGTCAGACCGTGGCCAGCTTTGTCGGCTATGCCCTGGAAAAACGCGTCAGCCGCAACAAGGACAACTTTGGCAAAGGCGCAATCGAGGGGGTTGTCGTGCCGGAGGCGGCCAATAATGCTGCGGCACAGACCGCATTCATTCCAACCCTGACACTGGGCATTCCCGGATCAACCACCATGGCGCTGATGTTGGGCGCGCTGATGATCCACGGCATTACGCCGGGGCCGCGATTGATTTCGGATCACCCGGACCTGTTCTGGGGGCTGGTTGTCAGCTTTCTGTTTGGCAATCTGTTCTTGCTGGTGCTGAACATCCCGTTGATCGGCCTCTGGGTGCGTCTGCTGCGGGTGCCGCATTACTATCTTTATCCCACGGTGATCATGATGATCTGTGTCGGGGTTTACGGCATTTCTAATTCGCTGACCGATGTATGGGCGACGCTGGCCTTTGGCGTCATTGGCTATGTGCTGCGTCTGTTCCGGTTTGAACCGGCCCCGATGCTGATCGGGTTTGTTCTGGGACCGATGATGGAGGAATATTTCCGCCGCGCCATGTTGCTGTCGCGGGGCGATCCACTGGTCTTTCTCGAACGGCCCGGCAGCGCGGCATTGTTGGGGATTGGGGTTCTGTTGCTCTGTGCCACGGCATTTCCGGTCAAAAAGATCCTGACCAACCTGATCGCCCGCAAAGGCACAGCATAAGCCGCCTTTGCACTTGTCCGAAACCGCCAGCGGGCCGTATCAACGGCCCGCTGCTGTCGTTCTGGCACGCCCTTCGGCACGGGGTGCCGTCACTGGCTGAACGCAACCTGTGTCATGCTGCCGCCGGGGCCTCGCGCCAATTCGGGAACGGATCGGGCAATTTCGGCCAATCCTCGGCCTGTGCCATCTGGTCGTCATCCAGCAATGCCGCATCAAGGGCGGCAGTGATCTCTGGCTTGTTCATGCCGGACCCGATCAGAACCAATTCCTGTCTGCGATCCCCGAATGGCTCTGCCCAATGCCGCTCCAGATAGGCGATGGCCTCTGGATGGTTGGGGCGTCGGTCCTGGGGCACGCTTGCCCACCATTTGCCCAGCGGTCGCACCGAGCTTAGCGCGCCGGCCAGGGAAAATTCGGCCAACCAATCCGGCCGGGTCGCAATCCAGAAATGACCCTTTGCGCGAAGCACACCCGGCAACGCGCCATTCAGCACATCATGGATCTTTTGCGGGTGGAATGGCCGCCGTGCGCGATACACAAAGGACGAAACACCATATTCTTCGGTCTCTGGCACATGGTCCGCGAAACCATAGAGTTCCTTTGCCCAAAGGGGGTGTTCATGCGCGGTTTCAAAATCAAACAGGCCGGTGTCGAAAATCCGGTCCTGCGGCACAGCGCTATAGTCGGTTTCGACGATCTTTGCATCGGGGTTCAGCGCGGTAATGATCTTGCGCGCCGCATCCAACCGCTCTGCGCCGGCAATGCTGACCTTGTTCAGGACAACCACATCGGCAAATTCGATCTGATCCACCAGAAGATCGACCAGGGTCCGGTCGTCGGCATCGCCAATCTCCTGCCCCCGGTCTTTCAGGAAATCATGGCTGGCGTAATCCTTGAGAAGGTTCATCGTGTCCACAACCGTGACCATCGTATCCAGCCGTGCCACATCCGACAGGCTCTGGCCCTCTTCGTCGCGGAAATCAAAGGTCGCCGCCACCGGCAGGGGCTCTGACACGCCGGAAGATTCAATCAACAGATAGTCAAATCGCCCCTCACCGGCGAGCCGCCGCACCTCAAGCAGCAGATCATCGCGCAGGGTACAACAGATACATCCATTCGACATTTCAACCAGTGTTTCATCGGTATGGCTCAGATCGGCACCGCCTTCGCGGATCAGATCGGCGTCGATGTTGACCTCGGACATGTCATTCACGATCACAGCAACGCGCCGCCCTTCCCGGTTGTTCAGGACGCTGTTCAAAAGCGTGGTTTTGCCAGCACCAAGAAAGCCGGAAAGCACGGTGACAGGAAGGCGGGAATCTTGCGTTTTCATGGGGAACAATCGCTCGTTTGATGGAAGTGGTGGTTGGGGCATGTCACCCGACATGCCCCGGTGCCCGGGCTTAACGCGCGCGCATCTCCGCCGAGATGTCAGCGCCGCTGAGGTCGGACGGATAATAGGTCGGCCAATTCGTCAGCTCTTCGAGCAAGGCCGCGCGATCATCGCCCCAATAGAGGTGGTAGTGATCCGACTTGGCCGGTGCGATGCGGTGATCGCTGAACTGAAAATACGCCGGCGCGTCGGCATCGCCGCTGACCTTTGCAAACACATAGCGCACGCCACGATTGCCCGAGTCATAGGTCAATACTTCGTAACCGTCGTTTTTGTACCGGGCCTGAAACGGCGCGCCGTTGCGAAAGAAGGTGGCGGTGTCGCCTTCGAATAGGATGCGCTCTACATCGGTGGCATATCCGACCTCGTAATAGGCTTTGTATTCGGCGGCGGTGCGGTCGCCATGCGCCGCCTTGTCCGCCATCACATCATCCAAAGATCCATCCAGCAAAAGCGGATAGACCGACTGCCAGTCTCCGGCCCAATCCGACAAGTCACGCGGCTGGATTTGATCGTCATCAAAGATGCCTTTGTAGATGTCTTCGGCGGAATGGCTGTGGGCGCTGTCGTGCGCCTTGCTGGATTCAGCGAACACAGCAGGGGTCAACGCGATCGACGCGCAAATGGCGATCGCGCTGATATGTTTGGCCGATTTGAGTGGCATGGGGGATCTCCGGGTTATTGCGACCAGTGGGTCAATTTGATTCGGCATGTTATAACATAACATACCGGAGCGTTACCCTATCACTCTGCCGCCAGCAACAGCGATATGGCCGAAAACCGACAAGAGCCCCGGATGTCACGCCGCCAGAAATTGGGAAGGTTCCTTGTAATCACGGAAATTGTGAAAGCGCTTTCACAGACTATTTCATGCACTTACCGCCAAATAGTCGCGGAAATTCTATGGCTATGCACCATTATTTGAAAATTCTCGCCTAACGGTGTAAGCGTTCTCTAAGAAATGGAATCGGATAAGCCCCGTGGAAAAAGAGACCCCTGAAAGCCGCAAACAGGTCCGTATGCAGGATGTTGCCGCCGCCGCTGGCGTCTCACTCGCTTCGGTGTCGCGTGTGTTGCGCACCCCCGGCGCAGCGTCGCCGGACATCACGGCCCGCGTTCAGGAGGCCGTCAAACGACTGGGCTATGCCCCCAGCCCGATTGCCAGTTCCATGGCGGGTGCACAGTCGCCGATTGTCGGCGTGGTGGTGCCAACGCTGGCCAATGCGTTTTTCAGCCAGTCGCTTCAGGCGATGTCGTCGGAATTGGAAATATCGGGCCTTCAGTTGATGATGGGCACCCATGACTATGACCCGCTGCGCGAAGAACAGGCCATTCAGGCCTTTTTGCGCTGGAACCCCGTGGCCCTGATTGTGACGGGAATTCATCACAGCCGCGATGCAATGCGCCTGCTTTTGGGGGCGAATTGCCCGGTCTACGAGATGTGGGATTACACCGACAGGCCGCTGGACAATGTCATTGGCTTCTCGATGGAGGGCGCGGGCCGCGCCGTGGCGCAGCATCTGATTAAAAAGCGGCGCCGCAACCTTGTCTTTGTCGGGCACCAACTGGCGCGTGATCCCCGCGCCAAGGTCCGTGCCGATGCCTTTATGGCGGTGGTCGCAGGCCATGACGGGGTCACGGGGCGGGTGATGGAAGTGGGCGAACGCAACGCCGCCGCCGGTATTGCGATCATGCAGCAGATTTTGACAGAATTCCGCGATGTCGATGGCGTGGCCTTTTCCGGCGATGCCGTGGCGCTTGGCGGGCTGACCGCTGCGCAAGACAAGGGTCGGCACGTGCCCGGGGACATTTCGGTCATTGGGTTCGGGGATCTTGATCCCACCGTGGCCAGCCGCCCGCCCCTGACAACCATTCGCCCCCCGCACGAAGAAATGGGCCGTCTGATCGCACAGAGCATCCTGCGCCGGGCCAAAACCCCCGACAGCGCCCCCCAGAAAATCAACCTTGGCTTTGAACTCATCGAACGGGGCAGCACCTGACCGTCCCGGCGGCCACAGAATCCTGCCTGTTCGGACCTTTGAAAAGGAACCTGTTGAATGACGATCTATGCACTTGGCGACATTGCGCCGCAAACCGCCGGTCCCGGCACCTATTGGGTCGCCCCGGGCGCGCATGTCATTGGGGACGTGCGGTTGGGGCGGGATGTTGGCATCTGGTTCGGGGCCGTCCTGCGCGGTGACAAGGAACCGCTGAGCATCGGCGACGGCACCAATATTCAGGAACACGCCATGATCCATGCCGATCCCGGTTTTCCGGCGATCATCGGCAAGGGCGTCACCGTCGGGCACCGCGCGATTGTGCATGGCTGTACCATCGGCGACGGCACCCTGATCGGCATGGGGGCGACCATCCTGAACGGTGCCAAAATCGGCAAAAACTGCCTGATCGGCGCGGGCGCTCTGGTGACCGAAGGCAAAGAGATCCCGGACGGCTCCCTCGTCATGGGATCGCCGGCCAAAGTCGTGCGCGCGCTTGGCGAAGAGGGGCTGGCCACGCTGCGCAAACCTGCCGACAACTACGTCAAGAACTGGAAACGTTTCGAAGCCGAAATGACCATTGTCGAATGACACCCGACCCGCTGCGCGCCTTTAATCCAGAAAGGCGCGCGCCTGCTGGCCCGTTTCAAAGATATGGGTGCGCGCGTCTGGAAAAACCTCGCCCAGTTTCATCCGCATGAAGGCCGATCCGGAATATCGCGACACGGTGCCATAGTATTTCCCGGTCAGATCCGCGACCATGCGCGCCCAACCGGCCTCCAGCGTTTCATCAATCCGAAAACCGTCATAGTTCACCACCACATCAACCCGCCGCCCAAACGCGGCGCAGGTTCCGGCCACCAATTCGCCGACCCGACGCACATCCCCCTCGCTTCTGACGCGCATCTTTTCAAAGTTGAGGAACAGCCGGTCGCGCCCCGCGTCCAGCGCCACCCGATCCGGCAAATCCAGATGCAGCAGGTTGGTGCGCAGGTCCATTTCACCCTCGGCAAAGATCCGGGCATCCATCTCCTGTACCTCGTCCAGGATCGGGGGCACATCCATCAGCGCAAGCACATGCCGGTCAAGGTCGATGCCCGGCGCCACTTCGATCAGCTTCAGCCCCTCGGTGGTCAGCTCGAACACACAGCGTTCGGTCACATAGAGCACTTTCTGCCCCAGCCGCGCCGCCCGTGCACCGGAAAATGTGATCTGTTCGACCGAAGACAGGAACTTGCGATGTGTGCCTTCCTGTTGAATATCGACACCCTGTTCGGAAATCCCGACCACCAGCCCCTTGGCGGTGAACGTTCCGGCAAAGACCAACGCGCGGGCGTTCTGGCTGATATTGATAAATCCGCCCGCCCCGGCCAGTCGCGGCCCGAAGCGCGAGACATTGACGTTGCCGGTTTGGTCGGCCTGCGCCAGCCCAAGACAGGCCAGATCAAGCCCGCCGCCGTCGTAGAAATCAAATTGGTTGTTCTGGGGGATCACCGCATCGGTATTGACCGCCGCGCCAAAATCCAACCCCGAGGCCGGTTGCCCGCCAATCACCCCCGGCTCTGCCGTCAGGGTCAGATGATCCAACAACCCCTCTTCGGCAGCGACACAGGCCACGCCTTCGGGCATGCCAATCCCAAGATTGACCACCCCGTTGATCGGCAATTCAAAGGCACAGCGCCGGGCAATGATCTTGCGCGCGTCCAGCGGCATCGGCGGCATTTCCCCTTCGGGCGGGCGGATGCGATTGGTAAAGGCCTGACTGAATGCGGTGGCATAGGTCTGGACGTGGTTTTCCGGTTTCGACACCACAACGGCATCGACAAAAATTCCGGGAATATGCACCTCGCGCGCGGCAAGTGTGCGCGCACGGGCGACGCGTTCGACCTGAACAATGACCACGCCGCCGGAATTCTTGACCGCCATCGCCTGCGCCAGATTGTCGATGGTCAGCGCCTCGCGCTCCATCGTGATATTGCCCGCTTCATCCGCCGTGGTGCCGCGCAACAACGCCACACTCAGCCGCTGCGCCGGATAAAACAGCACATCTTCGCCGCCGATCTGCATCAATTCGACCTGCGGTGCGGTCGAAATATCGTTGATCGCGCCGCCACCCAGACGCGGATCAACAAAGGTTTCCAACCCCACCTTGGACAGCATCCCCGGCTTGCCCGCCGCAATATCGCGATACAGCTGGCTGATGCAGCCCTGCGGCAGGTTCCAGCCCTCGATCTTGCCCGATACGGCCAGCGCCGCGACCTTGGGGATCAACCCCCAATGGCCGCCAATCACCCGTTTCAGCAAACCTTGGTGGCCCAACCGGTTCAGCCCCCGATCCTTGCCATCGCCCTGCCCTGCGGCAAACACAAGGCTCAAGTCACGTGGATGGCCAGTGTCCAGAAAACGTGTCTCAACCGCGGCCAGCAATTCATCCGGCACCCCGATGCCGACGAATCCCGAGGTCGTGACAACATCACCATCCTTGACCAATGCAGCGGCCTCTGCCGCGGATACGATTTTGTTGCGCATACTCATGTCTAGGCCGCCGTCCAGCCGCCATCAACCGGCAGGGCGACTCCGGTGATGTTTTCCGCGACATCGGAACACAGAAACAGCGCAACCCCGGCAAGCTGCTCTACGGTGACGAATTTCTTGGTCCATTGCGCCGCCAACAGCACGTCGCGCTTGACCTCTTCTTCGGTCATGCCGCGCGCCTTGGCGGTGTCGGGGATCTGCGACTCGACCAGGGGCGTCAGGACATAGCCGGGGCAGATCGCATTGCAGGTAATACCGTCCTGCGCGACCTCCAACGCGACGGTCTTGGTCAGACCGACAACCCCGTGTTTCGCGGTGACATAGGCGGATTTGAACGGCGACGCCACCAGCCCATGCGCCGAAGCGATATTGATGATCCGCCCCCAACCTGCTGATTTCATATGCGGAACCGCCGCACGCACCACATGAAACGCCGAATTCATGTTGATGTCGATGATCATGTCCCAACGGTCCTTGGGGAAGTCTTCGACCGGTGACACGGTTTGAACACCGGCATTATTGACCACAATATCAACCCTGCCGAATTCGGCGGCGGCGGTGGTGACCATCGCCTCGATCTGGTCCGGCTTTGTCATATCGGCACCGTCATAGATCACGCGACCGGCGCCAAGGCCGTCCAATTCCCGCCGCGTGGCCTCTATTTCCGCTGCATCGCCAAAACCGTTCAGCACGACATGCGCCCCGGCGGCGGCGAAACCGCGTGCCAGCCCCAGACCAATTCCCGACGTTGATCCGGTCACGATTGCGGTTTTTCCGTTCATATCCGTCATAGATTTCTCCAAGGCTGGCGTTTCGATGTTAGAGTATGGTCGCTTCTGTTGCGGCGCGCAGGTCTGCTTCTGTGACGCCATCGGCGCATTCGACGATTTTAAGCCCACCTTCGACCACGTCCAGCACGCCGAGGTTGGTGATGATCCGGTCAACGACGCTGCGCCCGGTCAGCGGCAGGGTGCAGGCTTTCAACACTTTGGAATCGCCATGTTTGTTCTGGTGGTCCATCACCACGATGACGCGACCAACACCGGCCACAAGATCCATCGCGCCGCCCATGCCTTTGACCAGCTTGCCGGGAATCATCCAATTCGCCAAGTCGCCGTTTTCCGCCACTTCCATCGCGCCCAGGATCGCCGCCGCGATCTTGCCGCCGCGGATCATACCAAAGCTGGTGGCGCTGTCGAAATAGGACGTCCGCGCCAGTTCGGTGATCGTCTGCTTGCCCGCATTGATCAGGTCGGGGTCTTCTTCGCCCTCGAACGGGAAGGGGCCCATGCCCAGCATGCCGTTTTCCGATTGCAGGGTGATGTCCTTGTCGCCGACGTAATTCGCCACCAGCGTCGGAATGCCGATGCCAAGGTTCACATACATGCCGTCTTCGAGTTCCTGTGCGGCGCGCGCCGCCATCTGATTACGATCCCAAGGCATCAGGCTTCCTCCCTTTTTTGTTGGTCGACGCACGGGCATGAAAACCGGTTCCCACTTTTCATTGTGCGTCCTCCCTTTTCCGAACGGTCCGTTGTTCGATGCGTTTTTCGTGGTCGCCCTGAATGATCCGGTGCACATAGATACCGGGCAGGTGGATGTGATCGGGGTCAAGGCTGCCGCGCGGCACGATTTCCTCGACCTCGACCACACAGATCTTGCC